>JAIQFU010000121.1 GCA_020073115.1 Terriglobia bacterium
TGGCGCGTCAGGCGGGATTCGAAGTCCGCATGACAGAGAACCCGCGCTCCATCCAGATCGATCTGACCGCCACCGAACGCCAGGCGCCCCTGCTGCTCTTCGACGCCGCCGATTCCGCCAACCTGGGCTGGTTCTCGCGCTGCCAGTTCTACGTGGATGGACGCACAGGCGCCGTGATGCAGACTCCCATGGTGGTGGCCAACCGCAAGGACCGCGGCGGGCGGGCGCACACCGGCGCCATCCGCCTCTCGATCTCCAAAGAGCTGCCCATCAGTTTTCGCCTGCCCGGCAATCAGCCGCTGACGGAGAGCGTTTTCTATCCCCTGCTGTTCAACTTCCTGTACGCGCTGACCAGGACGGGCGTGGCGGTGTGCGGCAGCGGTTCTGTGCAACCGCTCGTCGGGCGTACGGAAACCGTCGGCTCCCGCAACTGAGAGTGCTTTCCGTGACAACTGGGCCGGCGGGCGTCGAAACGCATCCTGCCCTGGCCGAATCTGAACGGTTGGACTTAGCTGAAGGACGGTTTCGGGGGGAACGGTCTTCTAGCTGAGTCGTTATTGCCGGCTCTTCGGAGCCGGCTTTTTTATGCCATAAAGGGAAGAGGGAAGCATGAAAACCACCGAACGCCAGCACACTACCACGAGTGGGGTTCCGGTGGATCCCCTATACGGCCCGGAGCAACTGGCCGGCTTCGATCCATCGCGCGAATTGGGCCCTCCTGGGGAATTTCCCTACACACGGGGCATCCACCGCGACATGTACCGCGGCAGGCTGTGGACCATGCGCCAGTTCTCCGGTTTCGCCACGCCGGAGGAGACCAACCGCCGTTATCACTACCTTCTGGAACAGGGACAAACGGGCCTCTCGGTGGCCTTCGATCTGCCCACCCTGATGGGGTACGACCCCGACCACCCCATGAGTCCCGGCGAAGTCGGGAAGTGCGGCGTGAGCATCGCTTCGCTCGAGGACATGGAAATTCTGTTCCGCGGCATCCCCCTGGGGGAAGTGACGGTCTCTATGACCATCAACTCCCCGGCATCGGTGCTGTGGGCCATGTACCTGGCGGTAGCCGAGCAGCAGGGCGCGGATTGGACCCGCCTCTCGGGCACCTTGCAGAACGACATTCTGAAAGAGTACATCGCGCAGAAGGAGTTCATTTTTCCGCCGCGCCCCTCCATGCGGCTGGTGACCGACACCATCGAGTTCGGCGCAAAGCGCACGCCCAGATTCAACCCGGTTTCGATCAGCGGCTACCACATTCGCGAAGCCGGCTCGACGGCCGTGCAGGAGTTGGCCTTCACCCTGCGCGACGGCATCGAATACGTGGACTGGGCGCTGGAGCGCGGCCTGGAGGTCGACGAGTTCGCGCCTCGCCTGAGCTTCTTCTTCAATGCCCACAACGACTTTTTCGAGGAGATCGCCAAGTACCGCGCGGCGCGGAAGATCTGGGCGTCTGTCATGCGCGAGCGCTACGGCGCCCGGAGCGAGCGGAGTTGGAAGCTGCGGTTTCATGCCCAGACGGCGGGCTGCTCGCTCACCTGGCAGCAGCCGTACAACAACGTGGTGCGCACCGCGGTCCAGGCGCTGGCGGCGGTGTTGGGCGGGGCGCAGTCGCTCCACACGAATTCGCTGGACGAAGCCTACGCCCTCCCCAGCGAGCACGCCGTGACCATCGCGCTGCGCACCCAGCAGGTTCTGGCGTACGAAAGCGGCGTGGCCAACACGCCCGACCCGCTGGGCGGAAGCTACTTCCTGGAGAAGCTGACGCTCGATACCGAGGCCGCGGCCAACGACTACATACGCCGCATCGACGGAATGGGCGGGATGATCGCGGCCATCGAAACGGGCTTCCCCCAGACCGAGATCGCCGCCGCCAGCTACCGGTACCAGCGGGAGATCGAAGACGGCGAACGCACCATCGTCGGGGTTAACCGCTTCCAGTCCGGCGACGAGCCCATCGAGTTGCTGCAAATCGACGAAACCACCGGCCGGCGGCAGGAGGAAAAAGTGGCCGCGCTGCGCGCACGGCGCAACAACGCCGAGGCGCAAAGGACGCTGGACGCCTTGAAAGGCGCGGCCGAGGGCGCGGAAAACACCATGCCCTACATCCTGGACGCGGTTCGCGCCTATGCCACCCTGGGCGAGATCTGCGAAGCGTTGCGCGCCGTTTTCGGCTCCTACCAGGAAACCACGCGGCTGTAGCGCCGGCGGTACAGTTTCCCGACAATAATCTTGCACCGGCGTGGCGACGCCGGCTGCGGAATGGGCTACCCTGCAAGCGGAGGTGATGCCAATGCGCATCGGCTTCGTTCTCTTTGCCGCCGCCGTTCTTCCGGCGTTCGCCGGCGCCCCCAGGAATGACTGGAACCGCCTGGCCGGGGTTTCCAAGGACCTCAATGTGAAGGTCCGGCTGCTCGATGGCCGGGTTCTTCGCGGCACGATTCAGCAATTCGGGTCGGATGGCCTGGCGCTCATGCAGCAGAAGAACCTCACCCGGCTGCCGTTCAAGCGCATCGACGGACCCGTGAGCTGGGCGCGCGGCCAGACGGCCGAGATCAAACTGCGCGACGGCAGCGCGTTGAACGGGAGAATCCAGGAAATCGACAACCACGACGAGTGGATCTGGCTCGCCGAACCCGCCGCGGCCGACCGGATTCCGCGCGAGGATGTGGTGCGGGTAACCAGCAATAATCGCGGGAAATCGGCGAAATTCGGCGCTCTTGGGGGGGCCGCCGCACTCACCGCACTCCTCGTGGCCGGGCCGAAGGACAGTCTCGGGCCGGGCGAAAGCGCCGCCGGGGCGTGGGGAGCGACGATTGGAGGGGGTCTGGCCCTCGGCGCCTTGTTCGGGGCCCTGTTCGGCTACATCATTGGCTGGCCCTCCACCATTTATCAGGCGCATTAATTCGGGGACAGGCTACGAAACCCCCAAACTGCGCGGATTTCGAAATCCAGTCTCCGGATTGGCGGCATAATACGTTTAGAGAACATGCCACAACCGATTCGAGTGCTGGTAGCCAAGCCGGGGCTGGACGGGCACGACCGCGGCGCCAAGGTGATCGCCCGCGCCCTGCGCGATGCCGGCATGGAAGTGATCTACACCGGGCTGCGCCAGACCCCGGAAATGATTGTTAACGCCGCGCTGCAGGAGGACGTCCAGGTAATCGGGCTTTCCATCCTCTCCGGCGCGCACAATGCGATCGTGCCGCGGGTGCTGGAACTCCTGCGCGAGAAGGACATGTCGGACGTGAAGTTGGTGGTAGGGGGGATTATCCCCGATGAAGACGCCGAAAACCTCAAGCGCGATGGCGTGGCTGCCGTATTCCAGCCCGGCGCATCACTCGATTCGATCGTCACCTTTATCCGCACGGCGGTAGCGTAAACGTATGCGCACGTCCTTTGCTCTTGCGGCTCTGCTGACGGCGTCGGCCCTAAGCAACGCCCTTCCCGCGGCCGATCCGGATCGCGACTTCTCTGGTAAATGGGGGCTGGACGCGGCGGCCAGCAACACGCGCGCCCTCGGCGAGACGGAGACGTCTCTCACGATATCGCAGAGCGATGTCGGCCTCCTCTGTTCATCGGGCACGGCGCAGTGGTCTTACGCGTTGGATGGGAGTGAAACGCGAAAACGGATTGGCGAGCAGAGCAGAGATTCCGTCGTCAAATGGGAAGGCTCGGCTCTGCTGGTGAACACCCAGGTTTCGGGACCGCCCGACTACACCGTGATGGACCGCTGGCGGCTTTCGCGCGACCGCAACACGCTGACGATCGCCCGGCAGGTGGTCCGCGCCTCGGGCCAGGTGGAAGGAACGCTGGTGTTCCGCAGGGAAGGAACCTTCACCGCCGCCGCGCCGCCGGCGCCGGCTCCCGAAGAACCGGCCGCGGACACGCCCAGACCCACTCTGGCGAAACGGACCGCGCCGGGCGTGGCGCCCGACGTGACGGTTCCTACAGGAACGCGCGTCCTGCTGCAATTGATCGGGCAGATCAGCACGAAGCACGCCCGGGAGGGCGACCGCGTCTACCTGCGAACCGCCGCTCCGGTGGCCGTGGACGGGCGCGTGGTCATACCGCGCGGCAGCGACGTGGCCGGGACGATCACGCGGACCAAACCGGCGGGCAAGGTCTCCGGGAAAGGAGAGTTGTTCCTGCGGTTCGACTCGCTCACCCTGCCCAACGGCGTATCCCGCGATTTTCACGCGCGGCCCCCCGGCGAAGAGGGGCAGGTTCAGGGCGACGGTAAATCGGCCGACGGGAAGACGGTGCTCCTGGGAACCGGCATGGGCGCCTCGATCGGGGCCATCACCCGGGGATTGCCAGGAGCCGTGGTCGGAGGCGGTATCGGCGCGCTGGCCGGAGTCCTGCTTTCCCGCAACCAGGACGTGGTGTTGCCCTCCGGGACGCACGTGGAGATGGTGCTGGACCGGGACCTGGTGTTCCACCCCGAGGAGATCCAAAGCTGGTAGCGCCGGCAGCCCGCAAATTTTGCTTGGCAGCCCGTCTCTACGGGTGCGTGAACTCGTCGGCGTGGGGGGTCAGATCGGAATAAACGCGGGCGGGGAGATCGGTGCGCCAGTGGCCGGACCATTGCGCCCAGACGCAGACCCCCAGGAATAGGGCCGCAACTCCAACGGCAAAGGCCCATGCCGGGACTCGCTTCTTTGCGGGCGCGGCCATGAGCAACGCGCCCGCGGCTGGGCACTCGGCCACGCATTGCATGCATCCGGTGCACTCCGCGGAGCGGATCGTCACCAGGCGGTCCACCGGGAGCGCGGACGGGCAGGCCTTCGCGCACCTGGCGCAATCGATGCACAGGTCCGGCTCGCGCCGGATGCGCAAGGGGCTCGCCAGCGAGGCCAGGCCCATCAATGCGCCATAAGGGCAGAGATAACGGCACCAGAAGTTCTGGACGAACACGGATGCCACCACCAGCACGGCCACAACCGCCGCGCCCGCCGTCCCCAGGGAACGGAAGAAGTTGAGCATCTTCACGTCGTCCACGATTCCATAGGGGCCGCCCAGGAAGGCGCGGATGGCGTCGACGGACAGGGAGGCCACGGCGTAGACAAACAGACCCAGCAGAACGTATTTCAGGCTGCGCAGGCCGATATCCAGGCCTCGGGGCAGCCGCCAGTCGCGGCGGAAGAGGCGGCGTCCCAGCCGCCACAGGTATTCCGAGATGGTCCCCACCGGGCACAGCCAGCCGCAGAAGCTCTTGCGAAACACCCAGGACATGGACAGGAAAGAGATCAGCAGGAACATGCCGGCGGGATGCAGGCGCGGATACTCACCGGTGGCCAGTAGGACCTTCAGGTTCATCAGGGAGGCGATGGGAAGCCACCCTTCCACGCCGGGGGGACGGCTGGCCCGGACCGTGCGTCCGCCGCTCTCGTAGTACCGGACGAAGAGGTAAAACTGGGCTCCGATCCAGACGTTCAGCGCCAGAAACGCCGCCTGGAACGCGCGGCGGAGGGCCTGGGAACGGTCGGGAGGGGCGCGGCGCGACAGTTTTTTCCTCGGTGGGGGGGCAGGTCGGGGCTCGACGGCGGCGGCCATGGATGAACCTCTGGTTCCAGGTTAGGCGCGGAAGGATGGGAAGGCAGTGACCGAGGTCACTAACCGACGCGCGCGGCTAACCCCTTTCGCCACACGGAGTAGAGCGCCTCCCGTTCGGCGGGAGTGAGGGGCGCGGGGTTGGGGCTGGGCTGATCCTCGAGGCAGTGGTTGTGGAGATAGCAGTCGAGCTTCTGCCGGAGGGCCAGGCGGCCACGATGCAGGCGCGTCTTCACGACATCGGTAGAGAGGTCCAGGATCTGCGCGGTCTCCTCAGTGGAGAGTTCCTCCATGTCGCGCAACAGGACGACCGCGCGGTAGGGGGGCGGAAGTTCGGCGATGATGCGGTCCAAAACGTTTCTCAGTTCGCTGCGGAGGAATTCCGCATCCGGAGGCCGCGTATCCCCCGCCGGCTCGGCGCCCGGGGGCAAATCGTCGATCGAAAGCTCCTGGGTGGGGGCGAACACGCTTTTCCGGCGCTGCATGAGGCAGGCATTCTTGGCGATGCGGAAGATCCAGGAGCGGACGCGGTCCGGCTCCCGGAGGGAATCGAACGCTTCGAAAGCCTTGAGCAGCGCTTCCTGGGCCACCTCCTCGGCGTCTTCCGGCTGGCCGCACATCAGCCAACTGTAATGGAACACCTTGGAGCGAAAATGCTCGACGAATTTATCGAAGGCCTGCGGCTCGCCTGCCAGCACCGCCCGGGCGAGTTCGGTCTCTTCCGGTCTGTCCACTCCTCAATTCTAGCTTAGAGGCGCCGCCGGGCCGGGCATGCGCGGCCCCTACAGCCGCGACACTCCGCTACGCGCCGGACGTCACCACCGGCTCTGCCTGCGTCGTATGCACCACCGTTTCGACGAGCGGCGCGTTGATGAGGGTGTTGTGGACGAGGCACGCCTTGACGGCCCGGAGGACGCCGGCTTCGTGGAGAGGCTCCAAGGGCGGGACGAGCACCTCGATGCGGAAGGAGGCGAGCCGGGCCGGCTGCAGGGCTTTCTCGGCCGCTACCCGGATCTCCAGTCCTTCGGCCGGCAGTCCGCGGGTTTTCAGGTACTGCGCGGCGTAATATCCGGCGCAGGTTCCGAGCGAAACCAGCAGGAACTCCGGGGGCGTCATGCCCGAATCGGCGCCGCCGTTAGCGGGCGGCTGGTCGCAGATCACGCGGTGGCCCCGCGCGCTGGCCTCGAACTTCGCGTCTCCCAGATGCTGAACTCTGATTTCCATATCCACACGAAAAGATGCAAACTGGGGAAAAAGGTGACCGGCGCGCGGGAGCCGCGGGCCAGGGAAATGACAGAGGACGAAATTCGGCAAAAGGCACGGGGCGGCGCGCTGGCCCTCGATATCGGCTGCGGCTTGCGGCGCGCGGAGCCGGGGGCCATTGGGATGGACTGGTCTCCGGAGTCCGGCGCCGAGGTGGTCTGGGACGTGAACCGGTACCCTTGGCCGCTGCCGGAGGACGCCTTCGCCCGCATCCACATGTCGCACATCATCGAGCACCTGGAAGACCCGGTACGCGGGATGCGCGAAGCCCACCGGGTGGCGCGGAACGGGGCCGAGATTTTCATCGTCACGCCGCACTTCAGCTCCCATAATTCGTATACCGACCCCACCCACCGCCACCACTTCGCGCCGGCCACTTTCGAGTACTTTACGGACCGGGAGTTCGCGACGTTCATCGGACCGCGGTGCGGGTTCGAACTGCTCGGGGTGGAACTGTCGTTCGGCGGCAACGTGCTGCTGGACGGTCTCGGAAAGCGGATTGCGAAGCGGTCCCTGAAGTGGTACGAGCGCCACTGCGCCTGGGTTCTTCCGGCGCTGGACATCCGGGCGCGGCTGCGGGCGGTGAAGTGAGCGCAACAACCGGCAGGCAAATCGGCCCTCTCCTGCTCCTTGACTTTCCTGACCGCCGCAATTTATTCTAACGATTCGACTTGGCCGCATCGTTCGGCCATGCTGCGTATGCGGGAAAATTCGCGCCGCGCCTCGGAGACCGTAGAACGATTTCTGGATTCGACGCTCGATAGCGTGGACAGCGCCGAAGAGCTCGCTGTTGGCGTAGCTCAACGCGCCGGATTCGACGACGACGAAATCATGAAAATCGGGATGGCCGTCCGTGAATCCGTGGTGAATGCGGTGGTACACGGGAACCGGTACAATTCAAACAAGAAAGTCCGGTTTTCCGTCGCCAAAACTCCGGAGCGGTTCACGATTCGGATCGCGGACGAAGGCGAGGGATTCGATTTCGGAAATCTGCCCGACCCACTGTCACCCGAGAACCTGATGCGCACCTCGGGGCGGGGCATCTTTCTGATGCGTTCGTTTATGGACGAGTTCGACATCCGCCGCCTGCAGCCCGCGGGGACGGAAGTGACTTTGGTCAAGTACATGGCGTCTAAGTAGATCTGCGGTTTTCAGCCAGGAGGCATATTTCAGTGAGCGTAAAGTTAAATACCCGGCAAGTAGGGGACGTGAGCGTGGTGGACGTGGCGGGGCGCATCACCCTGGGCGAGGGTTCCAGCGCCATGCGCGACGCCTTGCGCGAGATGGTGAACAAGGGTCATAAGAAGATCCTGCTCAACCTCGGAGAGGTATCTTACATCGACAGCTCGGGGATCGGCGAGCTGGTTTCCGGGTTCACCACCGTGACCAACAATGGCGGCCAGTTGAAACTCCTCAATCTGACCAAGCGCGTAAAGGACCTGTTGCAGATCACGAAGCTTTACACGGTCTTCGACGTCCACGAAGACGAAGCGGGGGCCGTCCGCAGTTTCGCGTAATTCCGCGGCCCCCGCTGCCGGCGCGGCTCCGGAGCGGGGGCACGCCCGGTCGGCCGGGTGCAGCGCTTACGTCCCGGATTCGCCGGGCTGCATTTCGACCGGGAAAACGTCGGCGGAGACGGAACGGCTCATCAAAGAGGCGGTGGGTCTCCTCGGAGGACTGAGGGAAGATGGTCTGCCGGTTCCGGAACCGACCACCACGGCGGACGACGTGACCGCTGCCTGACCAAGTCCGACGCGGAATGGATTCGGGAGTGGGACCGTATCTATCCGCCGCCCACGAACTGTACGATTTCCACCTGGGCGCCCGGGGAGAGCGGTGTCGTTCCCCACTGCGGTTGTTTCACGATGCGGCGGTCCAATTCCACGGCTACGCGCTCCGGATCGAGCCGCAGGTCGCACAGCAGGCCCAGGATCGTGTGCCCTGGCGGCACGGTCCGCTCTTCTCCGTTGACGATGATTTGGATGCCCATGGCAGCGGTTGACACCTGTATTTTCCACCATTATAGTCAAAGTTGAGCCTCCCGATTCCGAAAATCCATGCCTAAGTCGTACACGGAGTTGTATTTTCCGGTTTTGCTGCAGGCCCTGATCGCCATGGCCCTGGCGGCCGGCCTGCTCGGCGCGTCGTACATTTTCGGCAAGCGCGTCCGCAACCGGATCAAAGACATGCCGTACGAATCAGGCATTGCGCCCACAGGGGACGCGCGAGAGCGCTTCAGCGTGAAGTTCTACCTGGTAGGCATGCTGTTCATCCTTTTCGATATCGAGGCGATTTTTCTGTATCCCTGGGTGGTGGTTTACCGCGAACTGAAGATGTTCGCGTTCGTGGAAATGCTGGTCTTCGTGGTCCTCATCCTTTCCGGTTTTTTCTACATCTGGAAAAAGGGCGCGCTGGACTGGTCCGCATCGGACCGCGCAGGGCGAGAGCAGTAACATCGGATGCTACCCGACAATTTACGCGATCACGCCGTAGCCGCGGCGCTGGCGGCGTTTGACGCCGGCGCCACAACGGGCGGCAAGTTCGAGCGCGGAGAACTCACGCTGGAGATCGCTCCGGCAAGAATCGCCGGCGTCTGCGGGTTTCTCAAGCACGACCAGAACTTCGTTCGACTGAGTTCGGTGACGGCCGTGGACCGCTACCCCGCCGAGCCGCGGTTCGAAGTGGTTTACCACCTGCACTCCATTCAGCCGTACGGCCGGCTGCGGCTGAAATGCCGGCTGAGCGGCGCAAAACCGGAGATCGAATCGGTCACGGCCGTGTGGCGCTCGGCGGACTGGTACGAGCGCGAGGTCTTCGACCTCTTCGGCATCGTCTTCAGGGGCCACCCCGACCTGCGGCGCATCATGCTGCCGGAAGATTGGGAAGGCCACCCGCTGCGCAAGGACTACCCGGTCACGGGGTCGAGGGTATAGGGATGAGCGAATCCGGGGTTCCTGGAATCACCGTCCTGGAGACGGGGCAAACCGAGACCGGCGCCCGGCGCATGCTTCTCAACATGGGGCCGCAGCACCCGTCCACCCATGGCGTATTGCGGCTGGCCGTGGAACTCGATGGCGAAATCGTCACGAAGTGCGTTCCGGACATCGGCTATCTCCACACGGGGATCGAAAAGGAGTTCGAGGTCAAGACATACCAGCAGGCGGTCACTTTGACGGACCGCGTGGACTACCTCGCGCCGCTCTCCAACAACCTGGGATACTGCCTGGCCGTCGAAAAGCTGCTGGGCCTCGAAATTCCGCCGCAGGCGCAGTGGATGCGGGTGATGCTCACGGAGTTAACCCGGCTGAACAGCCACCTGGTGTGGCTGGGCACGCACGCCATGGACATCGGCGCCATGACGGTGTTCCTCTACTGCTTCCGCGAGCGCGAAGAAATCCTGAAAATTTTCGAGATGTTCTCCGGGCAGCGGATGATGACCAGCTATTTCCGGATCGGCGGCCTGGCGCTGGAACCCCCGCGCGGCTGGCATCAGCGGATCAAGACGTTTATCGACAGCTTCCCCTCCAAGGTGGACGAGTACGAGGACCTGCTCACCACCAACCGCATCTGGATCGGCCGGACGAAGGGGGTTGGCCGGATGACCCTGGAAGACATGCTCGACCTGGGCGTCACCGGGCCCATGCTGCGCGCCGCCGGGCTGAAGATCGACGCACGCAGGGACGACCCGTACACCAGCTACGAGAAATTCGATTTCGAGATTCCTATCCGGACCGAGAGCGACGTCTACGCGCGTTACCAGGTGCGCGTGGAGGAGATGCGGCAGAGCGCCCGCATCGTCCGGCAGGCCCTCGACGGCGAGAAGATGAAGACCCAGATGGAAGCCCTGATCTACCATTTCAAGATCGTCACCGAGGGCTTCCGCGTTCCCGAAGGGGAGGTCTACCAGGTGATCGAGTCGCCGCGTGGGGAACTCGGGTTTTACGTGGTCAGCGACGGCACGACCTCGCCGTATCGCGTGCACATGCGGACGCCCAGCTTCGGCAACCTGCAAGCCACGCCTAGAATGGTGGAAGGGACCCTGATCGCCGACACCATCGCCTCGATCGGGAGCATGGATTTCGTTCTGGGGGATACGGACAGATAGCTCTCAGCTTTCAGCTATCAGCCATCGGCTCTGGAAATGCGGGTGGCTGAAAGCTGACAGCTGACGGCTGACAGCTTGTTTCTTATGACCTTTTCGCCGCAACTGGAAGCGAGGTTCGAGAAGCTCCTGAAGAGCTATCCGCCGGGGCGGCAGCGTTCCGCGCTGGTGCCGATGCTCCTCTATGCCCAGGACGAAGTCGGATCCATGACCGACGAACTGATTGATGAGGTGGCGCAGCGCGTCGGCGTCACGCCGCTGCAGGTCAACGAGGTCCTCTCCTACTACTCCATGCTGCACCGCAAGCCGATGGGGAAGTACCACGTCCAGATCTGCACCAACATCAGCTGTCTGCTCAACGACGGCGATAAACTCTGGGAGCACGCTTGCAAGCGACTGGGGATCGGCAACAAGGAAGTGACGCCCGACGGGCAGGTCTCGCTGGAGGAAGTGGAGTGCATGGGGGCGTGCTCGTGGGCTCCGGCCATCCAGGTGAACTATGATTTCCACCATTTCATAACCCCGGAGAAACTGGATCAGCTCTTGGATTCCCTGACGAAAAAGCAATAACGCATGCTGTACAACGAACCCAGCCCGCTCGAAACCAAAGTGCTGTCGCGCCGCTTTGGGGCGCCGAACTCCGCCTCCATCGACACCTACCTGGCGGACCAGGGCTACCAGGCATTCCGGAAGGCCGCGGGCATGAAGCCGGAGGAGATCATCGAGCAGGTGAAGATCTCCAACCTGCGCGGCCGGGGCGGGGCGGGTTTTCCCACGGGCATGAAGTGGAGTTTCGTGCCGCGCACCTCGCCCAAGCCCAAATACATCGTGGTGAACGGGGACGAGAGCGAACCGGGCACCTGTAAGGACCGGGTGCTGATCGAAAACGACCCGCACCAGTTGATCGAAGGCGTCCTGATCGCCGGGCTGGCGGTGGATGCTCACGCCGGGTATGTCTACATCCGCGGCGAGTATCGCTACCTGATCGAGGTGATGGAGAAGGCCATCGGCGAGGCGTACGCCAAAGGGTGGCTGGGGAAAAACATCCAGGGTACGGGCTTCGATTTCGATCTGTACGCGCACAGCGGCGCGGGGGCTTACGAGTGCGGGGAGGAATCGGCGCTGCTGGAATCGCTCGAAGGCAAGCGCGGCATCCCGCGCATCCGGCCGCCCTTTCCCGCGGTGGTGGGCGCTTTTCAGTGCCCCACGGTATTGAACAACGTGGAGACCTATTGCGCCGTGCCGGCGATCATCCGCGACGGCGGCGCCGCGTTCGCGGCCCTGGGGGTCCCCAAGGCCGGCGGCACCAAGATGACCTGCCTCACGGGCAACATCAATAAGCCCGGGGTCTATGAACTGCGGCTGGGCTTCCCGGTGGCGCAGATGATCGAGGAAGTCGGGGGCGGCATTCCGCGCGGGCGCAGACTGAAGGCGATGATCCCCGGCGGGTCCTCGTGCCCGGTGCTGACGGCTAAAGAGTGCGAGGGCGCCACCATGGACTACGATTCCATGTCCGCCCGCAAGACCATGCTCGGCTCGGGCGGCGTTATCGTCATGGATGACCAGACGTGCATGGTGAAGGCCCTGATGCGGATCATCCGCTTTTATGCGCACGAAAGCTGCGGCTGGTGCATCCCGTGCCGGGAAGGCACCACGTGGCTCCGCAAGATCCTGGTGCGGTTCCACGAAGGCGGCGGGACGCGCAGCGACATCGACCTGATCGGGGATATCGGAAAGAACATGCTCGGCCGGACATTCTGCCCGCTGGGCGATGCGGCGGCCATGCCGACGATCTCGTTCGTGGAGAAATTCCGCGAGGAGTTCGAAGATCATCTGGCCGGCAAGCCGTGCCCCTACGAGCACGCGGACCACGGGATCGAGGTCCTGAGTCTGTCCAGGTGACTGGGTTTTAGATGGCAGATCTAGTAAAGCTCACGATCGACGGCAAGCCGGTCCAGGCTCCTCCGGGAACCCTGGTGATCGACGCCGCCAAGACCGCCGGCATGGAAATTCCGGCGTTCTGTTATTACGAGGGCCTCACCCTCCAGGCCGCCTGCCGCATGTGCCTGGTGGAAGTGGAGAAGATGCCCAAGCTGATGACGGCGTGCACGCTGCCGGTGGCCGAAGGCATGGTGGTGCGCACCGAGACGCCGGAGGTGGCCGCGGCGCGCAAGTACATGCTGGAGTTCCTGCTCACCAACCATCCCCTGGACTGCCCCGTGTGCGACAAGGGCGGGGAGTGCGAACTGCAGGACATGACCTTCCGCTACGGCGTGGGCGAAAGCCGGTACACCGAAGAGAAGGTCCACACGCCGGAGAAGCAGTATTCGCCCGTGGTATTCTTCGACGCGCCGCGCTGCATCCTGTGCTACCGCTGCGTGCGTATCTGCAACGAGGGCTTGGGCGTGGGCGCGCTGGGCGTGGTGTACCGCGGGGTGGGTTCGGAGATCGCCCCCAATAAGGGCGACCACCTGGAGTGCGACGAGTGCGGCGCCTGCATCGACATCTGCCCCGTCGGCGCGCTCACCAGCGGCATTTACCGCTACAAGACGCGCCCGTGGGAGATGACCCACGTGGCCACCATCTGCGCGCACTGCGCGGACGGCTGCAGGACGACCCTGGGGACCCGCAACAACCAGATCATTCGCGGCAACAACCGCGACCGCTCCGGGGTTAACGGCGAGTTCCTGTGCATCAAGGGCCGCTATGCATTCGATTTTTACGACCACCCCGAGCGCTTGCAGGCGCCCCTGATGCGGGTGGACGGAAAACTGGAAGAAGTCTCCTGGGCGCGGGCGCTGGAGGCGGTGGCGCAGAAATTCAACGGCACGCTCGCGGCGGGCGGGAGCTTCGGGGTGATCGGCTCCAACCACACCACGAACGAAGAAAACTACTATCTCCAGAAGTTCGCGCGGGAGGTCCTCAAGACCAACAACATCGACCACCACCGCACGGGCGACGTGGCGGCGCTGCTGGACGCGCTCAGCGGGAAGGAAGCCGCGCTGGCGACGGCAGCCGACCTGTATCAGCGGAAAGCCATCCTGATACTCGGCGCCGACCTCGCCTTGGAACACCCGCTCCTCTCCTTCCAGGCGCGCGCCAACTACCGGCATCACCAGGCGCATCTCTATGCCGTAACGCCCGGGCCGGTGCGCGAAGACAAGTACTCCGTGGTGAGCATCCGGGTGGGCGGGCCGGCGGCGAAGGTGGGCGGTGATCTGGGCGTAATTCCGGGACGCGATGTGGGGGCAGTCACCACGGGTCCGGGAGCGGCGCCGGTGGGCGGACCGGGGGTCGTGCCGAATCCAAACGCGGGCGCTCCGAGTGCGCCGGGACCACGCTGGGCCCCGGTGACCGGGCCGGGAATCGCGACAGGCGATCCTTCCGGCTTTTGTCACCCCCACAACGTCGAAGCCGGGCCCGGCGACTATTTCGCCGCCCTCGAACACCTGCGCGAAAGGCTGAAAGCCGAACCGGAACTCGTCATTGTCTTCGACGATTCGTTCAAGGGTCAGGACATTAAGAGGCTGGTGGAGTACGCCGATTCGCTCGGGATCCCGGTGAAGTACATCTGCCTGGTGGATTACTCCAATTCGCGCGGGGCTCTGGACATGGCGCTCACGCCCGAGTTTCTCCCGGGCTACCAGCCTTCCGGGCAGCCGGGGATGCGGGTGGACGAGATGCTTGCGGCGAAGCTGGATGTGCTGTGGGTCGTCGGAGCCAACCCCTGCAAGGCGCCGGGGGCCGGGGACCGGGGGCCGGGGTTTGTTGTCGTGCAGGATATGTTCCTGACGGAAACCGCGAAATTGGCGGACGTGGTTCTTCCGGCGGCCTGCGCTTACGAGAAGAACGGGACCGTCACCAACGTCACCGGCGAGGTACAGCGCTTGAAATGCGCGGTCGGGGCCATGGGGGCCAAGCCCGACCTCGAAATCATGGGCTTCATCGCGCGGGAAATGGGCGTGGCGGCGGCGCTCGGCCCGTGGCTGCCGGACTTGGTGCTGGAGGAGATTCGCGCTACGGTTCGCGGGTACGACGTGCCGGCGCCGGCGCTCGCTTTCGGCGCGGCGCAAACCAGGCCCGTCAACGGGCGTCCCTCTTCGGAAACGAGGCCCGAACTGGTGCGTTCCGAGCACAATGGTCTGTTCGACTCGGGCACCCTCGGGCGTTATTCTAGGGTACTGAACTCGGTTCTGGAAAAACGGTTGAGCCGCTAAATGGATTCCTTCATCGTCATCAGCCTGATCAAGGTCGCGGTGCTGTTCGCCGTCCTGCTGACCACCCTGGCCTACCTGCAATGGGTGGAGCGGAAAGTCATCGCGCACATTCAGGTTCGCCCGGGGCCTTACCGCGTGGGTCCGCACGGCCTGCTGCAGCCCCTGGCCGACGTGATCAAGCTCATCACCAAGGAAGACCTGATGCCTTCCTACGTGAACCGGACGCTGTACCTGGCCGCCCCGTTCATCGCCATTACCATGGCGCTGTTGTCCATCTGCGTCATCCCGTTCGGGCCGACGATCGAAGTGGCGGGCGTGCGCACGTGGATGCAGATGACGGACCTCAACATCGGCGTGCTGTTCGTGCTGGCGGTCTCGTCCATGGGGGTTTACGGAATCGCCCTCGCGGGCTGGGCTTCGAATAACAAATATTCGCTGCTGGGCGGGCTGCGCAGCTCGGCGCAGATGATCAGCTATGAGCTGCCGCTGTCGCTGGCGATCGCTTCGCCCCTGCTGCTCGCCAATAGTTTGAGCCTGCGGGAAGTGGTGGGGAAGCAGGCGGGCGGAGTCTGGACCTGGAACGTCCTGCATGGGCCGTTCCCGCAGATTTTCGCCTTCCTCATTTTCCTGATCGCGGCCTTCGCCGAGACCAACCGCGTGCCGTTCGACCTGCCGGAAGCGGAGAACGAGCTGGTGGCCGGTTTCCACACCGAGTACAGCAGCATGAAATTCGCCTCGTTCTTCATGGCGGAGTACGCCAACATGATCACGGTAAGCTGCATGGCCACGGTGCTGTTCCTGGGCGGGTGGACGCCGCCATGGCCGGCGGAATACGGGTCGCGCTTCGTGCCCACCGCGATTTTCGCGCTGGCGGGCCTCGTGGCGTTGTACCACGGGGTGAACTATGCGCGCCGGCGCGACAAGTACAGCCTGCCCGTTTTCGGCGTGATTTTCCTGGCCATCGCGGCGCTGTTTCTGCTCCCCATGGTGCAGGGCTGGCTGCTGCCGCTGTTCTGGTTTTTCGCCAAGGCCGGCGCCATTTTGTTCGCCTTCATCTGGGTCCGCGGGACGCTGCCGCGCTTCCGCTACGACCAGTTGATGGGCTTCACCTGGAAGTTTCTATTCCCGGCGGCGATGTTGAACTTGCTGGTGACCGGCTTCCTGGTCGCCTGGTTCTCCTGATATGGACTTGATTCTGTTTGGGATTTTCGCGGTGGTCGCGGTCCTCTGCGCCATCAACGTGGTGGTGCAGACGCATCCCATCTCGAGCGCCATCTCGCTGGTGGGAGTGATGGGCTCGCTGGCCGTCCTCTACCTGCTGCTGGGCGCGGAGTTCATCGCGGCGGCGCAGGTCATTGTCTACGCGGGCGCGATTATGGTGCTGTTCGTCTTCGTCATCATGCTGTTGAACGCGGGGACGGAAGGCAAGAAGGGGCGCTCGCTGATGGTGCAGTTGCTCGGCGCGCCGCTTCTGGTGGCCTTCCTGGGGCTGACCTGTTATTTCGTGCAACGCCTGTTCCCGCAAGCTGACGAGGTGCACTTCGGCGGGTTCACCGGCGGGACCGCCAAGGCCATCGGCGAGGCGCTGTTCACCACCTACCTGCTGCCCTTCGAGGTGACCTCGGTCCTGATTCTGATCGCGATCATCGGCGCCATCGTCCTGGCGCGCAAGGAGATGGACTGATGAGCACGGTCCCGATTTCCTATTTCTTAACGCTCAGCGCGGTGCTGTTCGCCCTCGGCGTGGCCGGCTTCCTGTTCCGGCGAAACGTGATTACGGTGTTCATGTCGATCGAGCTGATGCTCAATGCCGTCAACCTGAGCTTTGTGACGTTTTCGTACCAGCTCAAGAAGGTGGACGGCCACCTGTTCACGTTCTTCGTGATGGTGGTGGCGGCGGCGGAAGCAGCGGTGGGGCTGGCCATCATTCTCACCATTTTCAAGAACCGCAAGACGCTGAACATCGACGAAGTGGACTCGATGAAGGACTGAAAGGCCGATGTTCACCGCCGAGGCGCAGAGACGCAAAGGAAAATTAGGGAGAAAGAGGCCGGACTTGTGGTTCGCCGCTCTCATCAGCCCCGGGTTCAGCCGCGGAGCGAGCAGAGGAACGACTTCTTCCCCGGCTGCCGGGTTTCCGGGAAAAGCCGTTACTCTGCCTGCTCTGCGCGCGAACCCGGAGTACGCTCCGCTTTCGAATACGCCGCGGAGCCATTACTCTTTTTCTCTGCGTCTCCGCGCCTCGGCGGTGAATAAAGGGGTTCAAACGCGCTAAATGGCACTCTGGCTCATCCCTATCCTCCCCTTCGCGGGCTTTCTGATCAACGGCCTGTTCGGGCGGCGATTCTCGAAGGCGGTGGTCAGCACGATCGCCATCGGCAGCGTGGTTTTCTCGTTCGCGTGGGCGCTCAAGACGATTCTCGGGCTCGACCTCAGCCACGCCTACACCGAGCACTACTTCACTTGGATCCAGAGCGGTAAGCTCACCATCGACTGCGATTTCGCGGTGGACAAACTCACCGCCGTGATGCTGATGGTGGTGACCGGCGTCGGCGCGCTGATCCATATCTACTCCATCGGGTACATGGCGCATGAAGGGGGCTACTACCGGTTCTTCTCGTACCTGAACCTCTTCATGTTCTTCATGCTCACGCTGGTGCTGGCGGCTAACTACCTGGTGCTGTTCGTGGGTTGGGAAGGCGTGGGGCTGTGTAGCTACCTGCTGATCGGGTTCTACTTCGATAAGAAATTCGCCACCAACGCGGGGAATAAGGCGTTCATCGTAAACCGCATCGGCGATTTCGGCTTTTCGCTGGCGATCTTTTACATGATCAAGCACTTCGGGTCGGTGGACTTCGGCACGGTGTTCTCCCAGGCCGCCGGCAAGCCCGAAGGCGTGCTGACGGTGATCGGGCTGCTGCTGATGCTCGGCGCATGCGGCAAATCCGCGCAGCTTCCGCTCCATGTCTGGCTGCCGGACGCCATGGCCGGCCCGACTCCGGTTTCCGCTCTGATCCACGCCGCCACCATGGTTACCGCGGGCGTGTACATGACGGCGCGTTCGTGGGCCATCTACACCCACGCGCCGGCGGCCATGGAAACCATCGCCATCATCGGCATCGCCACGGCGTTCTTCGCCGCCACCATCGGGCTGGCGCAGAACGACATCAAGAAGGTGTTCGCCTACTCCACGGTTTCGCAGCTTGGCTATATGTTCGTGGGCGTGGGCTGCGGCGCGTTTTCCGCCGGTATCTACCACCTGATGACGCACGCGTTTTTCAAGGCGCTGCTCTTCCTGGGCTCGGGCAGCGTGATCCACGCGCTGCCGGGCGAGCAGGACCTGCGCAACATGGGCGGCCTGCGGCGCAAAATACCCTGGACGTTCTGGACCATGATGTGCGCGGCCGTGGCCATCGCCGGCGTCCCGCCGTTCGCCGGGTTCTTCAGCAAGGACGCCATCCTGCTGGCGGCCCACCATCACGCCGCCTGGATTTACTGGGTGGGCACGATCACCGCCGGCATGACGGCTTTCTATGTCTTCCGCGCCATATTCCTGGCCTTCTTCGGCGAGTACCGCGGGCAGGGGCATCCGCACGAGTCGTCCCCGGTGATGCTGGTCCCTCTCGCCGTGCTGGCGCTGCTTTCGATCGGCGGCGGGTTCCTGTTCAAAGTCCCCGAATTTCTGGGCACGGTCTTCCCCCCCCTGGAAGTGCGGGAAGACATCGTCCTGATGGTGATTTCGACCGCCGCGGGCCTGATTGGGATCGGGGTGGCATACCTGATGTACGTGGCGCGGCCGGGCATGGCGGATTCGCTGGCGGCCGGCATGAAAGGCCTGTACGCGCTGGTCTACAACAAGTACTTCGTGGATGAGATCTACGACGCCGCAGTGGTCAACCCCGTGGTGAACGGTTCGCGCGCCGTCCTCTGGAAGGGCGTGGACGCGGGCGTGATCGACGGCGCGGTGAACGGCGTGGGCGCGCGCGCCCGGAATATCGGCGGCGTCCTGCGGTTGCTGCAATCCGGCAACATCCGGAGCTACGCCACCTGGGTGCTGTTCGGCTCCGTGCTGGTGATTGTGGCGATGGGAATCGTGGGAGGCATGCGATGAACCTGCTGCTGATTGTTCTGCTGCTGCCGCTCGCGGGTTTTCTCATCGCCCTGCTCGTGCCGCGCTCTTCGCCCGAAGGGAGCCGGGTTTGGGCGCTGGCGCTTTCGCTGGCCACGTTCGCCGCCTCGCTCGGCCTCTTCGCCTGGTTCGACCGCGGCGCCGCGGGGGATCAGTTCACGATAAACCTGCCCTGGATGTCCACGCCAGATATTCATTTCCACATCGCGGCCGACGGGGTGAGCCTCTGGCTGGCTCTGCTCTCCACTTTCCTCACGCCCATCTGCGTGCTCATCTCCTGGCGCTCCATCCAGAGCCGCGCGAAAGAGTTTTACGCCTTCCTGTTGCTGCTGGAGTTCGGGCTGATCGGCGTCTTCATCGCGCAGGACCTGTTCCTGTTCTACGTGTTCTGGGAAGTTTCGCTGGTTCCCATGTACTTCCTGATCGGCATCTGGGGGCACGAGCGGCGGATCTACGCCGCGGTGAAATTCTTCCTGTACACGATGACCGGATCGGTTCTCATGCTGGCGGCCATTATCTATCTTTACAACCGCACGCAGACGTTCGACTACTCCGTCATCCTGGAGATGCTCTCGAGTGGGAGGCTGGTGTTCGCTCCCGGCGAGCAGATGCTGCTTTTCCTGGCGTTCTTCGTCGCGTTCGCCATCAAGGTGCCGCTGTTCCCGCTGCACACGTGGCTGCCGGACGCGCACGTGGAGGCTCCCTCGGCGGGTTCCGTCATGCTGGCCTCCGTGATGCTGAAAATGGGAACATTCGGTATCCTGCACTACTGCCTCCCGCTGTTCCCGAGCGCGGCGCGCACCTGCGCCCCCTGGATCGTGATCCTGGCCATCGTCGGCATCATCTACGGCGCGCTGGTGGCCATGGTGCAGCCCAACATGAAAAAGCTGGTGGCGTATTCCTCGGTGAGCCACCTGGGGTTCGTCATCCTGGGCATCTTCTCGTTCACGCAGGCCGGCATGGACGGCGCGGTCTACCAGATGCTGAACCACGGCATTTCGACGGGCGCGCTTTTCGCCATCGTGGGGCTGCTGTATGAGCGGCGGCACTCGCTGGCCATCGACGATTTCGGCGGGGTGGCGACCGCGGCGCCCTGGCTCTCCACCGCGTTTCTGATTACCACCCTGGCCAGCATCGGGCTGCCGATGCTCAATAACTTCGTGGGCGAGTTCCTGGTGCTGCAGGGCGCGGCCCTGGCCAACTTCCAATGGGCGATCTTTGCCGCCATCGGCGTCATTCTTTCGGCGTGTTACATGCTCTGGCTCTACCAGCGCGTTTTTTACGGCGAGGGGAACGCGGAGGTGCGGTCGCACGTGCCGGATCTGAACCTGCGCGAATGGGCGGCCCTGGTCCCGATGATCGTGATGATGGTGTGGATGGGCGTCTATTCGCAATCGTTTCTGCCGCCGGTGAGCAAGACCACGGCGCGGGTGCTGGACCAGAGCCAGATGAATGTGCCGTTCCGGGTAAGAAATTCTGGGGCCGGGGGCCAGGGACCCGGCGCCGCGGCAGTGACGGCCGCGGTGGAGGGTTCCCATGTCCGGTAGCCTCACGCCTCTCCTGATGCCCTCAAGCGCCGACATCCTACGCTTCCTGCCGGAGATCATCCTCACTGTCGTCGGCACGCTTCTTATGGTTTTGGCGCCGCTGGTGCGCAAACGTTCTTCGGATCTTTTCGGGAATCTGGCCATTGTCGGCCTGGCGGCGGCGCTGGGCGCCAGTTTCTACGCTTACGCCATTCAAGGCCCGGCATTCGGCGGCATGCTGTCGGTGGACGGCTTCGCCACGTTTTTCCGCGCGCTGGTGATCGTGGTCGGTATTCTGACCGTCCTCCCTTCCTACCGTTTCCTGCGCCGCCAGGGCGCCGAAACGGCCGAGTACCACGCCCTGCTGCTGTTCTCGATTACCGGGCAGTGCCTGATGGCCGCGGCCAACGACCTGATCATCATCTTCATCGGCCTGGAGATCTCGTCGATTGCGAGTTACGTTCTGGCGGGTTATCTGCGGGAAGACAAACGGGCCAACGAGGCGGCGCTGAAGTACTTCCTGCTCGGGTCCTTCGCCACCGCGTTCTTCCTCTATGGCGTCGCGCTGATCTACGGCTCGACGGGCAGCATCAACCTGGCGACGGTGCGCAGCGCCGTGCAGGGCCAGGCCGGCCCTCCGCCCGCGCCGGTGTTCGTGGGAGTTGCGGCGGCGCTGATGTTCGTGGGACTGGGGTTCAAGGTATCGGCCGCGCCCTTCCAGATTTGGGCGCCGGACGTCTACCAGGGCGCGCCCACGCCGGT
>JAIQFU010000122.1 GCA_020073115.1 Terriglobia bacterium
GTTACCGCCTCATGTCGAAGGTCACCACGCGCGAGGGCGTCGATCCCCAGCAGAAGATCCACGAGTTGCGAAAGCTCGCGAATACCGAGTACTTCGACATGCTGTTGCTGCACTGGCAGCACGTTGCTTCCTGGCCGGCGGACTCCGCAAGGTGGCAGGACGGGATTCTGGAGGCCCAGTCGAAGAAGGCGGTAGTCGCGCACGGGGCCTCGGTCCACGGCCTGCCGGCGCTGCGCCAGGTCCCCGGCGCCAAGTGGCTCCAGATCGCGATGATCCGCATGAACCATAAGGGCGTCGCCATGGACGCGGAGGACTACGACACGAGGGGGCTCGGAAACGTACCCGAGGTCGTCGCGCATGTCAAACAAGCCCGCAAAGCGGGAATGGGCGTGATCAGCATGAAGCTCGTGGGAGAGGGCGCATTCACGCAGCGCGACGACCGCCGGGCCGCGATGCGCTTCGCCTTCAACGAAGCGGGCGTCGATAGCGTGACCGTCGGGTACAAGAGCACGGCGGAGGTCGACGAGGCCATCGAGAATGTGAACCTGGCGTTGGCGTAGACCAGCGCGCAAAGCGGGGACCGGCTCGAATTTCGCGGCCCATGGGGACCGACCCGTGAAAGGGCAAGCCGGGGACAGGCACGAAGTTTCGCAAAGACGGCGAAATTCGAGCCAGTCCCCGTTTTGCAGGCCGCTTTGCCGGCTGGGCCGGTACTACGCTAGCGGCGCGCGAGGCGGTTCAAAAGTTGGACGGCGTCGCGCATATCGGAGAGGCGCTGCTGTTGGTCCTCCGCTTCGCGCTCCACGTTGAGGGTTCCGCGGAAGCCGATCTCGCGCAGGGTTTGAACGAAGCGCTCGATCCCCACCGCGCCTTGCCCGAGGGGGCGTTCCGTCCCGAGGGCTCCGGGAACATCCCTGGGCGGCCAGTCGCCGTCTTTACAGTGGACGGAGATCACGTGCGGCGCGAGCAGGCGCAGGGCTTCGATGGGGTCCCCGCTGCCGTAGAGGATCATATTGGCGGGGTCGAAGTTGATGCGCAGGTTCGGACGGTCCACGTCCTGGAAGAACCGCAGGAGAACATCGGCGCTCTCCTGGCCGGTTTCGAGGGCGAAGGTCTGGCCCTGGGCGGCGGCATGATCGCAGACGCGGCGGACCATCTCGCGGACGGCAATGTAATCGGGGTGGGCCGGATCTTCGGGTACGCAGCCGATGTGGCAGGCGATGCTCCCCACTTCGAGGGCGGCCGCGAAGTCACTGAGGTCTTTGGTGCGCTGTTCGCGCAGGCGGCGCGTGGCTTCGGGAATGAACCCGACGGTACGGGCGACCGTGGGGATATCGGCGTAGCTTTCGCCGTTGTACGCGGCGAAGACGGTGACCAGCGTGAACCGCTCGCGTCCCAGGTCCGCCTTCCAGGCGGAGGCGGCGCCGGCATTCAACTCCATGCCTCCGGGAATCCCTAGCTGGCCGCAGCGGACGCCCAGGGACTTCATTTCCGCGAGGCTGTCGCGCCCGGCCCAGAACATCACGCCGGGCTCCATCGGTTTCAGATCCTGCATTCGATTATCTTCCCCTTTCGTGCGCGCGCTTCCATGATGAGGCGCATCAGCTTGACGGCGTCGGCCGATTCGGCGGGCGGACACAATTCCGGCGGGCACCCATCGAGGCAGCACTCGACAAAGTATTCGACCTCGGCGGCGTATCCGTCCTGGCCGGAGATGGGCAGCGCGCGGCAGTCCTTCCCAGGGCCGTAAAGCACGGGCGCGGGCGTGGCGGGGTTGTACTCCACCGCGCCGCGCTCCAGCACCACGGTGTACTCCGCCGAAAAGGGATACGCTCCCCGGTTATGCCAGCCGCCCGAAACGGCGACGACGCCGTGGGGGTAGAACAACTGCGCGTCGACGCAGTCGATTCCGGAGGCCAGATCCTCGTATCCGGCGGCCAGCAGGGCTTCGGGCCGGCCGAAGAGGTGGAGGCAATAGTCCACGTCGTGGATGAGCAGATCGAAGATGCCGCCGCCGCTCTGGGCCGGGTCGGTGAGCCAGCCGCCCCAGGCGGGCGCGGCGCACCGGCGGCGAAACAGGGCGGTGCGGACGGACCCCAGTTCGCCCCGCTTCACCACTTCCCGCAGGGCGGTGTACGCCGGGAGGAAGCGCACCACCTGGGCGGCCATCAGGATGCGGCCGTGGTCTTCGGCGGCGCTGACCATGGAGTCGGCGGTGGCGCCATCGAGCGCCATGGGCTTCTCCACCAGGACGTGCTTGCCGGCGCGCAGCGCGCCGATGGCCGCGGCGCCGTGGAGATTGGTGGGAAGGCAGATATCCACGGCGTCCACATCGGGATCCTCGAACACGAATTCGATGTCGCGGTATTTTCTGATGTGCGTAAAGTCCAGGCGTTCGCCCGGGCCGCCGATGTTCCCCTGAATGCCGCTGAGGTCGCCGGTGAGGGCTCTCTCGTCGACGCTGCAAACCGCCACCACCTCCACGCCCGGAATGGCGCGCAGCGCTTTGAGGTGGGTGCTGCCCATGAAACCAAGTCCGAGGACGGCGAATCGCATCGTTGTTCTCCTGGCGCTCAGCGCGCCGAAAGGTCGCGGACGTAGATGTCTTTGAACCGCATGTTGCCCTCGCCGCCGGAGTG
Source organism: Terriglobia bacterium (assembly GCA_020073115.1). Lineage (GTDB taxonomy): Bacteria > Acidobacteriota > Terriglobia > Bryobacterales > Bryobacteraceae > BOG-224. The sequence continues at coordinate 2,640 of JAIQFU010000122.1, forward strand.
GAGTTGGAGCGCGATGTAGCCATCGAACGACCGGGGGGTGGGATCGGTGAAATCCAGAATGGCGATGCCGTTCAGGATCGCCACCATGTGGTTCCCTTCCACTTTGAGGAGGAATTCGTTCCAGTCGGTAGGCCGCAGGACCTGTTCGTACTCGGGGGAAGGCCAGGCGATCCAGGCGCGCCCGTCGCCGTAGAGTCCGCCGTTGTGGTGGTTGAGGGTGCGGTCGATTTCGAACTGCATGCCCTTGGAGACGTCCACCGTGCCGGGTTTGAAATCGGTGTGGAAGTAGACGCCGCTATTGCCGTCGGCCTCGCACTTGAAGCGCAGCGAGAGCCAGAAATCCTTGTAGCTTTTCTCCGTGCGCAGATAGCCGTACTCCTTAGTGACGCCCTGGCCGTGGATGACCCCGTCTTCCACGGTCCACTTCTCGTGGCCGACGTTGACCCAGTTGGTGAGGTCCTTGCCGTTGAAGAGTTGCACCCATTGCTCGTTGGGCAGGAGCGTCCGGTTTCTGGGGACTTGGGCGGAGATGAGGAACGGGATGGAAAAAAGCAGAAGACCTATGCGCATGGTTGCCTCCGGAAGGGACATGATAACCCGTTGCCGCGGCTGTGGGGCGGGATTCGGAGGGCGCTGAAACGTAATGGCCACGGATGAAGACGGAGAAACACGGATAACAGCTTTGTTTTAATCCGTGTTCATCCGTGTTCATCCGTGGCCAGGAATTTCTTTCAGTAGCGTGTTCAGCCTGCCCCTACGCCGTGATGACCGGCTCGAATTCGGTTCGTCGCGCCGGGCGCCAGAAGAGCAAAGCCAACGCGATGGTCAGCGCCTGAACGGAGGCGATGAGGGCGACGCAGGCCGGCCATCCGCCGCGGCTCCAGAACGGGCCGGCGAGGGTGGCGCCGATGCTGCCCCCGGAATAGTAGAACATGACGTACAGGCCGACCGCGGCGGCGCGCGCCTCGGAGGCGGCGGTCCCGATGTAGCTGGAGGCCGCCGATTGAGCGATGAAGACGCCGGTGCAGCAAAGCGCGAGGCCGGCCATGATAGCGGGCAGGCTCTGAATGAGGGTGAGGCAGATTCCGGCCGCGCCGGCGGTAAAGGCCGCCGTCAGGGCGAAACGATGGCCCAGGGCGTCGATCATGCGGCCGGCGAAGGGAGTGATCACGGCGCCGACCAGATACACCACGAAGAGGAATCCGAGCGCTTCGGTGCTCAGGTGAAACGGGGGCGCCGCCAGATAAAAGTTGATGTAAGTGAACGTGGTGAGCAGAGTGAAAAAGACGCAGAACCCGACCGCGTAGGTGGCGAGCAGGCGCGGGTTTCGCAAATGGCGCGCCATGGCGCGGGCGGTGGAGACGCGGCCCCGTTCGCGCGCGAAACGCTTCGCGGGCGGCAGCCATGCCAGAATCGCGGCGGCCCCGAGGACATTGAGAATCCCCAGGATGAGGAAGGACCACCGCCACGACGAATGCTCCGCGACGAGCGCCGAGACGATTCTTCCGGTGAAGCCGCCGAGGACCGTGCCGGTGACGTAGGCGGCCATGGCGGAGCCGGCGCCCTCCTCCCATTCCTCATTGATGTACGCCACGGTAACGGCGAAAATGCCCGGAGTGAAGAAGCCCTGCAGATAGCGCCAGACCAGGAGTTGCTCCATGTTCCGCGCGGTAGCCGCGAGGAGCGTCGGGACGGCCACCAGGAAAGCCGCGGGAACGATGACGCGCTTGCGCCCCAGGCGGTCGGCCACGGCCCCCGCCAGCGGAGCCGAGACGGCGACGGCGATGGTGGAGGCGGTCACGACGAAGCTGATGGCCGCGGCCGGTTTGCCGAAGGCGGCGGCCAGCATGGGTAAAAGGGGCTGGGGCGCGTAGAGGGCGAGGAAAGCGCAGAAGCCGGCCAACATGACGGCGGCGGTGCGCGTGCGACGGATTGTCCCAGGTGATTTCAAGTTGGAGAATTCCACTGTAGCGCGAGTCCACCGAGTTACCATGAAGTGGTTCCGATGAGTTTTCCCTGGCTCGACATGCGGATCGACGAAGAGCGGGACCGCCGCCGGCGCGAGCGAGAGACGCTGGAACGGCTGCCGCGCGCCCTGGAAGAATTGCACAAAGCGCTGACGGAGTGCGTCCAGGTCTACGCCCGGGCGTTCGGCCCGAAGTCGGCGGATATCCAATTGAGGGACGGGAACATTCACGTCACGGTGCGCGAGGAACTTGACGGCGAATGGCGGGCGCGGGCCCAGGTAGCAGTGGCGCCGCTCGCCGCGCTGCCCGGGTTCCACGTGGAGCGCGGCGGCGAAGTTTTTCAGATCGAGATCGGGATGCTGACCGGCGAGAAGCTGTTCTACAAATGCGAGAACCAGTACCTCACGCCCGAACAGGTCACGCGCCGCATCCTCGACCGCGCGCTTTTCCCCAGGCTGGCCGAGTGATTACTTCGCGGCGGCGTATTTGTTCCACAGGCCGGCGACATCGGCGGTCTTCCCGTCGCCGGGGTGAATCACGATGCGGTATCGAAACCGCACGCTCCGGCCCGGCTCCAGGGTCATGGCGCCGTTCTGCGATTTGTCGTTGGTGAAAGCCGAGAGGCCGAACGGGTTGGCCGCGAACAGACCGTAGCCGCGCACGTGCCAGCGGACGGGGTGGCGCGGGTTCGCCGGGTTGTCGAAGATGGCGATCCCGACCTTCTCTCCATTGATCTCGCCGGAGTAGTCGCACCAGTTGGAAGGTTTGCCCCAGGCGGCCTTTTCGGTTTCCTGGCCGTCGGCGTTCACGATGTGGCCGGTGGGCTGGAACTTATCCATCCGCTGCGCCTGTTCCTGCAGGATGGGGCGGAGGCGGATGCCGAGCACGCCGTCCTTGGAATCGCCGAAGACGATGCCTTTGATGGCGGTGAGGGTGATGTCGAGATCGACAGTGCGCAGCTTGGGATCGTCGTAGAAGGTCATGACGCGCGATTCCGTGAGCTGGGGATCGCCCTGGAGGTCGCGCCACTCGAAGGTGACGGCGACGGAGCCCTGGTTGCGCCCGCTCTTCAGTTCCCCGACCTTCTGGAGGACGATTTTGCCGCGGTTGGGAGTCTTATACGATGCGTCATTGTTCCAGAAGTCGAGCTTGTTGACGTCGTCGTGGGCGAACCAGAGGCCGATCTGGTGGCGGTGGTCCTTTTGCGTGTTCTCCTCTTCCGCGACGTTCTCCAGCGGCCACATGCGCGTGACGTACGTTCCGGAGGCGGCGCGGACGGGGAAGAGGTAGGGTTTCATCAGTTCGGGGCCGCTCACCCAGAAATCGGTGAATGGCTTCCCCCCGATCTGGATCGAGATTTTGTCGGGCCCGGAGGTGATTTTGACCTGGCCGGCGCAAGGCAGGACGGCCAGGGCGAGCAGAAGAAGGGCAGATTTCATTACAGGTTTATATTACCGCCGTCTCCGTGGCGCAGGCTTCGGCGTGCTGTGGTGGGCTTCAACCCACGAGCGGCGCCGCTGGGCAGGGGTTGCAGCCCGCGCCGGCGCGCCACCAAGTGGTATAACGGAATCGGAAAAGCCGATGAACCCTCCCGGGGCCAGCCGCCGTACTGTGTTGCGCCTGTGTTTTGCGGGCGCGCTGGCGGGCCAGCCCGCGGCCCGCGCGAAATCCCGCGTCGTGATCGCGCGCGACCCGCAGTTGCGGCCCGCCGGCGGGGCGGCGGATTCGGGCCGGTTGTTGAAACTGCTGGACACGGCGCTCCAGTCCACGTACGACGCCGATTCTCCGCTGGAGGCCTGGAAGAAAGTGGCGCGGCCGGGCGAGGTGGTCGGGTTGAAGGTCAACTGCCTGGCCGGCCGGGGCGCATCCACGAATCCCCTCCTGGTCGAGGCCATCTGTGAGCGGCTCCAGCAGGCGGGGATTCCGCAGAAGGACATTGTGATCTGGGACCGGCTGAACGCCGATCTGGAGCACGCCGGTTTCAAGGTCGCATCCCGCAAGGACCGGATCCGGTTCGTCGGGAACGACGCCGCGGGTTACGAGCCGGAACTCGCCCTATTCGGCGGCGTGGGCAGCCTGGTCTCGAAGACCCTCACGCGCGGCTGCGACGCGGTGATCAACCTGCCGGTGCTGAAGGACCACGGGATCGTGGGGGTGACGATGGCGCTGAAGAACCTGTTCGGGGCGATTCACAACCCGAACAAGTACCACCTGGACGCGGGCGATCCCTACGTAGCGGACGCCTACATGCTGCCGCCGATCCGGCAAAAAGTGCGGATCGCCATTTGCGACGCCATCGCGCCGCAGTACGAGGGCGGGCCGTCGTATATGCCGCAGTGGGCATGGCCGTACAACGGGCTTCTGGTTGCGCGCGGCCCCCGCGCGCTGGATTACACCGGGTGGCAGATCATCGAGCGGCAGCGCGCGGCGAAAGGCCTGCCCACGCTGCGCGCGGCGAAGCGGGAGCCGGCGTACATCGCGCGAGCCGCCGACGCGCAGCACAGGATAGGGACGAACGATCCGGGGCTGATCGAGAAGGTGGAGGTTTAGCGTGGACCGCAGGCGGTTTCTGCAGGCGGCGGCGTTGCCGTGTCTGGCGCGGGCCGCGCCCAGCGACCAGCGGTACATCGTGGAAGCGCGGTTCTACGAAAAGCTGCCCTACAAGAAGATCAAGTGCAAGCTGTGCCCGCGCGAGTGCGTGATCGACGACCAGGAGCGCGGCTACTGCGGCGTGCGCGAGAACCGCGGCGGCGTTTACTATTCGCTGGTGCACTCGCGCGTGTGCTCCGCCGCGGTGGACCCCATCGAGAAGAAGCCGCTTTTCCACTTCGCACCCGGGACCCTGGCGTTTTCGGTGGCGGCCGCGGGCTGCAACGTGAACTGCAAGATGTGCCAGAACTGGGAGATCTCGCAGTCTCGCCCGGAGCAGGTCCCCTCGAACTACGTTCCGCCGGTACGGCTGGCGGACCTGGCCCGGCAGTCGCGGGCATTTTCCATCGCCTACACCTATAGCGAGCCGGTGGTGTTCTGCGAGTACGTTCTGGATTCCGCGGAGGCGGGCCGCGCCGCGGGCGTGAAAAGCGTGGTGATATCGGGCGGCTACGTGCAGCGCGAGCCGTTGCTGGAACTCTGCAAACGGGTGGACGCCATCAAGGTGGACCTCAAGGCTTTTTCCGAGAAGTTCTACAAAGAGGTGGTCAACGGCGAATTGAAGGCGGTACTCAACACGTTAGTGGAAATCCGCAAGCAGGGGACCTGGAACGAGGTTGTCTACCTGGTGATCCCCACTATGAACGACTCCGACCAGGAATTCAGGGGGCTGGCGCGGTGGATCAAGACGGAGCTGGGGCCCGACGTTCCGCTGCACTTTTCGCGATTTCATCCCGAGTATTTGTTGAAGAATCTGCCGCCGACGCCCGTCTCCACGCTGGAAAAGGCAAAGGCCATTTGCGATGCGGAGGGCCTGCATTACGTTTATGTGGGCAATGTTCCCGGACACCCGGCGGAGAACACGCTTTGTCCGAAGTGCCGGCGGGTAGTGGTGGAGCGCACGGGTTTCCTGGTGCGGGCGATGAATCTCGAGCGCGGGCAATGCAAGTTCTGCCGGCAAACGATTCCGGGGATATGGGAAGGAGCACGCGCATGAGATTTCCAGGTTTTGGGAGCGAGGATGACGGCTCCCTGGCGGCCGCGGCTCTTTTGGCCTGCGTGCTGCTGGTGCAGTGCGGCAGCGTCAGCCCCGGCGAGACGCCGAAGGTCAGGCCCGCGGCCGTCGCCGGTTCCTTCTATCCCAGCGATCCGAAGGAATTGGCGGACATGGTGGACGGCTTCCTGGCGCGCGCGGATGCGCCGGCTCTGGAAGCGGTAGCCCTGGTGGCGCCCCATGCGGGGTATCCCTACGCCGGACAGGTGGCGGCCTATTCCTATGCCACGCTCAAAGGACGGAAGATCGACCGCGTGGTGCTGATCGCGCCGTCGCATTACGAGGCGTTCGGGTTCTCCTCCGTCTACGACGGATCGGCGTATACGACTCCGCTGGGGCAGGTTCCGGTGGACCGGGCGTTCGCGGCGAAACTGGCCTCGCTCAGTCCGCTCATCAGGCTCTCGGGGACGGGGCACACGCCGGCGCCGGGCAAAATGGAGCACTCAGTGGAAGTCCATCTGCCCTTCCTGCAGCGCACGCTCGGACAGTTCCAGCTTGTTCCGATCGTCATGGGGGACCAGAGCTACGAGATGTGCCGCGCGCTGGGGATGGCGCTGGCGAAACTCGTCCCGGGGACGAACACCCTGATCGTGGCCAGCTCCGACCTTTCCCACTACCACCGGTACGACGACGCGGTGAAGATGGACCGCAAGACGCTCAAGGGCATCGAGGAATGGGACTACCTGAGCATGTCGCGGAACTTCGACCAGCGGATCTGGGAAGCGTGCGGCGGCGGGCCCATCATCGCCGCCATGATCGCCGCGGAACGCCTGGGCGCGGCGCACGCGCGCGTTCTGCAGTACGCCAACTCGGGCGATGTCACGGGCGACAAAAGCCAGGTGGTGGGTTATGGCGCGGCCGCTTTCGTGAAGAACACGGGCGGGAGCGCCGGCCGCGAGGCGCCGTTCGCGTTGAGCCGGCAGGACAAGGCCGAGTTGCTCAAGATCGCGCGCCAGTCGGCGGAGAGCGCGGTGAAGGAAGGCAGGACGTACGAGCCTCCGGCTCCGCAGTCCGAAGCCCTGAACCAGGAGCGCGGCGCGTTCGTCACTCTGAAAGAGCGCGGGGAGTTGCGGGGATGCATCGGTTACGTGGCGCCGATCAAGCCGCTGTACATTACGGTGCGGGACGTGGCGCGGTTCGCGGCGCTGGAGGATATGCGGTTCAAACCCGTGGGGGCGCGCGAACTGCCGCTGCTGGAGTACGAGATTTCGGTGCTCTCGCCCATGCGGCGCGTGCTCGACCCGAAAGAGATCACGGTGGGTGAGCACGGCCTGCTGATTCGCGAAGGCCGCTATGAGGGGCTGCTGCTGCCCCAGGTGCCGGTGGAGCAGCATTGGGACCGCGGCGAGTTTCTGGAGGAGGTCTGCCACAAGGCCAACCTGCCGCGCGGCGCGTGGAAAAGCGCGGACGCCGACCTGTTTCGCTTTACGGCGCTGGTTTTCGGCGAGCCGCGAGCAGCAGAGGCGCCAAATTCAGTTCCGCAGCCAGAAGCGCGGTTTTGAAGAAGCCGAAGACGGGGATCAACCAGGCGCTGAAAAGGACCGCGCCCAGGCAGGAGCCGGCGAGGTCGACTGCGTAGAGGGCGCCGAGGCCGCGGTATTTTTCCGACGAGAAGAAAATGCGGCTGGCGATGGGGAACTGGCAGCCGCCGAGCATCCCGCAGAGAAGCGCCAGGGCGGGGAAGAGTGACGCGGGCGGCGAGGACTGGAGGATGGCGTAGAGGGCCAGGGGGGCGAGGGCGGCGAGGACCTGGGTGAGGGGGAGACTGCCGCCACGTCTCGAAAGGCCCGCTCCACAAGCCATGCCCAGCATGAACGCGGCGATCAGGATCGCGAGTTGTCGATAGACGTAGCCGTGGATGGCCTGAAACCCCAGCAGCAGCATGATTTCCAGACCGATCAGAGTGAACCCCATCGCCGCCGTGCAAGCCGCCGCCGCGCGCTGTACCGCCGGCGTCCCGTTTGTGGCGCCGGTTGATGGAATGGCGCCATTCAAAGAACCGGCGCCAAACACCGAGCGCCGGCGGTACTGGAACGCGGCCCCGCAGGCCGGCGCGGCAAGCGCCGCCGCTAAAATCCAGAACGGGATTGCAGCCATCCAGCGGAAAACTGCGGCGTAGCGCCGGCCGAACTGGCTGCTCCAGAGCGCAACGTTGAAGTAGTATGCCACGGGGGTGAAATCGCGGTTGACGCGCGTAGCGTTGTCTGGACGGATCTGCGATTCGAGCGCGCCCATTTTATCGGCCGCCATGCGGAACGGAAGGTAATACTCGCGGACGTACTCCGTTGCGAGCCGCCGCTCGCGGAGCCGCGCCAGGAGTTGCTGGGGGTCGCGGGTGAGGATGCCGGGCCGCTTCGCCGCGAAGAAATGGATCGATTCGCCGGGGATGGCCACCACATCGGGGAACGCCATCCGCAAAGTCTTGGCGACGGAGCGCAGGAACTCGGCGCGCGCGGGGCTGATATAGTTCTCGGAGCCTGCGAGCCGGAATGAAAATTGAACAGATTAAAAAAGGTATTAATAAAGCATTTATTGCTAAATTAGAGAAATATGCTCAGGATAACGATTTGCTTTTACTGGATATTATCAGAAATCCGATTGCATTAAAGAAAATGCTTAATAAGGTGACATC
>JAIQFU010000123.1 GCA_020073115.1 Terriglobia bacterium
GATGGCCACGGGCAGCATCAGGTGGCGGGGGAGATGGCCCAGGAGGCGTACCGGGCCGCCGGGGACCCCACCCGCATCCCGGAGCAGATCCGCGAGGGCTTGCGGCCCTGGACGCCGCTCAAGGTCTACGCCCGCACCCCATTCTTCGACGTCACGCCCCAAGGCATGTACGACTACGCCACGGACAGGTACGTGCCGGTGCGCTTTTTCGATTACGTTAACGGTAAATGGTCCAATCAGAAGCCGTCCACGACGCTGGAGATCGAGGAGGGCTCCTACGCTCCCGTCAATGGCCTGACGTATCTTCAGATCGCCCGCGAAGGTCTCGGCTGCCAGAAAAGCCAGAACGACGGCGTTGCCATCCCGCCCCCGGCCCCGGCGTCCAGCGGATATCACCGCTACGGCGCGCGCGTGGCGGCGTCCGAGCCCGAGAAGTCGTTTTTCGACGGGATTGACGTCTCGGTAGAGGGAATCGGGGCGCTGCTTGCTTCCGAGCCGCCTTTCGTGAAGGATGGACTCGCGGAGATGGCCCGGCTGGCGGCGCAGGCGGTCGCCCGGTATCGCCCCGGCGAGCCGCAAGCCATCGCTCCGCTTCTGGCGGAAGGGCTGGGGGTTAGCCGCAAGCTGATGGCGCAGATGGAATCCGCCGGCCTGCCGGAACCGGGCCGGTCGGATGCGCTGTTCGAATTGCGCGTGAAAGAGGAACAGTTCGAGCGCGCGCTGGCCGATTCCCTCGGGTTGTCGCTCGACGCCGTGGTGGCGCCGGAGCACGAGCCGCAGGGCCGGATGGGGCCGTATGGAGGCGCCGCCCCCACCTTCACGGTGGCGATTCCCGGCCAGTCCTTCGGGGTGCGCGTGGCGCTGGCCAACGAGGACCGCGAAGCCCTGCAGCTAGACTCGGCATCGCTGGAACCCGGCGACGGCCCCGCGGGCTGGCGCATCGTCTCGAAGATTCCCAAGGACATGGGCGCCCCCGGCCGTTCCGTGGCGGAGTTCTCCGTCGCGGTTCCGGCGGACGCGAAGCCCACACGGGCGTACTTCACGCGCCCCGACGAGGAGCAGCCTTACTACGGCCTCACGGATCCCCGGTATCGCAACCTGTCCCTGGCGCCGTACCCGCTCGCGGCCGTGGTGCGCGTCTCTTATCGCGGCCAGAGCATCCGCCTGGCGCAGGTGGTGCAGACGCTGGAACGCGTTCGCGGCTTGGGGCTGGAATCGCAGCCGCTGGTCTTCGGACCGGCGATTTCAGTCAGCGTGTCGCCGGCCGCCGGCGCCATTCCCATCGGCGTGAAGTCCTTCCCGTTTTCCTGCACGGTGCACAGCAACGTGAAGGGGCCGGCGGAAGGAACGCTGCGCCTTCGGCTGCCGGATGGCTGGCGCTCGGAGCCAGCTTCGGCCGCGTTCTCGATGACGCGCGACGGCGAAGACCACGCCGTGACCTTTTCGGTGCTGCCGGAAGGGATCAAGCCCGGCGAATACCGCATCACCGCCGCCGCCGAATACCAGGGCAGGACTTACGAAGAAGGCTACCGCATGGTTGGCTACCCCGGTTTGCGCCCCTATCCGTATTACCGTCCGGCGGTCTATCGGGCGGTGGGCGTGGACGTGAAGACGGCGCCGGGCCTCAGTGTCGCTTATCTTCCCGGGACGGGCGACGATGTTCCGCAGGCCCTGCAGAACCTGGGCCAGGCGGTACGTGTTCTGTCCGCCGGCGACATTACGCACGGCGATCTTTCGGGCTTCGATGCCATCATTCTGGGAACGCGCGCGTACGCCGTCCGGCCGGAGCTGAAGTCCGCCAACCGGCGCCTGCTGGATTACGTCCGCAATGGCGGCGTGCTCCTCGTGCAGTACAACCTCCAGGGCTTCGACCAGGACTATGGACCTTACCCGTTCACCTTGGGATCCAATCCGCAGAAGGTGGTCGATGAGCAGTCCAAGGTCGTGATCCTCGATCCCCATAGCCCCGTTTTCACGTGGCCCAACCACATCACGGAGGCGGATTTCAACGGTTGGGTGGAGGAGCGCGGCCATGGGTTCATGCAGAAATGGGACCCCCGCTACCAGGCGCTGCTCGAAACGCACGACCCCGATCAGGACCCGCAGCGTGGCGGTCTCCTGCTGGCCCGCTATGGCAAAGGGGCCTACATCTACGATGCTTTCGCCCTCTACCGGCAGTTGCCCGCGGGCGTTCCCGGAGCATACCGCATTCTGGCGAACCTGGTCAGCCTCGGCAAGAACCCGGATCGGGAGAGATAGGGCTGCAAGGCAGGCGCAGTGCCTGATACACCAGGCTGCTGGCCAGCGCACCGATTTGATGTCAGCCATTTCGCGAGAAACACTTTGCCCGCTGCCGCGGCAATCACACAAGTGATTGCGAATCACATGGCGTTGGGGAGCCGAACTGGTGCGCCCTTCGGCATCTGGAAAGTACTTCGACCCGCCCGTAGTGTTTTTTCCCAGTACCGGGTCTTGGATTCAGGGACTCGCTTTGATGAAACGTCTTCCTCTATTTTCGTTGTTTGCCGTCCTTGCAGCCGGAACGCTACCGGCCCAGATTCCAATTCCGCGCGTCAATGCTGAAATTGACGCCTCCGGCGTTTTCTCGGTCAGCGGCTATGTGACGGACAGATACTCCGCCGGTCCGGGGTTGCGCGCCGGAGGTGAAATTCGCCTTGCGAGGTACCTTGCAGCGGACGCAGGGTGGACTGGCGCGTGGATGGCGGCCGAGTACGGCTGCAACCGTTTCGGTTGCTCCTATTCGCATTTGGAAAATAAACTCCTCGACTACGGTCTGCGCGGCGTTCTCCCGCTGGCCCGCGGGCGAGTCGAGCTTTCGGTTGGGGTGGGCGGAGGCTACATCTGGTTCGACCGGGCCTCCGGCGATTCCTACCACAACGGTTCCCTGTTCCAGTACTCCGGAAAAGCGGCCGTTGCCCTGAACCGCGGCGGCCATTGGCGGGTCAACCTCACCGTCCGCACGTGGCGCGACCTGGGCCGTCCAATTCAGCAATGGCTTTCGACGGCCGCGGGTATCAGTTACGGGTTCGGAACCGTTCGGTAGCCTGCGGCAGGCCCGCCATCGCGGCTCCGTTCCCCGACACAGAGCCGCGGCCGGAGGGAGCGGTCATCAGCGGCGATGGAACATCCGCGCCGGCTGCGAAGACCACTACTGCCGGCGGTCCGCGGTGCTGGTCGTCGAGTCCCCTCCGGCCAGGATCAGCGCAATCGTCGCCCAACTGGCGCCCGCGGCGGAGATGGACTGATCGAAGCCATGGGGGAAGCCGGTTTCGAAGTACGGCTGCAAGGCCAGCGCCCGCGTCTTGACGTACCACGAGCCGTCCTCCATCTGGCTGTTCAGGAGGAACCGCACGCCGCGCTTGTACGCGTTATCCGAAACCGCCAGGCCCGCGGCCTGTAATGCGACCAGGGCCCTTCCCGTCATATACGCGTCGCTCGCCAGCGAGGCCATCTGAGACCAGCCCCCGTCGGGCCGCTGCAAATCGATAACCTGCTTCAGGGCTCTCGCGGTCGCATCTTTGTCCTTCGCGGCCCACGCCAGCCCTTGCAGCTTCCAGATGCGGTCCTCATCGGTCTTCGGCTGGGCAGTGGCCAGCCAGGCGGCGGCGAGCTGCACCGATTTCTCGTATTCCGCCTTGGCCGTCTTGGGCGCATAAAGTTGCAGGGCGCGCATTGCCAGCGTGGTCTGCCCGATGTAGTCCAGGCACAGCGGCTGGCGCGTATCGGCGGCCGGATACGCCCAACGCCCATCGGTCATCTGGCGCGACTTCAGGTACATGGCGACCGCGTCAGTGTTCAGGTCCGGTCTGTAATGCTCCGCGTCGAGTCCCAACATTACATAACCCAGGACGGAGGCCCCAAAAGTATCGCCAAATGCTTCCGCTCCGGCCTGCGCCGCGAAGAGCCCCTGGTGCAGCGTGTCCCGCTGGCGCTCCAGATGCGAGGCGTTGTATTTCAACTGCTGCGTCGCGATTCGCTCATCCACGGAGTAATGGTTCTGCCGCGCGAGACCGACCGTCATCGCAGCAACGCTGTTGTTGTGGCACGAAACACAGCCCGATTTCGCGGAGAAGCCGGCGTCGGCGCGCTGGATCAGGGGCAGGCTGCGCTGAATGGCCGCCTGGAGCGTGGCTGCGGGCTGCGATTTTGGCGCGGCGGCGGCCGGTTCGACCGCCCGCCTCGCCCCGGATTTGAGCAGCAGATTCACCACTGGCGTATCGCCCTGCAACGACGCGATGTCGAGTACGGACATCCCCGTGTCGCTGGACCCCGCGTACTTGCTGGTGGCGTTCACGTCGGCGCCCCGGTCGATCAGCAATTTCACCGTGTCCACAAGGATGAGGTCCGAGACCGCGGCGTACTGGAGCGCGGTTCGGCCGAAGGGATCCACCGCGTTGACCTCTGCGCCGTGTTCGAGCATCAACCGGACCTGCGCGGCCTCCGCAAAGGGAGCCACATTCAGCAGCGCGAAGGTGTACGCGTCCTTATCGAGGTTCTTCTTGACCAGGAGGTCCACGCACTTCGGACAGTCCACCGTCAGCGCCATGAACAGCGCCATGCCTCCCGATTGTTTGACATCCGCGCCGCGGTCCATCAGCATCTGCATGCTTTCGGGATCCGCGGCCAGCGCCGCCTGAACGAGCGGCGAGGATTCGACCATCGGGTCCTTGGTGGGGTTCGGGTTGGCACCGTGTTCCAGTAGAAACCTGACGATGGGCGCGCCGCCCGGGTGGCCCGCAGCGATCATTAACGGGGTTCGCGCGTCGTCGGAGCGCGCGTTGACGTCCGCGCCGTGCGCCGCCAGCGCGCGAGTCTTCTCCAGGCTGGTCGCGGCCCACAGCAGCGCGGTCGCCTTGGCATCGTTGCGCGCATTGGGGTCGGCGCCTTTCTTCAGGAGTTGCTCCACGACCGCCGTGTCGCCGTAGAGCACCGCATACATGAACGGCGTAGATCCTTCCGGTCCGCGCGCGTTGAGCAGCTTCGGATTCTCCGCGACGCGCTTCAGGAACGACTGCCGGTCGCCGGCGCGCAACGCATCCACCATCGCCACCGCCTGCGGGTTCAGCGCAGGCCGGTCGGCCTCGTTAGCCAGCGCGTCCGGCCACTCGGCGCCTTGATCGATCCACGCCTTCAGCACGGCGACCTGCTCCGTCCGGAGCGGGCCGGTGGGGGGCATTTGCAGCCCGTAGGCGCTCCCGCTCACCCGGTGATACAGGAAGCTGTTCGCGCTGCTGCCGGGCGTCACCCGGCGCCGGCCGAGCGCGGAGCTCCTGCGGTCGAGCCGCATGCCGCCCATCTGCTGTGAGGGTCCGTGGCAACCGTAGCAGTTCTGCCGCAGGATCGGCTGCACGTCCCGGCTGAAGTCGATCTTGGCGGGAGCCTGGGCGAAAGCTCCTGAAACAAAGCACGCGGCCGCGATCCCGCGGGCGGCACACCTGACGAACATAATCCCCTCCGCCTCTGATTGGCTTGCCCGGTGAGTATACACGATTCACGCTTCCGCGGGCCGAAGTCGTTGGGCTGCTTCGTACCTTTCAGGACAGGGTGGATCTCAAAGGGCGTGTATGTGGTTTTGACTACAACCTCGTTCCATCGCAGTGAAAGGCCCATGATAGACTCGCCAACACCTATGGAACCCGTGCTGGTGGAACAGTACTTTCTGGGATGTCTGGCGCACGCTTCCTACCTGGTCGGTTCGGAAGGCATCGCGGCCGTGATTGACCCGCAGCGCGATGTCGATATTTATGTGGACGCCGCCAGGGAAAAGGGGCTGAAGATCGCGCATGTCATCGAAACGCACCTCCATGCCGACTTCGTCTCCGGCCATCGGGAACTCGCGGAGCGCACCGGGGCGCGCATCTATCTTGGAGAGAGCTCCGGCGCGACCTTCGCGCATACGGCGGTGAAAGATGGCGACTCCATTCGGTTCGGGAACTGCCGGCTCGATTTCATCGAGACCCCGGGTCACACGGCCGAAAGCGTCTGCATTGCGCTGACCGACCTCGCGGATCCTTCCCGCCCGCGAGCCGTGTTTACCGGCGACACCCTGTTTGTGGGAGACGTCGGCCGCCCCGATCTTTCCGCGGATCGCACTCCGCAGGAGTTGGCCGCGCTGCTCTATAAAAGCCTGCATGAGAAAGTCCTGAAGCTACCGGACGAAACGGAGATCTTTCCGGCGCACGGGGCGGGGTCTCTGTGCGGCCGGCAGATGGGCGCCGAGCGCTCGTCCACCATCGGGAAGGAGCGCCGCACGAATTACGCTCTGCAGGCGCGCTCCCCGGAGGAGTTTATCCATCTCCTCACCGACAACCTGCCGCCCCGTCCCGAGTACTTCGGGCGGGAGGTGGAGCTGAACCGGAGAGGCGCCGCGGCGCTCGACCGCTTGCCGCCACCCGTCCCGGTGCGGGCTCCCGAGGTCTTCCGCCTGCAGTCGGAGGGCGCGATTGCGCTCGACACACGCCCCGCGATGGAGTTCGCCGTGGCGCATGTTCCGGGCTCCCTGCATATCGCTCTCTCCGGGCAGTACGCTTCGTGGGCCGCTCGCATCCTGGGTCTCGACAAGCGCATCATTCTGGTTGGAGAAGACGAGCAGCATCTGCGGGAGTCTCAGCTGCGGCTGGCGCGCGTCGGCATCGAGAACGTGCACGGATACCTGGAAGACGGAATCGCAGGCTGGATCAAGGGCGGCTACGAGCTGGAGTACATCCCGCAGATCTCCGTCCACGAGTTCGCCGAGCTCCTGGAGCGGGAAGCGGACCACGTCGCGGTCCTCGACGTGCGGGAACCCGGGGAAATCGAAGGGGGCGCCATGGGGAACTCGGCTCGCATTCCGCTCGGTCAATTGCCTGCGCGGACCGGGGAGTTGGACCCCGGAAAACTTCTGGTGGTTCACTGCAAGAGCGGGTATCGGAGTTCGATCGCCACGAGCATCCTGCGCCGCGCCGGCTTCCGCGACGTCGCCAATCTCACCGGTGGTTTCGACGCCTGGAAGGCCGCCGGTCTCGATCAGGCTGCGGAGAAACCGTTTCACGCCGCAGGTTAAACCAGCGCGGCAGACCCGCAGGCTCAAAATCTATGGCCACGGATGAACACGGATGAACACGGATTAAAACAGAACTGGCTTTTGAGCTTTGTTTCTGAATTTGTGCCGATCCGTGTTCATCCGTGGCGAATCGTCTTTCAGCTACTTTCCGTTATGGCTTGGCGTCCAGCGCGAGGTAGCGGTCCCGGTGCGGCTCCGGTTCGGCGCGGGGGTCCGCATCCAGGCGCATCCGCTGGAACTTCGTGGCGCTGTCGTACGTGGGCCAGTTTGGCAGCCCCGGACCATTCGGGTTCCCCGTCTTGATGAAGTTCCCAAAGTACGCGTACATGACTTCGGAAACTTTGTGGTCCACGTCTTCCCAGGCGTATCTCTTGTCCAGCGCGAGATTGCCCATGGCATATTGAATTTCGGCGGAGTGCGCGGCCCCGCGGGGAGCCGCCGGCGGGCTGCCCCTGCCGGCCGCGGCCGGCGCACCACCGGCGGGCGGTTGGCTTCCGGTCCCGAGGAACCTCGGCCGCGGATGAGCATAGAAATAGCGGTACACCGGCTTGCCGCCGGTCTTCATCTGTAGTTCGGTCCATTTCCACGTGCCGTACGCGATGAAGCGGGCGCTGGCAAGGTCCGTTGCGGCGTCGAGGACTTCATCAGGAGTGGAGGGCGCGTAAACCTTCAGGATCTCGCCGGCGCGCTCGCCGTAGAGTTTTTTCACCGCACTGGCGAAGTTTTCTGGCGTGGGATCCGCCGCCGCCAACACCGACCGGGCGGATTGCTCCTCGGAATTGGATCCGGCCAGCAGCGGGACCTTGGATTGTTCGCCCGCCTCGAAAATATCCCGCAAGCCTTTCGGCAGAAAGTAGCCGTCCAGCGCGGTGCTGAACCGGACGCCACGGGTCTCCGCCACGGCCGCCTGAATCTGTTCCGCGGTCAGGGCGCGGAGCGCCGCCAGTGATGCCGCGCCCGCGGAGGCTCCGAATTTCGCCCCGTCCTGCTCCGCCTCGGCGAGAGGCCGCGGGGGCAAACTTGCGATCATGGCTCCGCTCTCGCCGATGGCCCCCGCGATCAGCTTTCTGGAGAGCGGAGAAGCCATCAGGGCGCTGACCGAAATCGAGCCCGCGGACTCGCCCGCAATCGTCACCCTTTTCGGATCGCCGCCAAAAGCCGCGATGTTCCGCTGCACCCATTCGAGGGCGGCCACCTGGTCCAGCAGGCCATAGTTCCCGGACGCGTGGTGGGGGGACTCTTTCGTCAATTCGGGATGGGAGAAGAATCCGAAAATATTGGTCCGGTAGTTCACCGTGACGGCCACGATGCCCTTTCGGGCCATGCTCTCGCCGTCGTAACGGGGCTCCGACCCATCGCCGTTCTGAAAGCCGCCGCCGAAGATGTACACCAGCACCGGCAGCCGTTTCCGGCCCGATTTGGCGGGCGTCCATACGTTGAGATATAGGCAGTCCTCGCTCATCCCGTTGCTGCGGAACCAGTAGTCGGCCCCCGGCGAGGTGACCTGCATGCAGCGCGGACCGAACTGGCCGGCGCTGCGCACGCCCTTCCAGTTCTTCACGGGCTGCGGTTCTCTCCAGCGCAAGTCTCCGACCGGCGGCTGCGCAAACGGAATTCCCTTGAAGCTGCGGACAGCGGAATCCGGCTGGCCGGTGGCCTCGATGATGCCGTTCGCGATCTTGACGCGATCGGCGGCGAACGCATTTCCGGGAATGGCTGCGCCCAGGCCCATGGCAATGAGGACGAGGGCGGGGGGATTTGATGGCTTCATACGTACCCTATCAAAGCACTCTTCGCGCGAAATCTCCATCCGGGGTTGACGCGCCTTCAAACCTCTGCTTGTTCCGGCGCTCAATCTGCATAATACTGAACCTGGAAGCAACTTCCGCGGATAGGAGGTGCGATGAGCAATGCCTTCCTGAGGATCCGTGGCCGCGGCGTTGGCGACGAGGCCGTCGTGGTATCCAAGATCGCCCGCATGTACTCCCGATATGCTGAGATGCAGGGCTGGACCATCGCCGCCGTCCCGGCATCCGTTCGAGAACCGCAGACCGAAGTGGTTGCATTGGTTCGCGGAGAGCACGCATATCGCAAGCTAAAGTACGAGAGCGGCGTTCACCGCGTAAAGTGGGCGCCCTCCATGGAAGAGAAGGGCCGCGTTTTGACGTCGAAGATCGTCGTGGCCGTGGCGCCGGAAGGAGACGAACTGGATGTAATCGATCTCGGCCCCGATCGCAGCCCGACGATCCGCACGTACAATATTCCGCAGAACCGTGTGACGGACCATCGGATCGGCTTGACGCTGGACCAACTCGATCTCATCATGGACGGCGGCCTCGAGCCGATCATAGAGGCGCTCACCGCGCACGTGCACGAGAGGCGAGGCCTGTCTGTGGAGTGAGCCTCCGCCTTGCTATGCCGGCGTCCTGGCCGGATTTTTCGCAGAACGCCGGCACGGACGCCGGCGTGGCAGGCCAGGAGGCCCACTCCACCCGATACCAGCGCACAGGGGTTCTCGTCGCTATCGGCGCCCGGATAGCGCGCCGCGGATGACTCCGACGTTCTGTTCGATCGTCCGGCCCGCACTCTCGATGACGAGATGTTCGCGGCTCCACGCGTCATATTCTCTGGCGGCCACTTCCGCCCAGCCTGGCAGCGCCAGCCCAGGAATGTCGGCGACTCGTGTTTCCACGCGCCGCCGGTGCTCCGCCAGGTCCGAGCACCGGACCTCTATCTCGATCGCGCCGGCATGCGCGCGGTTCGCGACTTCGAGCCAGGCGTCGCGAGTCACCCGAAGCGGATTGACCGAGTCCGCGATCACCGTTCGTCCGATCCGCAGGTTATCCTCGGCCACGGCATAGGCGACCCGGTATCCGATGTCGTCCAGGGGGTCGCGGGTGTTTCCAGATTGCCGGATGGCTTGCTCAATCGCGTCGATCCGCAGGTGTACGGCGCCCACCTGGCGGGCCAACTCCCGGGCCAATGCCGTCTTTCCAACCCCTGGCAGCCCGCTAAAAATAACCAGCATCCCCTCAGTATGAGCCCCGGCCCGACAACACCTCTGCCAGGCCTGGTGGGTCGGCCGAACTGGCGGGGCAGGTTGCCAACCCGCCGCGGGATGGCAACCTGCCCCGCAACTTCAGTGACTATTGCGGGCGCATCCAGATGTCTTCCAGGACCGTCACGGAAGACGTCAGGGTCTGATTTCCCACCGTGAGCCGAACGGTGTAGGAACCCGGCTCCACCGGCGAGCCTCCCCCGCCGCCGAAGCCGCCCCGCCCGGAGCTCACGAACGGCACGCCGGTCATGCCGCCGCGTCCGCCGCGTCCGCCGCCCTGGAACCCGCCGGCCGCTTGCGCGCCTGCCGGCGCTCCCGCTGTTTGCGCCGCTGCGCCCCCCGTCTGGGCTGCGCCCCCGGCCGGCGCATTGGCTTCCGCGCCCGCGCCGCCGCGCGCTCCGCGTCCGCCGGTTCCAAACCCCGCCGGCGCCGCCCCGCGCATATTCCACTGGAACCGGTTCATCCCGGCCTTGATCTGCACGTCCATGGTGCTCGCCACCTGGTTGTTCTGGAGGAACTCCAGCTTCCCGGCCCCCAGGTCGGAGCTGGACCAGACGTGGATCGCGGTCCCGCCCTGCGGGTTCTGCCCTTTGAAATCGCGGTTGGCCGCGCGGCGCTGCGCCTGGTAATCGTTCTTCCACTGGATGGCGGGACGCGGCTACTCCTGGTTCCACGGGCTGAACATGGGAAGGTTGGAAGGTGCATCCCTTTCGACAATTTGTCAGTACCTGGAAGATCTTGATGGTGGTCTTGAACAGGTAAGGTTTCCAATCGTCGTTGCGGTGGTTATCCACCGCCACGTACGCCCCGCCCGGATCGAAATGCGAGGGCTCGATGCGCGAGATGTGGGTGTACCCCTTGGGCGCGCCGGGGAGGTTGGCGTACACGTTGACGAAGGTCTCTCCGCCGTCCTGGCTCACCTGGAGGTTTCCGTCCTCGGTTCCCACCCAGACCACGCCGGGGCGCGAAGGCGATTCGCGGACCTGCGTGGCCGTGGAACTCGCCGAGTAGCCGTCGTGCTTCTCGGCCATGGGCTTGTCGCCCGGCACGCCCATGATGGGCATTTCCGGCGCCCAGCGGTTGATCTTCTTGGTCAGGTCGGTGGGGTTCATCCACCAGGAATCGCCACGGTTGGTGGACTTGAAGAAGTACTGCGCAGCCATGTAGACCACGGAGGGATTGTGCGGCGAGATCTCAAACGGCGCGTTCCAATAGAAGCGGAACGGCTCGACGTTGGCCGGCGCATTGACGATGTTGGGCGCGCCGCCGCGTCCGCCGAAACCGCCGCCGGCGCCCCGTCCTCCGCGCCCGCCGGCCGCGGCTTGGGCATTCTCCGGCGCTGCCGCCGTGGTTGGATCAGCGGGCTGCTGGGCCGCCTGCGCGGCGGGAGCCTGGGCCGGCGTCTCGCCCGCGGCAGCCGTTGCGCCGCGCCCCGCCGCCACCGGCCGGATGCTCTTCTGCCC
>JAIQFU010000124.1 GCA_020073115.1 Terriglobia bacterium
CGGGACCGCGGGTTACGGCGGTACTCCGCTGATGAATCTCACCCTGGCGTTTAAGTGGTAATCGTGGGCGGTTAGCCGCTCTCTCACGGCCGCGGCCCTGAATGCCGCGGCCGTTAGTGTTTCAAAAGGAGGACTCATGAGATCGACGTTCATTTTGGCGGCTTTGAGCTGTGGATTGTGCTGGGGGCAGTCCGCGGAAGACTGCAAACCCAACGTATTGAATGTCCCTGAGGCAAAGTACCCCTGCGTCTATCCGGACAATCGCGCGCTGTTCCGCGTCGTCGCGCCGGACGCCCAAAAGGTGACTGTTCGAATCGGGCGCGGATTCGATATGACGAAGGGCCCGGATGGCATCTGGAGCGTGACCACGACGCCGCTGGTGGTCGGATTCCATTATTACGGTCTTCAAATTGATGGAGCCACCGTGGCGGACCCATCCACCATGACCTTCTTCGGGTCCGGATGGCAGAACAGCGGAATTGAGATTTCCGCGCCGGACGCGGAGTTCTACAGCCCCAAAGACGTGCCGCGGGGCCGCGTGAGCGAGCAGTGGTATTTCTCCAAGGTCACGGGCAAGTACCGCCGCTCGTTCGTGTATACTCCGCCGGATTACGAGACCAACGCCAAGGCGAAGTATCCCGTCCTGTATTTGCTCCACGGCTGGGGAGAAGATGAAACAGGCTGGTATACCCAGGGGCACGTGGATTTCATCATGGATAACCTCATCGCGGCCAAGAAGGCGAAGCCCATGATCATCGTTATGGACAACCTCAACGCCGTAAAGCCGGGTGAAAGCGCCGCGCTGTTCGCGGGCCGCGGCTTGGTTCCGGCGCCGGGGGCCGCTCCCGCGGCGCGCGGAGGGGCGGGTGCGCCCGGGCGGGGAGTTCCTCCCGCCGGCTCTGCGCCTGGCGCGCAGGGCCGCGGCGCGGCGCCCGCCGGAAGAGGTCCCGGAGGGTTCAACCTCTCGGCTTTCACCGACATGATGTTCACCGATTTGATTCCCACGATCGAGCGCACCTACAGAGCGCTCCCTGGCCGCGAGAGCCGCGCCATGGCCGGACTTTCCATGGGTGGGATGCAGACGTTTACCACCGCGCTCAACAACCTCGACAGGTTCGCATACCTGGGCGGATTCAGCGGAAGCTGCGGCGGGAGGGGTGGAACCTTCGATCCGAAAACCACCTGCGGCGGCGCGTTCGCGGACCCGGCCGCATTTAATAAGAAGGTCAAGGTGCTCTTCCTGGGGATCGGGTCGGCGGAAGGCCAGGGCGCCAAGGGCTTCAGTGACGCCCTGACCAATGCCGCCATTCACAACGTCTACTTCGAATCGCCCGGCACGGCCCACGAATGGTTGACGTGGCGGCGATGCCTGAACGATTTCGCCCCGCGGCTTTTCAGGTAGGCGGTTTCACGGAGGCGCCTGCCGGACAGTTCGGGAACGCTGCGCGCAACCTCGTTATCGGCGCCCGGTTGACGGCTCCCTTGCGCCGCAACTCCGCAAGGGAGCTATCCTCGGAGAGTTGCCGTGTTTCGAGGGAGAAAAGTCGATGAGTCCGACCAATCGAAGATCGTTTTTCCGAGGCGCTGGCGCGGCTCTGTGCGGCGCGTTCAGCCTGCGGGGGCTTTCCGCCGCCATGCAGGAGTCCACCACGCAGTATCAACGGCCCAAGCTGAAAATCACGGACGTCAAGACCGCGAACATCCAGGGCTTCCATGTTCGGATCTACACGGACCAGGGCCTGATAGGCGAAGGCGAAGGCGTTGATGCCGTCGGCGGCGCGCCGGGCATCATAGCCGGGTTCCGCTATTCCCTGATGAACCAAAGCCCCCTGAATGTCGAAGCCATTTGGGAACGGATCCGGACCAGCGGCATTTTCGCCGGCGCGCAGGCGGGTCAGTTTACGGCGGCTTTAACCGCGGTTGAGATCGCGCTGTGGGACCTTGCCGGGAAGGCTCTCGGGCTGCCGATCTATCAGTTAATGGGCGGCAAAGTGCGGGACAAGATCCGCGTCTATTGCGATTCCGGCACGGACAACCGCAACGACCCTCAAGCTAAGGTGTTCATCCAGCAGATCGTCGAGAACGGCTTCACCATGGCCAAGATCGACATCGACAACGCGGGCGACCCCTCGCGCTTCGACCGCGTGAACTGGACGGCGAACAATGCCGAGATCGACCACATGGTGGACAAGGTGGCATTCATGCGGGAATCGCTGCCCAAGACGATCGAGTTGGCGGTGGACATGCACGGCCGGTACGACCTCGGTACGGCCAAGCGGGTTGCCAGGGAACTGGAGCCCTTCAAGCTGGTGTGGCTCGAAGAACCGGTTCCGGCTGAGAACATCGACGCCATGCGCGACGTGCGCCAATCGACCCATACTCCTATCTGCTGCGGCGAGAACGTTTACATGCGGTGGGGATTCAGGGAGTATCTCGAAAAACATGCGGTGGACATCATCATGCCTGATGTTCAGAAGTGCGGCGGCCTGCTGGAGGCCCGCAAGATTGCGGATCTGGCGCACACGTACTACACGCCGATTGCGCCGCACTCGCAGGCCTCGCCCATCGGGGCCATGGCGACAGCGCACGTCATGGCATGTTGCCCGAATTTCCTGGTTGTGGAGTGGCACTGGGGCCACCCGGCCCAGCGGTGGGCCCGGTGGAAGGAGTTTGTCCAGGAGGGCGACATCATTCAGAAGGGCTACATTACGGCGCCGGATCGTCCTGGGATCGGGGTCGTCATGAATGAGGAGGCAGTACGCAAGACACTCCCGCCCGGCGGCCGTTGGTTTGAATAGAGCGCGGACGAGGACGCCGGCCTGTCAGATGCGCGCCTTTTCAGCCAGTTCGCCTCGCTTCGACGCCCAGTACGCACGCATCCGTTCCGAGACCTGGTGGCGCTCCTTGTCGCCCATCGAAGTGCGGCCACGATGCCTGACGGTTCGTGGCTGCTCCCCGCCGGCGGAGATCCCCGCTTCGACTGCGGGGCGCGCCAACGACTCCAGGGCCGCGATCACACCATCCAGCCGTTCCTTCTCGGCGTAGAGTTCTCTGATTGCCGCAAATAGGTCCATGGTGTCCAGGTCTTCGGAGTCGGTCCGGCGACCGATCACGCCATCGAAACATGTCGGCGGACCCGAAGAAATAATAATCCTGATGGCCCGTCCCCGCCAGACTCCAAATGGATTAAGCGCATCTGATTAACCCGTTCGTGAATGGGGCCGGCCGCAAAGCGGGGACTGGCTCGAATTTCGCCGCCTTTGCGAAACTTCGTGCCTGTACCCGGTTTGCCCTTTCACGGATCGTGCTGCGTGGTATGCGCCGCCAGATCACCAGTTTGACCGCAGCCTTCACTACTGCCTTTCGAACACCGCCCTGGTCTTTTCGTTGGAACCCGCCATGGTCATTACCTCGGTCCAGGTCTTGCCGTCAGCCGAGATGGTCTCGGTTGCTGTATCCGTGACCTTGCCGTTCATTTTGTCGATCACCTCGAAGGATCGCGGCCCAGTTTTCTTCATCGACATGGTATAGCCGGCAGGCACGGTTGGTCCGGCTGGGTGGTAATCCTTGCCGTCGAATTTTACGTCAAAAGTCTCGTTCCAGGCGGGAATCCTCATGCTAAGACCGTCACCCGCGGCGGTAACCTCCATCATGTCGGGAGCACTGATATTCACCTGCGTGCTCTTCCACTTGCCGGCCAGTCCCGGCCCACCCGCAACGCGCTGTTCGGTGGTGGAGTTTTCAAAGGATTCGCCGTTTGGTTTCTTCCCTTTGAAGATCGCCGTCATCGTCTCACCATCGCTTGAAAGTTTGCGAATGCCGGTGCTCGCCGGGACGCCGTTCATTTTGTAGCTGGTCTCCCAGGTATGGCTGTCAACCTGTTTCCAAATGGCAACGGCGCCGTTCGTGGCCGGGTATTCCTTGCCATCCATCCTGAATTTGTAGGATTGGCCATCGTTCGCCGTCATCTGCCATTGTCCCGCAGCGGTCTGCTCGTAGGTGGTAGTCGTGCCCGTGAACTCGCTCTTGGCGACATTGAGTTTCCACTTGCCGATAAACGGATTGTCGGCAGCCGCCAACATCGCGGCGGCCGTAAGAAGAAGGATGCCCGTCTTTCGCAATCGCATGTGCTCACTCCTGGGAAAGCGATTATGGCCCTTCCGAGGCGCCGGGTCAAGGGGGGCTGTGGTGGGTGCGCCGTGAGTGAGTGGAGCCACGCGGCTTGGCTTGGCCTGAGCGCTGAAAACGGCGGGAACCCCGGGCCGGCGCCGAACGTATCAGATGACTGTGACCCTCACACAGAAGGGCGAACGGGATCGTGTGCAACTTCGGGTGTGGCCCGGCGTCGCCGCCGTTCTGCTGCTCTGGTTCGTCCGCTTTGGCGTACCGGCCGTCGTGCCCGAGGCTCTGGCCATCGGAGTGATCGGGGAACTCGTGGGCGGATTGGCTGTCCTCGTGTGGTGGCTGTTCCTCAGCCGGGCGCCATGGTCCGAGCGCCTGGGCGCAGTCGCGCTGATGATCGTCGCCTCGGTCGCAACCCGGCGGATCCTCCATGAGTCCATCGCGACGGGAATGATGGGGATGATGTTCGTAGTCTTCTCCATTCCCGTCCTGAGCCTTGCGTTGGTCGCGTGGGCGGTGGCCGGCCGCCGCCTTTCCGGCGGACTCCGGCGCGCGACCCTGGCGGCGACCATCCTGGCCGCCTGCGGGTTTTGGGCCCTGCTGCGCACCGAGGGTATAACCGCCGATGCCCATTCGCAGTTCGCCTGGCGCTGGGCGAAGACTCCCGAGCAGAAGCTGCTGGATCGAGCCCGCGCCGAACCGGCGCCGGCGGCAGCGGCTCTCCCTTCGGCCGTCTCCGCCGGGCGGATCCAAACGGCCTGGCCCGGCTTTCGCGGACTCCATCGCGACGATCGGGTCACCGGCGTTCGGATCAAGACCGACTGGGCTACCTCGCCGCCTGTCGAGCTGTGGCGCCGGCCCGTCGGACCGGGCTGGTCGTCTTTCGCGGTGGGTAATGGCCTGCTCTACACGCAGGAGCAGCGCGGGGAGTTCGAAATCGTCGCTTGCTACGACGTGGCCACCGGCAAGCCCGTGTGGACCCACCGCGATGCCGCCCGGTTCTCGGAATCCAATGCCGGCGCCGGTCCTCGCGCGACGCCGGCGCTGGACGGCGGACGCGTCTATACTTTTGGCGCAACCGGTATCCTGAACGCGCTCGACGCCGGCAATGGGGCCGTAGTCTGGACGCGCAACGCGGCTTCCGACACCGGCGCCAAGCTTCCGGGCTGGGGCTTTGCGAGCTCGCCGCTCGTGGTGGACAATCTCGTCATCGCCGCGCCCTCCGGCCGCCTCGCCGCGTATGACCGCGCCACGGGTGAGCCGCGCTGGCGCGGCCCGGACGGCGGCGGCAGCTACAGTTCCCCGCATTTATTGACCATCGGCGGAGTGCCGCAGGTCCTGCTGTTGAGCGACGCAGGCGCCGTCAGCGTCGCGCCGGCAGACGGAGCTTTGCTCTGGAAGCACAAATGGAAGCGTTCCCTGATCCTGCAGCCGGCCCTCACCGATGACGGCGGCGTCCTGATCGCCGCCCTCACCGACGCCGGAGGAATTGGGACGCGCCGCCTCGCGGTGTCCCACGGGGCGGGGGGATGGACCGCCCAGGAGGTGTGGACGTCGACGGGGCTGAAGCCCTACTTCAACGACTTCGTCGTTCACCACGGCTATGCCTACGGCTTTGACGGCGGCATTCTCGCCTGCATCGATCTCCAGGACGGGAAGCGCAAGTGGAAGGGCGGACGCTACGGCTACGGCCAGTTGCTCCTGCTGGCCGACCAGGACTTGCTGTTGGTCTTGTCGGAGGAAGGCGAACTCGCGCTGGTCGCGGCGGATCCCGGCCGCTTCACCGCGATCGCGCGGTTCCCGGCGATGGAGGGCAAGACCTGGAACCACCCGGTGCTGGCCGGCGACACTCTGCTGGTTCGTAACGGGCAGGAGATGGTCGCGTTCCGGCTGTCCCTGGCGGCGAACTGACCGCAGCGGCGCGACGGCGTCTTCGCCATATCTGCTAGCGTGTAGGTTACGCCAGGAGGCCGGATGCGCATCGCGCTGTTCGCTTTGGTGGTCGCCGCTTCCGCGCAGGATTGGCCGTCGTTCCGAGGCCCGGCCGCTTCGGGAGTGGCGGACGGCCAGAACCTGCCGGTCCAGTGGGATGCCAGGCGAGGCAGTAACGTGCTTTGGAAGACCGAAGTCCACGGGTTAGCCCACTCCAGCCCGATCGTCTGGGGAGACCGCGTATTCGTGACCACCGCGGTGAGCAGCAAACCGGACGCTACGTTCAAACCGGGACTCTACGGCGAGGGCACGGCGTCGGAAGATGTCTCGCCGCAGCAGTGGAACCTGCTGTGCCTGGACCGCGCCACGGGCAAGGTCCTGTGGGAGCGAACCGCGTACCAAGGCGTTCCTAAAGAGAAGCGCCACATCAAATCCACCTACGCCAGCGCGACCCCGGTTACCGACGGCCGCGTCGTCGTGGCCTTCTTCGGCTCGCAAGGGATCTATGGCTACAGCTTGGCGGGCGACCTGCTGTGGAAGCGGGACCTTGGCCGGTTCGACGTCGGCGCATACGATGCCCCGGAGTTCGAATGGGGCACGGCCAGCTCGCCCATCCTGTACCAAAACTTTGTCATCGTGCAGTGCGATCAGCAGAAAGGCTCCTTCCTGGCCGCGCTCGATGCGAAGACCGGCGCGACCGTGTGGAGGACCGAACGGGACGAACTGCCCTCGTGGGGCACGCCGGCCATTATCCCTACCAAGGCGCGGGTGGAACTGGTGACGAACGGCTCCAATTTCATCCGCGGCTACGATCCGGCTTCCGGCAAGGAACTGTGGCGGCTGGGCGGCAGTTCGAAGATCACGGCGCCCACGCCGGTCGCCGCGGATGACCTGATCGTCGTAGCCAGCGGCAGACGGCCGGAAGCGCCGATCTTCGCCATACGCGCCGGGGCGCACGGCGATATCACCCTGCCGTCGGGCGCAGTGAGCAGCCGGGCGGTGGCGTGGTCCAAAACGCAGCGCGGCCCTTATATGCCGACCCCTCTGATTTACGGCGGCTACGTCTACGTCCTGGGCAACGCCGGAATCTTCGATTGCTACGCCCTGGCGGACGGGAAGGAAGTTTACCGGCAGCGGATTCCGGATGCGGGTTCGGGCTTCAGCGCCTCCCCCGTAGCGTCCGACGGCAAAATCTACCTCTCCGGCGAGGATGGCGAGATCCTGGTGGTGAAAGCCGGACCCAAGTTCGAGATCCTGGCCCGGCACGACATGACCGAGCCCCTGATGGCCACGCCGGCGATCTCGGGGAAGATGATGATCGTCCGCAGCCAGCGCCACGTGTGGGCTATCGGCCAACGTTAATCCGCGCGGGCCAGGGAACAGACGTCGCAGGATCTGGCGGTGCGGAGCGCCAGGGCGCCGGTCGGGCACGCGTCGGCGGCGCGCCGCCAGGCTTTTCGCAAGCCCTCCGCGAGGGTCGCGCCGAATGGCGGCGCCACCCTGACGTCGAATCCGCGGCCGATCGTGGATAACCCGACCTCCTCGCCGGCGGCTGCCGCGATCCGCACGCAGGCTTCGCAATGGATGCATTTGCCCGGCTCGTAGATCACCTCCGGGTGGGAGAGGTCCTGCGAAAACCGCCGGCGCGCGCCGGCGAACCGGTACGCGTCCGCTTCGTACTCGCCGGCCAGGGAACGCACCAGGCAACAATCCGCTTTGCGACAACCACAGGTAAGGCAGCGGCGGGCCTCGCAGGCCGCATCCTCGGCGCGCAGCCCGGTTTCGACTTCGGCGAAGGTGGTCCGCCGCCGCTCCATGGAGATGGAGGGCATCGGGGTGCGCGCGGCTTTCTCAATGCTCCGGAAAATTGCGGCCAGTTCGGACTCGTCCACCGGCCGCATGGCCATGCCCGCGAGGGCGGGTTCGCCGGTCACGGGCTGGCCCGACAGGTACTGGTGGATGGAGACCGCGGCGAGTCTTCCAGCCGCCACCGCCCGGACGGCAAGATCCGCTCCCAGGACGGCATCGCCGCCGGCAAAGACCCCAGGCAGATTCGTCGCCATCGTCCGTTCGCCGGCGGCGATTCCATGGCCCGTGACGCGCAATCCCTCGCTTTCGGCGAGCGCGCTTTCCACTGCCTGTCCGATGGCCGAGATCACGGTGGAGCACGCGATGGTGAAATCGGAACCAGCCACTTCCACCGGCCGCGGGCGTCCGGAGGCGTCCGGCTCGCCGAGCGCCATCCGCCGGCAGGTCAGCAGGATTCCGCCGCCGTTCCTTTCCAGCCGGACCGGCGCCGCCCGGAGATCGAGGTGGATGCCTTCGGCTTCGGCGGCATCCACTTCGTCCATCAGGCAGGGCATCTCCTGCCTGCCGCGGCGGTAGAGGATGCGCACGTTGCGCACGCCCAGGCGAAGCGCGGAGCGGGCGCAGTCCACAGCGGTGTTGCCGCCGCCGACCACGACGACTCCGGCGCCCAGGGGCGGGGGATTGCCGGTGGCAGCCCGTTCCAGAAACTCCACGCCGGGAATCGCGTGTTCCTCGCCCTCACAACGCAGTGCCTGTGCGCGCTGGGCCCCGATGGCCAGGAAGACCGCGCCGTACCGCTCGCGGAGTCCGGCCAGGCTGAAATTTTCGCCCCACCGCTGGTTCATGCGGAAGGTGGCGCCGAGTTCCCGGATGGCGGCGATCTCGGCATCCAGAGCATCCTTGGGAAGGCGGTAGGCGGGGATGCCGTAGCGCAGCATACCGCCGGGGAGCGGATGTGCATCGAACAGCGTGCACTCATGGCCGTGCTGCAGGAGGAACCACGCCGCAGCCAGACCGGCCGGCCCGGCGCCGACGATGGCGACGGATTTCCCGGTGGCGGGCTGGGCAGGCGGCGCCGCCTGCCCAGCCACATCCGCGGCGTAGCGGTGCAGGGCGTCGATGGCCAGGCCCTGGTCGAGATCGCAGCGGCGGCATTCCTGCTCGCAAAGACGGGGGCAGATGCGTCCGAGCGACCCGGGGAGCGCCAACCGTTCGCGGATGACCTCCATCGCGCGCCCGTTATCCCCGGTCGCGATGCCATAGACGAAACCGGGGATATCCAGGCCGGCGGGACACCGCACCGCGCAGGGCGCCACGCACTCGCCGGCGTGATCGGAGAGCAGCAGTTCCAGAGCGATTCTACGCGCGGCGCGCACGCTGGGACTGTCGGTGGCCACCACCATGCCTTCGGCCGCGGGCATGGAGCAGGCGGGCGAGAGGTTGCGGCGCCCATCGATCTGGACGGCGCACACGAAGCACGAGGAGGCGGGCTCGATTCCCGGAACGTGACACAGGGTGGGGATGCGGATGCCCAGACGCTGCGCCGCTGCTAACAGGGTGGTCCCTTCTTCCACGGTTACCGGACGGCCGTCGATGGTCAGGGTGATCATGTTAGTGGGCTGCGGCGGAAATGGCACGCAGTACGATCGGTGAAAGGGCAAACCGGGGACAGGCACGAAGTTTCGCAAAGGCGGCGAAATTCGAGCCAGTCCCCGGATTGCAGGCTGTGCCGATACCCGATGACATCTATATGACCTCGATGGCGTCGTCCTGGCAGGCTTGGCGGCACATGTCGCAGCGGGTGCAGAGGCGATCGTCGATTTCGTGTTTCTCGTACGGGCGACGGGCAATGGCCCCTACGGGGCAGGCTTGCGCGCAGAGAGTGCAGCCGATGCAGTTGTCCGTCACCTGGTAGCGGATCAGAGCGGGACAACGGCCGGCCGGACAGCGCTTGTCGTGCAGATGTTGCTCGTACTCGTCGCGAAAGTAGCGGAGCGTGGTGGCCACCGGGTTGGGCGCGGTCTGGCCCAACCCGCAGAGGCTGCCGCGGCTGACATAATCGGCCAGGGTTTCCAGTTTCTCCAGATCGTCCTCGCGGCCCTTTCCCTCGCACAGCCGGTCGAGAATTTCCAGCATGCGCTTGGTTCCGATGCGGCAGAACGTGCACTTGCCGCACGATTCGGCCTGGGTAAAGCGGAGGAAGAAGCGGGCGATATCCACCATGCAGTCGCGGTCGTCCAGCGCGACCAGTCCGCCGGAGCCCATGATGGCGCCGGTGCCGGCCAAGGCTTCATAATCGATGGGAGTATCGGCGAGCCGCGCGGGGATGCAGCCTCCGGACGGACCTCCGATCTGGACGGCTTTGAACCGCCTTCCGTTCCGGATACCGCCGCCGATGTCTTCCACCACTTCGCGGATCGTGATGCCCATGGGCACTTCGACGAGGCCACCGCGGTTGACCTTGCCCGCCAGAGCGAAGACCTTGGTTCCTTTGCTGGTCTTCGTGCCGAACGCTGCAAAGGCCGTGGCGCCGCGACGCACGATCCAGGGGACGCAGGCGAGCGTTTCCACGTTGTTGATGACCGTGGGGCGGCCGCGCAATCCCTGCTCCACGGGATATGGAGGCCGCAGCCGGGGCGTCCCGCGCCGCCCTTCCAGCGAGGCGATCAGGGCGGTTTCCTCGCCGCAGACGAACGCGCCCGCGCCTTCACGGACCTCCAGCCGCAGCGAGCCCAAGCGGCCGCGGATTTCAGCCTGGCGGATGGCGGCGCGCACGTTGCGCACGGCGAGAGGGTACTCGGCGCGGCTGTACAGATAGCCCGCGGCGGCGCCGACGGCGTAAGCCGCGATGGCGAGGAGCCCCTCCAACACCTCGCAGACAAGATTCGCAGCGGAGAGGTTCAAGGAATCGCGCTTATCGCGGGATGTAATAATCCGGCCAAAGCCGAACACGACTTTTGTC
>JAIQFU010000125.1 GCA_020073115.1 Terriglobia bacterium
TAGGGGCTGGTCATCGTGGTGGGGAGATCCTGCTCCAGGCCGGGAGGTCGAGGCCGGCGAACGGCGGAATCCCGGCGGGCACGCCGGCCAGGCCGCGCGGCAGATCGGGGGCGGCTTTCACCGGGACGCGCGCGCCGAAGAGTTCGACTTCGGGGCCGAAACCGGCGGCGTCCTCCGGGTTCAGAGCCACGTAGGGGGCGGGAGCAAGCTCAGCGACGGCGGGCGCGTGGCGGCTGAGTTCCTCGGAGCCGAAGACATGGTACAGCGGGACCACGAGCCATTCGCCGGTAGGACGGCCGTTTGGGCCCGCCGCCGGGCTTTCGCCCGGCGCGCCGGGCGGAACCCCGGCGGCGGCGGTCCCCGAGGGTCGCCCCACTTCGATCAGCCGTACGCCCGCGTCCCCGTGCCGCAGCGGGCCGGCAATCTCCTCCTGGAACTTGTTCACCGACTGGATGGAGTTCCAGCCCGGCGCCCAGAAGAACGGGAGCAACGCGGCGGGGGGCTGGTCCGGTTTGCCTTCGAAATCTCCTTCCATGGTGAACGAGAGCGCCGAGTCGGGGTCCTCGGGCGGCTTCGGCTCGTGCACCGTGATGTTCGCCAGCATGGCGGTGCGGCCGCTGTAGCGGTGCGGCTCGCGCGGAATCTTCGCGCCGGCGATCCGGAAAGTGGCGGGAGGGGCCGCGCGGGTGGCGGCGGCCAGTTGCGGCAGGGCCGAAGCGAGCGCCGCGTTGACTTCATCGAGGTTGGCCCAGGGGCCCAGCCAAAGCCAGCTTTCCCGAATCGGTTCGGCGGGTACGAACACCTGGAAATAGCGCTGGGCGCGGCCCTCGCTGCTGACCAGCGTGCCGTCGCCTTCGGCGAAAGTAGCAGCGGGAAGGACCACGTGGGCCTTGGCGGTTGTGGGCGTCCGCAGGTGGTCCAGGGCGATCACGCGGTGGAAGCGCGCCAGGAAGCGGTCGATGTCCGGGGCGGGGAGGCGCCGGTAGAAGTCGTTTTCCAGGATGATCAGCGTGTCGGCTTCGGCCTGGAGGGCGTCTTCGAGCGAGGGGGCGTCCATCAGGGTAAGGCCCATGCTGTTGCACTCGGGGGCGGTAAAGGCCAGGGCGGCGCCGGGCAGGGCATGGGCCACCGCAGCCGCGGCCTGAATGATGGCCTGACTGCGGTTACCGGCGCCGGAGATGACCAGCGGGCGCCGGGCGGCTTTCAGGGCGGCGGCGATTTCGGTGGGCAGGGCAGGCCCGGGACCTGCTCCACTGAGCGCATCGGCGACGGCGAAGCCTAGCCGGGCGATGTCGTCCGGCGACCCGCGGAACGCGCGGGTAGCGATGTCGTCAATACGCGTGGTGTTGGTGGTGGCGAGGAACAGCGGCCCTTTTTCGTCCTGGACCGCCTCCCGTACGGCATGGTCCATCCATAGCGGGATGTGCAGCCGCTCGGCCGTCTGCATGGGCTGCCGGCGCACGGATTGGCGCAGGCTCAGGGCCATCCGCGGGGCCGTTGCGGCAACATCCTCGCCCAGAACGAGAACCGCATCGCAGTTCTCGATATCGCGGGGAGACGGGGTGCGCGCGGGACCGTCGCGCAGGATCCCCAACATCAGCTTCAGGAGCCGCGATTCCGATCCGGGGATGCCGGCGTAAAAATGGCCGGGTCCCACCAGTTGGCGCAAGGCGAAGTTGCTTTCGAGCGAGGCGCGCGGCGAACCGATGCCGATGGCCTGTCCGGGGGCCAATCCCCGCAGGATTTCAAGCGCCGCTTGCGGGGTTGCCGGCCGGCCCTCGAGGAGCGGCTGCCGGATCCGCGCCTCGCTGTTGACGAATTCATAGCCGTAACGGCCCCGGTCACAGAGGAAGTATCCGTTTACTTCACCGTTGTAGCGGTTGATAATGCGGCGCAGCATGCCGTAGCGCTCGGCCGCGGTGGTATTGCATCCCAGGCCGCAGTGGACGCAGATGGAAGGCGCCATCTGGAGGTCCCATTTCCGCGTGTAATGCCGTTTCAGGGTGGCGTCGGTGAAAACGCCGGTGGGGCAGACCTCCACCAGGTTGCCCGCGAACTCGCTCTCCAGCACGCCATCGCCCTCGCGCCCGAAGAAGACGATGTTGCGCAGGGCGAAGGCATTCAGGTCGTTCCCGCCCGCATACTCCCGGTAGAACCGCACGCACCGGTAGCACTGGATGCAGCGGTTCATCTCGTGGTTCACGAACGGGCCGAGGTACTGGTTGCGGAAGGTGCGCTTCTCGAAGCGGTAGCGGCGGTAATCGTGCCCCGTCATGACGGTCATGTCCTGAAGGTGGCACTCGCTGCCCTCATCGCAGACCGGGCAGTCGTGGGGGTGGTTCAGCATCAGGCCTTCGACGATCGCCCGGCGGAACTCCACGGCTTCCGGGTCGCGGAGGGAGATGCGGGCGCCCTCGGCGACCGGGGTCATGCAGGCCATCACGAGCTTGCCGCGTTTATCCTCTGCGTCCTTGAACTGCTTGACGGCGCACTGGCGGCAGGCGCCCACGGAGCCCATGGCGGGGTGCCAGCAGAAGTACGGCAGGTCCATGCCCTGGGAGAGGCACGCGTGGAGCAGGTTCTGGCCGGCGTTCATGTCGTAGGGCTGGTTGTCTACGTAGACCGTCGCCATGTCATCTCCGGTAAGCGCGGCGTGCACCCGGGCCGGATGTCGACAAGATTGTCGACACGGCGGGCAGGAATGCCCACGCCACGTTTGTTTCCCCTCATCTCCATGGGCACCGACCCTCCGTGATGTGCCGCTCGAAATCTTCGCGGAAGTATTTCAGGGCGCTCTGGAGCGGCTCGGCGGCGCCGGGCGCGAGTGCGCAGAACGTATGGCCGGGAGCCCAAAACCGCGTTTGGAATGCCAGTTTTTCCAGGTCTCCGGGTTGGCCCTGGCCTTCTTCCATGGCTTTGAGGACGCGTTCCGCCCATCCCAAGCCGCTCCAGCAGGGCGTGCACCAGCCACACGATTCCTGGGCGAAGAAATGGGTCAGGTTCCACGTCATGCCGACCGGGCAGGTTTTGTCGTCCAGGACGATCATGGTTCCGGTCCCCATGCGGCTGCCGGCCTTCTGCACTTCGGTGAAGTCCATGGGGGTATCGAGGTGCTGTTCCACCAGAAAATCCGTGGATGCGCCGCCCGGAAGCAGCCCGCGGAAACGGAAGCCGTCGAGCATGCCGCCGGCGTGCTCCTCCAGCAGCTCGCGGATGGTGGTTCCCATGGGCAGTTCCCAGATCCCGGGCCGGTTCACTTTTCCGCTGGCGCCGTAGAGTTTCGTACCGCCGTCCTTACCGCGGCTCAACCCGCGGAACCAGGCCGCGCCGTTGGCGACGATGGGCGGCACGTTGCACAGCGTCTCCACGTTGTTGATGGTGGTCGGTTTCCCGAAAAGTCCGGACACAGGCGGGAAAGGAGGCTTGGCGCGCGGATTGGCGCGCTTGCCCTCCAGGGCGTTCAGCATGCCGGTTTCCTCTCCGCACATGTAGCGCCCGGCGCTGAGGTGCAGGCGCAACTCCATCCCGTAGCCGGAGCCCAGGATATTGGCGCCGAGGTATCCCGCCGCATACGCCTCGGCCAATGCGTTCGCGATTCGCGCGGCTGCCAGCTTGTATTCGCCGCGCAGGAAGATGTAGCCCACGTCGGTTCCGGTGGCGTATCCCGCGATGGCCATGCCCTCGATCAACAGGTGCGGATTGCGCTCCAACAGCAGGCGGTCCTTGAATGTGCCCGGCTCCATTTCGTCGGCGTTGGCCACGAGGTAGCGCGGGTGCGGGGCGTTAACGGGAACGAAGCTCCACTTCAGACCCGTGGGAAAACCCGCGCCGCCGCGGCCGCGCAGGGTGGAGGCCTTGACTTCCTCCACAATCTCCGCCGGAGACATCTTCAACGCTTTCCGCAGCGCGCCGTAGCCGCCGGCGCGCTCGTAGGCGGCGCGGTCCAGGGCTGCGCCGTCGGGCCGCATGTTTAAGGTGAGTGGCTTCTCCGCCGCCATTAGGGATAGCGCTCCAGAATCCGGTCGATCCTGGCGGGGGTCAGATCGAAGTGCGTGTCGTCGTCGATCATCATCACCGGCGCGTGGTCGCAGGCGCCGAGGCAGACGATGGGAATCAGCGTGAACCGGCCGTCAGGGGTGGTCTCCCCGAGTTGGATGCCGAGCCGCTCGGAGAGGTGGCCGCACTGGCGGTCGGAGCCCATGATCCAGCAGCTCACGCTGTCGCAAACGTAGATCACGTGGCGGCCGACGGGGCGGCGGAAGATGAGGTTGTAGAAGGTGGCCACGCCGTCCAGGTCCGCGATGGACATTCCGAGCAGTTCGCCGATATCGGCCAGCGCCTCGTCGGGCACCCAGCCGCGACGCTTCTGCACGATCTTCATGGCGTCGATGCACACGGCCTTGCGGTTGGGGTAGTGCGGGAACTCGGCTTCGATCTCGGCGCGTTCTTCAGGGCTCAGCATTTTTGACCTTTGCGGCGTGGGCACTCCGGGGGCCGGGTGTCCCCATGAGTGTGGACACGGCAGGCAAGAGTGCCCACGCCACGGTTCTCATCGGTCCACATCCGCCAATACGTAGTCCATGGCGCCCAGCACCGCCAGCAGGTCGGGGATCATGCGGCCACGGCACAGCAGCGGGAGCATCTGCATGTGCGGGAACGAGGGCGTCCGGATTCGGGTACGGTACGAGACCGTGTCGCCGTCGCTCACCAGGTAATAGCCGTTGTTGCCCTTGGTCGCTTCGATTGCTCCCAAGGCCTCGCCGGGCGGCATCACCGGTCCCCAACTGACATTCAAGAAATGCGTGATCAGGGTTTCGATATCGTGCATGGTTCGGTCCTTCAGCGGGGGCGTCGCCAGCGGGTGGTCCGATTTCCACGGCCCTTCCGGCATGTTGTTCACGCATTGTTCGATGATGCGCAGGCTCTGCCGCATTTCCTCCACCCGCACCACGGCGCGGTCGTAACAGTCGCCGTGAATCCCCACCGGGATATCGAACTCGAACTGCTCGTAACCGGAATAGGGCTGCTTCTTGCGGAAATCCCATCCGAAACCGGTGGCGCGCAGGTTGGGTCCCGTGGCGCCCCACTCGATGGCTTCCTCCTTTCCGAACGCGCCGACGCCCTTCGTGCGCCCCATGAAGATGCGGTTCTTGAGAACCTCGCGGTCGTATTCCACCAGGCGCGGGGGGAGGTAGCGGATGAAATCGCGAACCATGGCGTCCCACCCTTGCGGCAAATCAGCCGCCACGCCGCCGATGCGAAACCAGTTGGGGTGCATGCGCGCGCCGCAGACGGCTTCGATGATGCCGAACGCGCGCTCGCGGTCGTTGAACGTGTAGAACACCGGCGAGAGCTGTCCCAGGTCCTGCGCGAAGGTGCCATACCAGACCAGGTGGCTGATGATCCGGAACAACTCCGTCAACATGACCCGGATCACCTGCCCCCGCGGAGGAACCGTAATTCCCGCGAGCTTTTCCACGGCCGTGAGATACGCGAGGTTGTTGACTACTCCGCCGAGATAGTCAACCCGGTCCGTGTACGGAATGTAAGTGTGCCACGATTGCCGCTCCCCCATCTTTTCGGCGCCGCGATGGTGATAGCCGATGTCGGCCACGGCGTCCACGATCTCCTCTCCGTCGAGTTGCAGCGCGATGCGCAGAATGCCATGCGTACCGGGGTGTTGCGGCCCGAGGTTCAGGAAGATGAAGTCGGTGTCGCCATGGGCGCGCTGCATGCCCCACTCTTCGGGGCGGAAGCGCAAAAGCTCCTGTTCCTCGTCCGCCTTCTGTTCGGAAAGGCGGAACGGCCCCATCTCGGTGGCGCGCGCCGGATGTTCCTTGCGTAGGGGGTGGCCTTGCCAGTCCCGCGGCATGAGGATGCGCTCGAGATGGGGGTGGCCCGTAAACGTGATGCCGAACATGTCCCACGCTTCCCGTTCGTACCAGTTCGCCGCGGGCCAGACGTTGGTGACGGTATCGATCGAGAGGGCATCGTGGCGCAGAGCGGTCTTGACCCGGAGGTACTCGTTCCGGTCGAAGGAGAAGAGGTGGTAAACGACGGTGAAGTCGCTGTCGGGCTCGCCCTGCCGGTTGGACCGCTCGCGCTCGTCGATGGCGGTCAGGTCGTAGAGCATTTTATAGGGCCGGTCGATTTCGTTTTTTAGGTGGGCCAGGGCTTGGGGAACGCGTTCCCGGGGCAGCCACGCGGTGGGGATGCCATCGCGCGCGGCCTGCGGCGCGACATCCGCCCCGTATTGCTCCCGCAACGCATCGAGCGGACTGGTTGTCGCCGCGGCGCTCACACGTGATCCTGAGTGCGGAGATCCACAAGCTGCCGGCGGGACGGCCGCTGGATATCGCGCTGGGAGGGCATGGCGGGGCGTTCGATGCCCTGCGGGCCGATCACCCAGCTCAGCGGACGCCGTTCGCTTCCCACGGCCTTTTGCAGGAGCAGCAGCCCCTCCATGAACACGTCGGGCCGCGGCGGACAACCGTTCACGTAGACGTCCACGGGCAGAAACTTGTCCACACCCTGCACCACGCTGTAGATGTCGTACATGCCGCCGGAATTGGCGCAGGAGCCCATGGAAATGACCCACCGGGGCTCCATCATCTGCTCGTAGAGCCGCTGGATCACCGGCGCCATTTTGATAAAGACGGTGCCGGCGATCACCATGAGGTCCGCTTCGCGCGGCGTGCCGCGGATGACCTCCGCCCCGAAGCGCGCCAGGTCGTACTTGCTGGTCAGGCTTGTGGCCATTTCGACATAACAGCAGGAGAGCCCGAAGTTAAACGGCCACATCGAGTTCTTGCGCCCCCAGGCCACCACGTTCTGGAGGCGCGAGAGGATCACGTTGCGCTGTACGGCGTCCTGGTACGTTCCTCGCTCCGCAGCCAGGTCTTGGGCGGACGCGTTCGGCCTGCTAATGGACCATCGCATGCGTTCATTCCGTGCGCCGGGGCACGTTGCTCCAATCCAGCGCTCCGATGCGCCACAGATAGATCAGGACGGCCACCAGGATTCCGGTGAAGAGGAGCGCCTCCCAAAACGCGGGCCAGCCCAGCGAGCGCGCCGCCACCGCCCAGGCGAACAGGAAAACCGCCTCCAGGTCGAAGATCACGAAGAACATCGCGATCAGGTAAAACCTGGCCGAGAACCGCACGCGCGCCGATCCCTCGGATACGATGCCGCCCTCATAGGGCGCGCCGGTGGCGCGTTGGCGATGGCGCTGGCCGAGAAGGTAGGACACCACCAACATGCCCGTTACCAGCAGCACGACGAGCGCGAAATAAACGCCCAGAGCCCACATGGTTACCAGAACATCTTCCCGCGTTCGCCCATGGCGGCTCTGTGATTCAGGATGCGGGCGGGGCCGAGGCTGTGCATAAGGATACCGTCGGTGTTGAAAAGCCGGGCGGAGCGCGGTTCTACTTGTATCCGAAGAGCTTCTTCCGCGCGATGAGTGCGGCCGCCTGCGGCGGCACGAGATCCTGCCAGCCCGGCTCGCCTTGTTGAATTTTCCGCAGCACGTCCGCGGGAGTGACGTGGAGCTGCCGGTAGTCGAACTCACGAATCGGCTCCACACAGCCGTTCTCGAATACGTAAGCGTACAAGTGGCTCAGTTGGCGTTTCACCTCGACCTTATCGGCGGTCAGCAGTTGCCCGGTCTCGGGATCCACAGTCGGGTGAACGAACAGTTTCACCGGGCCCTTGAAGAGCCGTCCCAAGCCTTCCAGGATTCCGCCGTCCAGATCCGCGTAATACTTCTCGTCGAAGATCTCGCGCAGGAGGGGCATCCCCAACACCATGGCGACCCGCTCCTGGGTATAGTGCCGCAGGTAGCTGGTGACCTGGTCGAACCGCGTGTAATTGGAGATCATGACCGTCTGGCTCAAGGCGCCCAGGATATCCACGCGCGCCAGAAAGTCCTGATCATCGATACCGGCGGCAGCCATCAGATTATTGAGCGTCATCTCCATCAACACGACCGGCTCGGGGGCGGCCGATGCGGCGCCGGCCGCGAGTTGGCGGCGCGCCCGGTCCAGCATGTCGAACGTGACGTTCGTAACGGGGCGGAAGCTGCCCCGCTCGATGAGGACGGGTTGCTTTTCGAGCACTTCGGACGGCTGAACGACTTCGCCATCCGCGCGAAACATGGCGGCGTCGGTGAGCGCCTGCTCGACGAGCTGAAGGCTCAACAGGCGGTTGTCCACCGCGGCGAAGGCCGGCCCGGAGAGCTTGATCATGTCCACTTCGACGCGGCGGCGGTTCAGTCCGTCCATCAGCGAGCTGACCAGTCGGTTGGGGTCGTCCGCGAAAAAAAAGGCCCCGTAGAGGAGGTTGACCCCCATAAGCCCGACGGTTTCCTGCTGACCCGCGGTCTGCGTGTCCAACATTTCGAGGTGCACGATGGCATCGGAAGGCTCGGCGCCGGGGCGGTCCTGAAACCGTACTCCCAACCATCCATGCCCAGCCTGGGCGCGTGAGGAAGTGTGGCTCGCCACGGTATCGGCGAAGACGAACAACGCGGCCCCGTCGCGGCGGGTCTTGGCAAGGCCCGCCTGGAGCTGGCCGAATTCCCGATCGAGCATCGCGTTGAGGCGCTCGCGGCTAACGTAGTGGGCGGCATGTCCGTAGAGCCCGTCGCTGATGGCCATGTCGTAGGCGGAGATGGATTCGGCGACGGTGGAAGAAGCCTTGCCGGCGTGGAAGAACCAGCGCACCACCTCCTGCCCGGCGCCGATTTCGGCGAATACGCCGTATTTGCGAGCTTCGAGATTGATGCGAATGGCTTTTTCCTGGACGCTGTGCGCCTGCTCGGGCATGCAATTGTTCGATGCGGAGAGGCCCCGGGCGGTCGCGTAGTGGGGGGCAGAAGCCCCGCCCCACCACGCGATTTGCGATCATCTGGTAATGCCGGATTCATTCGATCGCCGGACTCTCCTGAAAGGCGCGCTGGCAACCGCGGCTGTCGCGCAGGCGAGCGGCGCCGCCGAGCGGCCGAACATTCTCCACATCATGACCGACCAGCAGCAATGGGCCACGATTCTGGGACGGTCGCCGTGCCGCACGCCGAACCTGGACCGGCTGGCGCAAAGCGGGATGACGTTCGAACGCTCGTATACGCCGTCGGCCGTGTGCTGCCCGGCGCGCGCGGCAATCCTCTCCGGCGCCTACCACTGGCACAACGGCGTGTACAACCAGGTACACTCCCCACCCTCCGTGCACCGCGACATGAACCCCGGCGTGGTTCTCTACTCCAACCGCCTGCGCGAGGCGGGCTACCGCCTCGGGTACGTAGGCAAGTGGCATGCTTCCTATGTCCGCACGCCCCTCGACTTCGGCTTCCACGAAGTGGCCAACCTGGAAGGGTGCGATCCGCAGCTCATTCGCAAGCTGGAGAACAATCCCGACGGGGTGGAACGGGCCGCCGGCGTTCTGAAATCGATCCCCGAGCGCCAGATGCAGTGGCCGGGATCGCAGCCGTTTGCCATGTGGGGCCGCCGCGAAGGCCCGGAGGAGGCCACGCCCGAATACTTCCGCGCGGAATGCGCCATCCGAATGATGCGGCGTTTCTGCCGCGAGGCCCGGCCATGGCACCTGGAGGCGCACTTCGTGCAGCCGCACGACCCGTACATGCCTCTCAAAAAGTACCTGGACGGCTACGACCCGCGGAGCATTCCGGTCCCCAAGAGCTTCTCCGACTCGTTCCAGGGGAAGCCGGGGCTGCACCGGCGCGAATCCGCGACGTGGGGCAATGTGACGGAGGACGATTACCGGGCCGGGCGGGCGCATTACTACGCCTACGTGGAGCAGTTGGACGCGCAGATCGGCCGCATCCTGGAAGCCCTGCGGGAGACGGGCCAGGAGCAAAACACGATCGTGGTGGCGACCAGCGACCACGGCGACATGGTGGGAGCGCACCGCATGTGGATCAAGGGCTGGATCCCGTACGAGGAGTGCTACCGCGTGCCGCTGACCGTGCGGTGGCCAGGCAGGATCAAGCCGGGCACCCGGACCGCACGGCTGGTTCAGACGCACGACCTGGCCCACACTTATACGGAGGCCGCCGGCGCGGCGCCCATGCCGCATGCGGACGGCCGCGCCTTGCAGCCGCTGTTCGGCGGGCCGGAAGCGGCCGCGTGGCGGGACCACATCCTGTGCGCCTACTACGGCGGGGAGTTCCTGTACACGCAGCGGATCGCCATTGCCAACCGGTTCAAGTACGTTTTCAACGGCTTCGATATCGACGAGTGCTACGACCTTGCCGAAGATCCCGAGGAGATGCGCAACCTGGCGGCGAGCGGCGAAAAGGGGGCCGAGGTGGACGACATGCGCGCGCGCCTCTACGAGATGATGAACCAATTCGAGGACCCTTTCGGCGATCTCGCGGGGCGCGGCGACCGGTATTGCGCGCCGCGCTATCTGCCCCGCGGCCGCCGGCTGGCTTAAGCCGCCCCGCCGGCGCGCGCGGCGGCATGCTTTCTCAGGACCAGGCAGGTAATGTCGTCGTGCTGGCGGGTAACGCCGACGAACGCATCCACGGCGGCCATGAGGCGCTTGAGCCCGGCGGACACGTCGCTCTCCACGACCAGGGCGCGGAGCGCATCGAACATGCGGGCCTCGCCAAACTCCTGCTCGGCGCCGTTCTCGGCTTCCACCAGCCCGTCGGTGAAAATCAACAGCAGGTCGCCCGGGCTCAACACCGTCTCGCCGCACTGGTACCCAAGGCCCGGCCGGATGCCGAGCGGCAGGCCGCCGGCCTCAAGGCGCTCGACGGAG
>JAIQFU010000126.1:0-14451 GCA_020073115.1 Terriglobia bacterium
AGTACATCACGTACGTGAGGTCTCCCGAAGAGGTGTTGAAAAGGCCCGGGAAGGAAGTCGTGTTGCCGGCCCGCTGGTACAACCCCGCGCCTTCGACGGCGAAATTGCCCATCAGCCGTACCTCGATGGAGGGTCCCACGATGTACCGCCGCGACTCGTCGCCGAAGCCTGAAGGATCGTTGAGCGGCACGCCGCCCTTGACGCCAATCGAGATCCGTTGCGCCATCGCGGAGCATGCGAGCAGGGAGAGGAGGAGGGGAATAGATGTGCGCATCGGCTTCCGCAATGCAC
This sequence comes from Terriglobia bacterium, assembly GCA_020073115.1. Lineage (GTDB taxonomy): Bacteria > Acidobacteriota > Terriglobia > Bryobacterales > Bryobacteraceae > BOG-224. The sequence continues at coordinate 292 of JAIQFU010000126.1, forward strand.
GCAACGGGCCGCGGGAGGGAATCGCTACATTGAAGCGATTACGGATAAAAAGATGTGAAACCCGCTCACAGTGTAACTTTGTAGGGCCGCCCTACGGGCGGAGCCGGTCCTACGGCCCGTCCCAGCGCAGCCCGATGCGCCACAGCCTCGGCTGCCCGATGTTGGGCGTCGGCGTAAACGCGACATAGAACTGGCGGTCCAGCAGGTTGTCGATAACGGCTTCGGCCGAAAGCGGCCCCTTCAGGCGGCGCCGCGCCAGGAACTCCGCCACCGCATAGCCGCCCAGCCGGAACTGGTTGAGGTCGTCGTCGAACTGGTAGCCGTAGCCGCGCAGCGCCAGCGACGCCAGGGTTCCGCCGGCCCGGTAAGTCAACTGCGCCGAACCCTGGCGCCTGGGGACCTGCGGAACCCGCAGCCCGGTGGCGTAGCGCGAATCCACGAACAGGTAACTCAACGTTCCGCTCCATGCCCGGTAACGATGAGCGAGCTCGGCCTCGAAGCCGCGGCTCAAAGCGGCGGCCGCGTTGGCGCGGCGGCGCACAATGGCATTGGGCTGGACGGAAACGGTCGTGTTGGTAATCAGGTCGTTCAGCGCGTAGCGGTAGGCGGTAATGCGGAAAACCGTGTCCTCGGCGCTCCAGTCGGCCCCGGCCTCCGCGCCGAATAGCGTTTCGGGGCGAAGGCTCGGGTTGGCGAGCGTGTCGGTATTGCCCACGCGAAACTCCCGGTACAACTCGTTCAGGGTCGGGGCGCGGAACGCCCGATAAACCGAGCCCCGCAGGCGCAGGCGCTTCCGCCCCACGGTCACTCCGGCGCTGGGACTCAGAAACCGGCTGCCCTGGCCGGCGAAGCTGTGGCGCAGGCCGGCGAAGAACCGGGCCGGGCCAAGCGCCGCATCCGCCTGTGCGAAAACGCCGTGCTGCAACTGCGTTCCCCCCGCCGCGCGGAGCACCGCGGGGCGCAGGTAGTCCGTGCTGGAACCGGAAACGCGGTCCACATCCGCCCCCGCCAGCAAGTCCCACGCCGAGGCGTGATGCCGCCACAGGCCCGCGCCTCCCGTAGCCTGCGACGGGACCGTCTGCAAGTACGGAAGGCGCTCCGTATCGCGGTTGGGGGAGACGCTGGAAAAGCTGCTATGGAATCCTTCGCGCGTGTGGAAACCGGTGAGCGAAACCGAATCGTCCCCGAAATCCCGCTCGTAATGCAGCGCCACCGTGCCCAGGCTGGTGGAGTTGTGCGTCAGCGCCGTGCCGTTCCGGCGGTCCTCCGCCAGCGCGCTCACTTTCAGGAAGACATTCCCGAGCGAACTGTAGCCGTCCACATGGACGTCGCCCGTCACGAAGCGCACCCCGGCCATGCGGTCCACCGCGCCGCGGTTCGCCGCGGGCACAATGTAGTAGCCGTCCGTCGTGAAGGCGCGGGCCGCGCCGGAAATGGCGGCGCGGGACCACGCCTGCGAGAATCCGAGCGATGCATCCTCGGCGCCGCGGTTGCCGGCCGCAAAATCGGCGAGCAGATGCCGCGGCTCCGGCTGCCGCGAGAAGATCGATATCGCGCCGCTCAACCCTCGGTCGCCGAAAACGCTGGTGGATGCGCCGCGCGAGATCTCCACCCGGGAGACTTCATCGGGCACGAACTGCGTCCAGTAGACCCACCCGCCAAAAGGATCGTTGGCCGGGATCCCGTCCCACAGCACGAGCGTGCGGCTGGCGCCCGTGGAACCAACGCCGCGCAGCGAGATGCCCTGTGTGGTGGGGTGGGCCACGAGGCTGGAAGACCGGCGAAAAAGACTGAACCCCGGGACCTGCCGCAAGCGGTCATCCAGGTCCACCCCCGGCGTGTCTTCCACCGCCGCCGCGTCCAACCCGGTGACGTTCGCCGGCGACTCGGCGGAGATGTTGGCGCTCACCGTGATCGAGGTTTTGACGGGCTCAGGCCGCGGCGTTGCCTGCGCCGCCAGGAGGAATGGGAAGCACGCCAGGATCGAGAATCCGCGCGCCCAGCCAGCCGGCATCGAGGAAGCGGCGCGGCGAGGCAGTAAGGAGAATCTTATAGCTGGTCTCTTCAAGCGGAGGTTCGGTTTCTTCGGCGCGCTGCGGATATACCAGCGCCAGATACTTCAAGATTGTATAAATATCGCCGTCTTCCGGCTGTCTGAAATCGAAGCCTTGCGCGCGGAAGTGTATGGAAGCCCCCTGGTTGGAGAGGCTCCAGGCGAGAAACGCGCAGCAATCCACGGCATGCTCGAACCACGCGTCGAGGGCGGGCGGAACGTCCCGGTCCAGGTACATCTCCACGGTCTGCTCCTGCTCTCGGGCGAACTCGCGCACCTGCAGGCTGCCCACATGCGCGCTGGCTTTCCAGTCCACGTGCCGGGAACTCTCCATGGCTTCGTAGGGCCGGATGCGGTAGAAATCTTTGCCGAGGCCGCGATAGTGCGTTTCGATCTCGCCCGCAATGCCCAGCAGCAGGTCGTCGAATCCGGGCTGCGGATCGATCGAGGGATAGACGATCATCTCGCGGCGGAGCGTCACCCGGGCCGCTTTCTCCAGAAAGCCGAAGGGAAACGAAGTGGAGAACGCGAAGCTGTTCTGGCGGTACGCCCCCCGCCGGGGGAACCGGACGTCCACGGCGCCTTCCAGCGTTTCGCCGGCGGCGACCAGCGCAAAGTAAACGCCCGACCGCAGCGAAGGGCTGTCCGGATCCCGAATGGCCTCCACCCGGATGGAAAACGACGGCATGAGCCATTTCCGGTTGCGCACGAAAAGTTTGCCCGGCACGTGGCGGCCGGCCGGTACGTGTTCCGGCACCAGGAAATCCAGCTCGAGCGCGGCCAGCCCCAGCCGGCTCACAACGCCCGAGACCAGGAAGGTGGCCAGCATGGCCGCCAGGATCAGGAATAGCAGATTGTTGGCCGAGAGGATGGCCCCGAACCCGACTGCCAGGAGCGCCAGCGTAAACAGCAGCCCGCCGCGGGTGATGCGGTACCGGATCCGGCGGGTGAAGGCGGCCCTAACCTGTTCCCAGCGCTTACGCATAAAAGGTAAAGCTCTAAAGAAGCGGGCCACGGATAAACACGGATGGACACGGATTCAAAAGTCTTATCCGTGTTTATCCGTGTTCATCCGTGGCTAAGTCACGGTTTTTCTATCCTCGTTACACGTGAAACTCCAGGATATCCTCGTCCTCGACCACGTGGTGGCGGTCTACCATCAGGCCGTCGTGCTCGGAGTGCTTATGGAACAGGCGCGCGAATTTGAGGTGCTCCACGAAGTCCTTGTGCACGTGGGCGGCGGCGTCCATCACCGTGGCCCCGCGCTTCAGGACGTAGGGCGAGGACAGTTCCGCTTTCTTCCCCGGCGCCTTGGTGTAGACGCGCACCAGGTTCAGCGCCTCGAAAACCACGCGGGCAAAGGCGGCCAGCCCCGCGCCGGTGAGGGCGGAAACCGGCGCCGGGCGGTAGCGGCCGGAATAGAGATCCGCCAGCGCCGCGAAGTTGGCCTCGCCTCCCGGCAGGGCGGTCTTGTTGCCGGCCAGCACGCCCGGCCGCGGCAGTCGCCAGCCTTCCAGCATCCGCTCCACGGATTCGATCTCGTCCAGGCAGAGCGGGTCGTTCACGTCCACCACGAGCGCCCCGGTGTTGGCGTTGCGGATGGCCTGGGGAAGCCATGGCTCCGCGAACTCGGGCGACAGGGGCGGCAGGTCCACAAGCTGGATCTGCACGTTCTCGAAAGCCATCATCCCGGGCAGCGGCAGGCGCGTGGTGAACGGATAATCGGCGACTTCGGGGCGGGCGTGGGTGAGGGCGCGCAGCAAGCTGGACTTTCCGGAGTTGGCGGGCCCCAGCAGAGCCACCTGCCCGGCGCCTTCCCGGGGGATGTAGTAAAAGGGCGTGGAGTGAACCACGCCCTTCTTCTGCGAATCCTTCCGCGCCTGCGACAACTTGCGCCGGATGTCCGCCTGCATCTTCTCCGTGCCCTTGTGCTTGGGCAGCGTGGCGAACATCTTCTCGAGCGCGGCGATCTTTTCAGCCGGCGTTTCCGCCCGCCGGTATTCGTCCTCAGCCGCGAGATATTCGGGCCCGAGGTTGGCAGGCATTAACGCGGCACGGAAACGGTGATGTTGCGGTACTTGACGGGGCCGTGATCGCCCTGCAGGAAAAACGGGCCCGGCTCGCCTTCATTGGCGTCCAGCGCTCCGCCCGTGAACCCGGGAATCTCCACGTTGTCGTGGATCTTCGTCCCGTTCTGGACCACGGTCACGTTCCGCCCCACCAGCGTGATATCGAAAACCTGCCATTGGCCGATGCCGAGCGGCAGCGCGGGCGACGGGGCGGCCATGCCATACACCGCGCCCTGCTCGTGGCTGGGCTGGGTTCCGCCTTCGGTCCCCATTTGGATTTCATAACGGCCGCGCAGGTACACGCCGCTGTTGCAGTGCTCCTCGGAGCAGAGCAGCTCGACGTGCAGCTTGAAATCGTCGAACTTGCGGCTGGTCCTGATGTTCGAGCCGCGCTCCGGGTTCACCAGTTCCCCGTTCTGCGCGGTCCACTTATTGTTGGCAGGGTTCAGGGGCTCCCAGCCGGTCAGGTCCTTGCCGTTGAAGAGCGGTTCCGGGGCGCTCCAGGCTTTTGGCGCGGCGCGCTGCAACGCCGGCGCGCGAACGCCCTCCAGCTTTGCCGATTCAGTCTCGCCGTTCTTCTGCACGCCGCCGATTTTGTCGCCGCTGACCGTCAATTCCCAGGTCTGCGCCGGCCGGTTGTTCGCCGCCGGGCCGAGGGTGAGGATGAGGCGCGAGCCGTCCAGCGTCACCTGCTGGATGGGTCGCGACGCGCCGCCGCTGGGCTGATAACGCGCGGCCAGCGCTCCGCCGCTCCGGGTGACTTCCAGCCAGTCCGGAACGCTGTTTCGCGGCGAGGTCACCATGAGGTCCCAGCGGCCGAGAAAAGGATTGGAGCCCTGGGCGAAAGCCACGCCGGCGGCGAATATCGGTAAAAGGAGGTATTTTTTCATTGCAGCAATAGTGTAACGCGGCTGTAGGACCGCCCTCCGGTCCTACGCTACCATCGTCACATGCGCCCGTTTCCGCTCCTCCTGGCCGCCGTCTCCCTCGCCGCCGCCCAGCCTGCCCCGCGCACCATGCGGCTCGATTATGTCCACTCCGGCTCCGCATCGGAAGAATCCTTCGCGCTCGATGACCTCGCGCTCGAAGGCGCATGGCCGGGGCCGCTGGACCGCTGGATCGACGAGACCAATCTGGGGAAGTACTACTTCCAGGTGCTCGACCGCGCCACCAACCGCCTGGTCTACTCGCGCGGTTTCGCCAGCATCTACGGCGAGTGGGAAACCACCGGCGAGGCCAAACAGCAGCGCCGCGCCTTCCAGGAAAGCGTTCGGTTCCCCGCGCCCTCCGCGCCCGTACAGGTGGTGATCAAGAAGCGCGGGCCGCGTAACGAGTTCCGCGAGGTCTGGTCGGTCGTGATCGATCCGGCCGATCCCGCCATCGACCGCGGCGCGCCGCCTAAGCTGAACGTCTGGGCCGTGGTCGAGAATGGCCCTCCGCGCGACAAAGTGGACCTCCTGCTGCTGGGAGACGGCTACACGGCGGCCGAGATGGATAAATGGCATCGCGATGCCCGCCGCTTGGCCGATACGCTGTTCGCCGCTTCGCCGTTCAAGGAGCATCGCGGTGAGTTCAACGTGTGGGCCGTCGATGCTCCCGCCCCCGAAAGCGGGGTTTCCCGCCCGTCGGACGGGGTCTACCGCCGCTCGCCCCTCGGCGCCTCCTACGACGCCTTCGGGTCGGAGCGCTATGTCCTGACGTTCGATAACAAGCGCGTGCGCGAGATCGCTTCGGCTGCACCCTACGAGTTCATCGAGATCGTGGTGAACGACCGCAAGTACGGCGGGGGCGGCATCTTCAACCTGTACGCCACCGTGGCCGCTGATAACGCCTTTACGCCCTACATCTTCGTCCACGAGTTCGGCCACCACTTCGCCGGGTTGGCCGACGAGTATTACACGTCGGACGTCGCCTACGGCAGTCCCTCGGAGCGCCCCGAACCGTGGGAGCCGAACGCCACCGCCGACCCTCGCGCCGCCAGGTGGAAGGAACTGCTGAGCGCCGGCGTCGAACTTCCCACCCCGTGGCCCAAGCAGGAATTCGAGAAACTGGAGCAGGATTTCCAGGCGCGCCGCAGGGCGATTCGGGCCGAACACCGCCCCGAACAGGAGATGGAGGCGCTGTTCCGGGAAGAGCGCGGGCAGGAAACCAAACTGCTGGCCTCCGGCCCGAACGCCGGCAAAGTGGGCGCCTTCGAAGGGGCCATGTACGAATCGCGCGGCTACTACCGCCCGCAGCAGGATTGCATCATGTTCACGCGGGATGAGGTCGGCTTCTGCGCGGTTTGCCGGAGGGCCATCGAGCGGATCATCGCGCTGTACGCCGGACGCTGAATTCGTTACACTAATCGCTTCCATGTTGATGGAAATCAGCCATAAGGACGTCGCGCCCGGGGTTGCCGTAGTGGCCCTGGCCGGCCGGGTGATGATGGGCCCGCAAAGCGAGCAGATCGTCACTCTCGTGGAGGAATTGCTCCGCCAGGGAAAGAAGACCGTCATCTTCGACCTCTCCGGCGTGACCAGCATCGACAGCACCGGCATTGGCCGCTTCATCTCCAGCTTCAACAAGATTGCCGCGGCGGGCGGCGAAATGCGCATGGCGGGGGCCACCGGCCACCTGTTCGACGCGTTTCACGTCAGCTTGTTGGATACCGTGTTCCCGTTCTACGGAAGTGTGGAGGAGGCCAGCCAGGCTTAGGGCTCTGAAAACCGCCCTCTCAGGGTCGCGGCCCGTTTGCAGCCGCGACCCTGATAGAGCGGTCCTTTGCTCCTTAGCAGGGCTTCTTCGTCTTACAGCCGCCCTTTTTCGGCGCGGCTTTCTTGACGACTTTGGCAGCTTTCTTAGTGGCCATCAGCCCTATTGGACACCAGCCCGGCGGATAAATCAATACCTCTCTGGAATGTTTTATTTCCCCGTCCGCCAGCGCACCCCGGCGAAGGACCAGTGGTAGTTCTGCGAATAGGATTTTCCCTTGTCGTTGATCGGGTCGTCCAGGGAGTGGGCGAACATTTCATCACCCTGCCGGCGAACGGCGTCGTCGCCGGTCAGGCTCCAGTACCAGAAATACGCCGGAACCACCAGGTTGATCAGGGTCCGTTCCTCCTCCCTGCACCCACTCTCGCAGTGGCGTGGATAGCCCTGGTTGGGTGGGAACGGGCTGTACATCATGGCTTTGCTTTTCCGGTCCCACAGGTACTCGTAGATCCAGCCGCACAGCTTCCGGATCGTCGGCGGGATGCGGGGATCCTTGACCCAGTTGTCGTAATAGTAGATCAGGGCTTCCGCCAGAATGCCATCGAAGAAAGCTTCGTGGATCATGGCGTTGGTGGATTCGGGCGGTCCGGCGAAGAGCGTGTCCGCCATGCCGATGAGGTAGTTCGCCGCGGTTTGCGCCCGCGCCGCGCCTACCGCGACCCCCATCAGGTGGGCGTCCGTGAACCCGCGCAGGAGATAGGCCGTCTCGCGGATGGCGAGGTCATCGGCATCGCCGTTGCGGGGGGCGAATGCGCTGCGGTCGATCAGCGCGGCTACCGCGTTCTTGTAGGATGCGTCGCCGGTCTCTTCGTATGCCCGCCGCAGCCCCTGTGTGAAGACGCGCCAGCCGGGCGTTCCCCCGCCCTGGACATAATCGCGATATTGGTTGGCCACGTTCATCGCGCACGCTTTCCACTTCGGCTTTTTGGTGTAATCGTAAACCTGAAAGTAAACGTACGCGCCGTCGTAATACCAGACGTCGCGCTCGTTTCCGAACCCGTATTTCGCCTTGGGGTCGCAGAACTGGTCGCCCGTGTCGGTCATCTCGCTGTGCCAGCTCTTGAACCCGGGGAGCGGCGGCGCTTTCTGTGGCAGGCCGGCGCGGCGAGGCGTGGCGGGAACGGCCAGCACCCGGATCGGGAGCCTCACCTTGTGCGCGATCCCCAGGCTGGCCGTAGCGAGATCCACCGCGTACGGCCCCGGCGCCGTCCCGCGCGCGGGCGTCACCTTCACGTCGAAACTGGTGGCCGGGTTGGAATTCCAGAGTCCCGGCTTCCCGCCGATCTTCCAGCAGTCGGGATTGGCCCAGCCGCAGTCCGGCTTGACGTCGATCCCGGAGCCGCTGGCCGAAAGCGACGTGAAATAGACGTGATCGGCCTTGCCCCCCGTGAAATGGACGTTGATCCGCATGGTGAGCGTGTATCCGGCGTACACGTCCACCGGGTTGATCCAGGGTTCGAGGGTATAGTCCTGGGCCGCCAGCAACACCGGAAGGAGAAGCAAGCCCAAAGTTCCGCCGGTGGTCGGTTTGCGCCACCCCTTTGGTTTCGCCAGACAAAGACAACCGGTGCCGTAAACCGACCACCGGCGGTACACCCCCCTCACGAAGCCTTGCTCTTTTTTGCGCGCTTCTTCGGGGCTTCCGGTTCCGCGGGTGCGCCGGCGGCTGCGGTGGCCGCCTGCGCCGGCTTGCGCTTCTCCGCCAGGCTCTTCCGCAGCGCCTCCATGATGTCGATCACGGGCGCCACGTGCGGCGCGGGCGTCGCCACCACTTTGCGGCCTTCCACCTTCGCCTCGATCATCTTCATGACGTTTTCGCGGAAGGCGTCGTGATATTTCTGCGGTTCGAAATCGGCCTCCAGCGAGGAGATCAGCATCTTGGCCATCTCCAGTTCCTTCTCCTTGACCGTGCTGGTGTCGGTGCGGAACTCGTCCACTTGCCGGATTTCCTCCTGGTAGTACATGGTGTGGGAGAGAATGCCCTTCGCGCCCGGCCGGAGAATGATGATGTGTTCGCGGTTATGCATCGCGATCTTGGCCACGGCGTAGAATTTCGACTGCCGCAGGGCCTGGAAAAGCAGCGCGTACGGCTTCTCGCCCCCCTCGTCGGGCGCCACGTAATAGGAACTCTCCAGGTAGATGGGGTCCACCTGGTCCGCCTTGACGAACTCCAGGATCTCCATCACCGTGGCTGTTCTGGGCGCTACCTTCTTGATCTCCTCCTCGTCGACTTCGACGTAGTGGTCCTTCTCGTATTCGTACCCCTTCACCAGTTCGCTGCGCGGCACCGGTTTGTCCTCGGCCTGGCAATAGATGACCTGCTTGATCCGCGAGTGGTCGTCCTTATGCAGGAGATTGAAGCTGACGCTGTCGCCGCGCGCGGCGCTAAACAGGCGGATGGGGAACGAAACCAGGCCGAAGGTAAGATGTCCTTTCCAGACGCTCGAAGCCATACGTGATCCCCCTCACCAAGTGTGTTGCCCGATTATGCGAATCTAAACCCCAGGAGCAGCAGCCGGTTTATGGCCCTCGAAGAATACGCCGCGAAACGCCGGTTTAGAGACACTCCCGAGCCTCCTCCCAAGGTAAACAAGAGCAAAGCTCGTGCCAACTACTTCTGTGTGCAAAGACACGATGCCACACGCCTCCACTATGACTTTCGTCTGGAGATCGGCGGCGTTCTGAAATCGTGGGCAGTCCCCAAGGGGCCGTCGCTCGATCCCTCCGTGCGCCATTTCGCCGCGCACGTGGAGGACCACCCCATCGACTACGGCGGCTTCGAGGGCAACATCCCGGCCGGGAATTACGGCGCGGGAAGCGTCATGCTCTGGGACCGCGGCACGTTCGAACTGCTGGGCGAGGCGGGCGGCGACGAGCAACTGGCGCGCGGCGACATCAAATTCCGGCTCCATGGGGAGAAATTGAACGGCGACTTCGCCCTGGTCCACATGAAGGGACGCGGCAAGGGCAACGAGTGGCTCATCATCAAAAAGCGCGACGAGTTCGCCACCCCGGGGTGGGACGTGGAGGCCTACGCCTATAGCGTCCTCTCCGGCCGCACGCAGGAAGAGATTGCCCAGAACCTGCCCGCGCGGAAAGCGAAGCGCAAAGCGGCGGGAGCCACGGACCGGGTGTGGGAAAGCGATCGGGAGCCCAAACAGGGGCCAGGGGCCAGGGGCCGGGGAACAGGGAGAACCGCCTCTTCCCCCGGCCCCCGGACCCTGGCCCCCGGTCCCCATACTGCCCTTAAAAAAAAACCGACCCCTCGGCCTTAAAAGGCGCTCGCAAAGCGTCCATGCCCGATTCTGTCGAGCCCATGAAGGCCACCCTCACGGACAAACCTCCGCGCGGCGAGGACTGGCTCTTCGAAATCAAATGGGACGGCGTGCGGGCCATCGCTTTCATCGATCGCGAAGAGGTCCGGCTGCAGTCGCGCAACGGCCTGCGGTGCGAGCGCCAGTATCCCGAGCTGGCCCCGATCCACCACCAGATCGCCGCGGAGCAAGCCATCCTCGATGGCGAGATTGCCGTCCTCGACGAGAAAGGCGTCTCGCGCTTCCACCTGATCCAGCCGCGCATCGCCAACTCCGACCCCAACTGCTCGAGTCGCTGGTGACGTCCAGCTCCGTCTTGCGCATCTCCGAAGCGTTCCCCGGTGCGGGCGAGCAGATGCTCGAAGCCGCCGAGGCCCACGACCTGGAGGGCATCGTGGCCAAACATGCCTCCAGTTGCTACGAATCGAAGCGCAGCAGGGAATGGCTGAAGGTCAAAATCGTAGGCGAACAGGAGTTCGTGATCGGAGGATACACCGAACCGCAGGGCGATCGCTCCTATTTCGGTTCCCTCGCGCTGGGCGTTTACGAAGGCGGGCGCCTGCGCTGGGTGGGCAACGTGGGGACCGGCTTCGATCAGAAACTGCTGGCCGATATCTACCGGCGCCTGCAGCCGCTGATTACGGACAAATGCCCGTTCGCCGAGCGTCCCAAGGCCGAACGGGGACTCCAATTCACCTGGGTCAGGCCGGAGTTGGTGGCCGAGGTCAAGTTCGCCAACTGGACCCAGGACAAGCGCCTGCGGGCGCCCGTGTTCCAGGGGTTCCGGCACGACGTAAACGCGGCGGAGGTGACCCGCGAAGAGCCATCCTCGGTGGCGCGGTCCTTCCCCGGCGGAGCGGCTCCGCCGGGCCGAAGCCCGGCTGCGGGGCGGAAGCCCCGCCCCACACTGCTCCCCGGAGATGCCAAAGAGACCACGCTCGAGATCGACGGCCACAGCCTCAAATTCACCAACCTGTCCAAGGTCTTCTATCCCGGCGAGGGTTACACGAAGCGCGACGTGCTCAATTACTACGACGGCGTCGCCGGCCTCATCCTGCCCCACCTCAAAGACCGGCCGCTCTCGCTGAAGCGCTACCCCGAGGGAATCGCCAAGGAGTTCTTCTTCCAGAAGAACGTGGCGGACAAGTTCCCGCCTTGGATCCACACGGAGATGATCCCCTCGGAGCACAACGGGCGCCCCATCCGCTTCGCCTTCGCCCAGGATCGCGCCAGCCTGCTCTACCTCGTCAACCTGGGCTGCATCGATCAGAATCCCTGGATGAGCCGCTCGCAAACCCTCGCTAACCCGGACTTCGTCCTGATCGATCTCGACCCGCAGGAATGTCCATTTGAGTTGATTGTGGACGCCGCGCTGCAGGTAAAAGCCATTCTGGACCGCATCGGCCTTACCGGCTACCCGAAAACCACCGGTGGGGATGGCTTGCACGTTTACGTCCCCGTGGAGCCGATATACAGTTACGAAGAAACCCGCACGTTCGCGGAACTGATCGCCCGCCTGGTTTTCGACCGGCAGCCGGACCTCTTCACCACGCCGCGGTCCGTGGCGAAACGCAAGAAGGGGCGCGTGTACTTCGATTATCTGCAAAACGGCTTTTCCAAGACGATCGCGGCACCCTACGTTTTGCGCGCCTATCCCGGCGCGCCGGTGGCGACGCCGCTGGAATGGCGCGAGGTGAAGCACGGGCTGCACCCCAAGCAGTTCCACATCGAAAACGCGCCGGGCCGGTTCGCGGAGAAAGGCGACCTTTTCCGCGGCGTGCTGGAGAAACGGCAGCGCCTGGAAGACGCCCTGGAGAGAATTGGCGAATAGGGCCGCGCCGGGGACCGGCCCTACTGGTCCGGCCGCAAAAAGACTACTACCCCATCCCCGCGGAACAACAAATTCGCCGGGAACTTCGCGGCGTCCGCGCCTTTGCGCGCCTCCACCCGGCCGTAGACCACCGCCCAGCGATCGTAATCGGGCGTGCCGAAGCGGAACTTCCCCAGTTGGGTCCGCTTTTGCACGTCTGCGAACTTGTGCCGCAATACGGCCGCGTCCAGTTCGAAATTGCCCGGCGGCTTGGGCGCATCCTTCGAATCCTCCACGAGGTTCAGTTGCGGCGGCGCGGCGGCCGCGGGGTCGCAGGCCTGCTCGTTCAAGCTGCGCCCGCCGTTCGTGCGGAAGGAGTACCGCCCCAGCACCGCGACCTCCTTGCCTTCCTCGCCGGCCAGGTCGCGCGCCACTTCGCACACCGTCAAAGGCGCCGTCGGCGCCTCGGCCGGAAAAGCCGCGGCGCACGCCAACGCGAGTGCGGTTAGACGCAATACGGCGCAGCGCAATCTGAATGTCCCCCGAAGCACTATTGCTAACCTAGAATAGACTAGCTTGGAAGCGCGCCACGTTACAAGTTTTCCAAAAGAGGCCCCGAAAATGATCTGGGAGCCGTCCCGCGAATTCGTCGAGAGCACGAACGTCTGGCGCTTCATGCAGCGGCTCGGCTTCGACTCGCTGGATGCTTTCCTGCGCTTCTCCCGCGACGATCCCGAGCGCTTCTGGGATGAAATGATGCGCGAAATGCGCGTCGAATGGTTCGAGCCCTACAGCCGTGTGTTAGACGCCGGACGCGGGCCCGAATGGGCCCAATGGTTTCTCCACGGCCGCCTGAACATCGCCCACAACTGCCTGGACCGCTGGGCGGACGGGAACGGCATCGCCTGCCTCTGGGAGGGCGAAAGCGGCGAGACCCGCGCCGTGACGTTCGCCGGCCTGCGCGCCGAGGCCAACCGCGTGGCCAATGGCTTGCTCGCCCTCGGTCTCGAGCCCGGCGACCGCGTAGCCCTTGCCATGCCGATGGTCCCGGAGATCCTCTCCATTCTCTACGGCTGCTTCAAAGCCGGGATGACGGCCGTCCCCATCTTCGCCGGCTTCGGCTCCGGCGCCATCGCCACCCGAATCCAGGATTCCGGCGCGCGCGTGCTGTTCACCGCGGACCGCCTGGAGCGCCGCGGCAAACTGCTGCCGCTGCTCGAGAAGATGCCGGCCACGGTGGAGCGCACCGTGGTGCTGCGGTACAAAGGCGGCGACGTGCCCGGCCATCTCACCTGGGAGGATTTCCTCTACGGCCAGCCGGCCGAAGCCCCCACCGCCTCGCTCGAAGCGGACGCGCGCGCGCTCATCCTCTACACCTCCGGTACTAGCGGCAAGCCCAAAGGGGCCGTCCATACCCACGCCGGCGTGCTGGCGCAAACCGGCAAGGAGATCTGGCTGGGGTTCGATCACCGCCCGGACGACCGCTTCTTCTGGCTCTCCGATATCGGCTGGATGATGGGCCCCTGGTCCATCATCGGCAATCACCTTTTCGGCGGGACAATCCTCCTCTATGACGGCGCTCCCGACTATCCCGGGCCGCGCCGCCTGTGGGAAATCATCGGGCGGCACGGGATCACCACCCTCGGGGTGTCGCCCACCGTGATCCGCATGCTCAGCAAACGCGGGACCCCGCCGGAAATGGATTCCCTGCGCCTGCTGGGCTCGACCGGTGAGCCCTGGGATGAAGCCTCGTGGCTGTGGTTCTTCGAGCAGGTTGGCCGCCGCCGCTGCCCCATCATCAACATTTCCGGGGGGACGGAGATCATCGGCTGCTTCCTCTTTCCGCTGCCGGCCCAGCCGCTGAAACCGTGCACGCTGGGAGGCCCGGCTCCCGGGATGGCCGCCGAAGTAGTAGATGAGACCGGCGCCCCCGTGCGGGGCCGCAAGGGCTATCTGGTTTGCACCAGGCCGGCCCCTTCCATGACGCGCGGCATCTGGAACGATCCGAAGCGGTATCTGGACGTCTACTGGTCACGCTTCCCGGGCCTGTGGTACCACGGCGATTGGGCCAGCGTGGATGAAGACGGCTACTGGTTCCTCCACGGCCGCGCGGACGAATCCATGAACGTGGCGGGCCGCAAGGTCGGGCCGGCGGAGGTG
>JAIQFU010000126.1:14486-18573 GCA_020073115.1 Terriglobia bacterium
CATGCCGGCGTGGTGGAAGCCGCGGCGATCGGCGTCCCCGACGAAGTAAAGGGCGAAGCCATTGTGGGCTACGCGGTCCCCAGGCCCGGCGCCGCGGTCGATCCCGCCGCCGTGTGCGCCACGGTGGCCGAGGTCCTCGGCCCTGCCTTCCGCCCCCGCGAGGTGATCGTGGCCGCCGAGTTGCCGAAAACGCAGAGTGGCAAGATCGTGCGGCGGTTGATCCGCCAGAAATACCTGGGAGAGGAGTTGGGCGACCTCTCCACCGTCGCCAACCCCTGGGCGCTGTAGTGTACCGCCGTAACCGGCAGCGAAAACCGCCCGCCGCCGGCGCCACCGCAGACGATGCGGAGCCGGCCGGACCGATCAACGCCCTGCAGTTGGGAGGAATTCTGATCGGCGGGTGGGGCGCTTGTCTGTGGCCGCCGCCGGGCTTTTGCCAGCCGCGGACAGGCCCGGCTCAACTGATCCAGCGCGCCAAACCGAATGCCGCCGCCGAGGCCAAACCCCCGATGATCACGGTCTGCAACCCCCCGCGCAAGGGCGCGATGCCCGTAAGTCTGCCCTTGACGTACCCGAAGAGGAAGAGCGCCGCCAGCGTTACCGCCATGGAGAACTTCAGCCCCGTCATGACATCGGCCGCGAGCATGTAGGGCGCCAGCGGCACCAGGCCGCCGCCAATGTACGACAGGGCGATGGTAACCGCGCTGTTGCGCGCGCGCAGCGGGTCCGGCTCCTCGAAGCCCAACTCGAACCGCATCATGAAATCCACCCAGCGCTTCTGGTCGGAGGCGATGGCATCTACTACCGGCGCAATGGCCTCCTCCGACATGCCGTAGCCGCGGAAGACGTCGGCCACCTCCTGCCGCTCCAGTTCGGGGAGCTCCACTGTCTCGCGGATCTCGCGCTCTTTTTCCGATTGGTAGTGGTCGCGGTCCGTCCGCGCCGCGAGGTAGCCGCCCAACCCCATGGCGATGGACCCGGCGGCGATTTCGGCCAGTCCGGCGATGACCACGAGGTGCGGGTTCGCCGCCGCCATCCCCGTCAGGCCCGCCGCCAGGGCGAACGGCACGGTCAGGCCGTCCGACATCCCGATGACCACGTCCCGAACGGATTCCGAGGCTTCGAAATGCTTTTCCACGTGCGGCGAAGTAGGCATAGATCCTACATAATCGCACGCGAAGTCCAATCTGGAGTGAGCCTCCGCCCTGGTGCGCCGGCATTCCTGCCGGGACTCCGCGTCCCTACTTTTCCGCCGGCTTCACGATGGGTTTCAACGTGACCGTCTCCTTCCCGCCCTCGGAGATCTGGACGGACTGTCCCAAGGATTCGTAGGGTTTGAAGAAATCGGGGTTGTAGCGAAGCTCATTCTGGTCCACGGGGATGGCCCACGCATAGACCTTGTACGATCCAGGGGCGATCGTCCGGATGTCGAATGCGCCGTCGGGTTTCGTGATGGCCGTCTTGAAGAGGGAATCGTCCTTCCGGGAACCGGCAGGGACCAGCGTGATCATCATCAGGTCGGGCGCGGTCTGGTCCCCCAAATCGACCTTGCCGTCGATTTCACCGCCGTTGGAGCTCAGCGTAATGGACAGGTCGCACGGCGCGCCTCCGGAGAGGTCGACCCCGGAGGCGCCGACATCGGCATTGCCGCAGCGAACCGACTTGACGAAGAGGTCCGGGGGCGTGTTTACGTTGACGGTGTAGACGCCGGGCTCGACGTTATTGATAGTGAAAGCGCCGTCTTCCTTGGTCGCGGCCGCTCCTCCGTAACCGCGGTTATCGCCCTGAAGCGTGGCCCGGATCACCGTGATCGGATAGCGGCTGCTGCCTTCGACGCGGAGCGCGCCCTTCACATCCATGGGCGGTTCCGCGCGCAGTTCGATTCCCTCCATGTCGGTGGCGCCCACCTGCACCGGACGCCGCGCCACCCACCGCTTGTTATCCTGCATGGCCTGCCAGCTGAACTCGTAGGAGCCGGGCGCCAGCCGCAGTTGGAAATCCCCCTGCGAATCGACGCTCCCGCCGCCGCTCGGCCCGCTGGAGTTCCCTGAAAACTGCGTGACCATGATGCTGCTGTAATAGTTCGCCACTGCCGCGGGCCTGACGACCCGGCCGCGGACGGCGACCGTGCGGGCCCGGCGCAGCATGATATCGATGTGGCCGGCCTCCTCGCCGGGACGCACCTCGATGGCGGCGGCGCCCGCGGCCTCCGGCGCACCGGGGAAGAAGGCGGCCCCAAGGACATCGGATTCCCCCCCATTGCCCGGGCCGAAGTTCATGGCGCCCCTGGGAGTCGCTTTCACGTAATACTTTCCGGGCGCGATATCGAACATCCGGTACTCGCCCAGATCGTTGGTCATGGAGCCACTGCGCTGTACCATCTCCCGGCCGCGCTGCGTGTACTGATAGATCATGAGCGCCATTTGCGCGTTCCGGACAGGGTCGCCATCTTCGTCCCGGATGCGCCCCGAGACGACGCCCAGGGGGACGAGCCGCAGCACCACGTCGCGCTTGTCGGCGCCCGGCGCGAGCGTGACGGTTTCCGGCCTGCGCTCCATGGCGCCCACCGCAGGCGTATTTTCACGCTGGAAGCCGTCGCGCTGGACCTCGAGGTAGTATTGCCCGGCGTCCACGGCGAAAGTGAAGCGGCCCTCGGAATCCGTGACGGCCGTGAATTGCGGCTGGGGAGGCGGCGTGAACGGCTGCCCTGGAATTCGTGGAGGGACGGCTCGCACCATGCCCCGGGCGGTGACCCTGGCCTTGCGTACCGGTTGTCCGTTGGCGGAATTCAGAACCTTGCCTTCCAGGCGGCACTTGTCCTGCGCCGCAGGTTGGGTCTGGGCGCATAACAGGCCGGGGAAGAGCAGAAGAAAGCTGAGCCTCATGGGATATCCCCTGGCACTGTGATCAACGCTCCGCCGGCGTCTTGATCTGCTTCAGATTGACGGTTTCCTTGCTTCCTTCGTTAATGTGGACGCTCTGGCCGGAACTTTCATAGGGCTTCACGAACTCCGGATCGTAGTGGACCGCGTTCATGTCCACCTCTTCCCAGGCGTACACTTTGTAGCTGCCGGGCGCCACTCCCTGGATCGTGAAGTGGCCGTTCGGATCGGCGACGGCGGTCTTAAACAGGTCGGTGCGGCGCGAACCCGTAGGGACCAGCGCCACCCGCGCGGCTGTCGCCGGCTGCGAGTTCTCGTCCGATACCTGGCCGTCCACCTGCCCGGCGTTGGCGCTGACCACCACCGTGAGGTCGCACGCGGCGCCGCCGCTCAGATCGAGGCCGGCTTCGATCACATCGGCGTTTCCACAGGTGGCCGATTGCAAGAAAAGGTTGCCGGGCGCCGTCACGGAGATGCGGTAGAAATCCGGATCGAGCGCGGGCACGGTAAACGTACCGTCCTCGCCCACGCCGCCGCTCGAAGACAAAATCCGCCCGTCGCCCATCATGATCCGGCTCGCCATTGTGGATGTGCTGCGGCCGGAACGGCCTTCGAACCGGACCATGACCCGCGACGGCTGGACATCGGCGCTGCCCTCAATCCGAATGATGCCCTTCAACTCCGGCGCCTGCGCCAGCCGCAGCTCGATATTATCGATGTCCGACGACCCGGCCTGGAGGGAATAGCGGGCGCTATAACGCCTGTCCCCCACGGTGGCCTGGGCCGAAATCGCGTACGAGCCCGGAAGCATGCCGCGCCACTCGAACTTGCCCTCCTGATCCCGGAGGTCGGTGTTGGTGTTCATGCTGCCGCCGCCCTCCACCAACTGGGTCAGGCCGAGTTGCACGGAGGCGGCGCCGGCCGGCTTGATCACGCGTCCGCGGACGGTTATGGCGCGCGCCCGCCGCACCGCGAGATCGATCCCGCGCATCTCCTGGCCCGGCCGGAGCTCCACGGGCGCGGCGCCGGTAGGATCCAAGGCGTTGGGATAATACGAGGCGACGAAGGTCTCCTCTTCATCGCTCCCGCGCCGCATGGGCGGGCTGGCCCTGAGGTAGTATTTGCCGGGGGTCACGCCGAAGAGGCGGTAGGCGCCCTGGTCGTCGGTGAGCGCGCCGCCGCGGGGGCTCAATTGCCGTCCGGAC
>JAIQFU010000127.1 GCA_020073115.1 Terriglobia bacterium
CGCCTACGACCCGCGCGTGACGTGGCTCGACGACCGCTACGTCGTGACGTGGTGCAACGGCTATCACGGCCCGACGATCGGGGTCGGCTACCAGCACCTCAGGGGGCTGCACCTGATCGCCTCGATCAACCAGAACGTACCCTCGTGCACGGCGTCGGCGAACAACAACGGGTGCCGGCCCAATCCGAGCTACGCCAACAACAGCCAGTACAGCCCGATCGGCGATTCGCAATACGACGGTCTGCACGTTTCCTTCGTGCAACGGCCGGCGAGATGGGGCAGCTACCGCATTTCGTATGCATGGTCGAAATCGCTCGACGATGTCGGCGAGTTCTTCTTCAGCGGTCCGCTGAACCCCAACAACATCCGGCTCGACTATGGGCGGAGCGACGACGACCAGCGCCATCGCGTGGCCTTCGCCGGCACGCTGCACGCTCCCCTGGGCGTGCTGATCAGCGGAACCCTGCGGTCCTGGATCAGCATCTCACCGATGGGATTGCTGGGCCCGATCACCAGGTTGAAAATGCCCTTCAGCCCGTGCCTTTCCAGCACGCGGTTGCAGATTTTCTGGGCGGCGATGGCCGTCAGCGGGACCTCCGAGGAGGGCCGCCACAACACGCAATCGCCGCACACCGCCGCGATCATGGCGTTCCACGACCATACCGCCGCGGGAAAGTTGAACGCGCTGATCACCCCGACGACGCCCAGCGGGTGCCACTGCTCGTACATGCGATGGCCGGGCCGTTCGCTGTGCATGGTCAGCCCGTAAAGCTGGCGCGAGAGTCCCGCGGCGAAATCGGCGATGTCGATCATCTCCTGGACTTCACCCAGTCCCTCGGGCAGAATCTTGCCCATCTCGAGGGTCACCAGGGCGCCCAGGTCGGCCTTGTGCGCGCGCAGTTCGCCGGCGATCTCACGCACGACGTCGCCGCGCTGGGGCGCCGGAACCATGCGCCACTCCAGGAAGGCTTCCGCGGCATGCGCCATGACGCATTCGTAGTCCGCGGGGCCGGCCAGTTTGATCCTGGCGAGCGGCTCCCCCGTAGCGGGGTTGAGCGACTCCATCTCGCCGCCCGAGGGTTCGGCGATCCAGTCCCCATAACAGGCGCCGGAGTTGACCGGCTCGATGTGCAGTTTTTCCAGGATTTCGGGAATGCGATAGCTTACAGTCGGCACGTAACCATTCTATGATCGGATGGCTTCGAATGTGACGGGCGGGAGGGCGATTGCGGGGTCCGGCGCGCGACCTCCGATTAACGGCCGGGGCTTTGGCCCCCGCCGCCTCGCGCGCCGATCCCCATTCCACCTCGCCTGAAACCGGAGGGTTGGGGCGAAGCGGAAACTCGAAAATCCCAGGTTCCCCGTCAGTGGCGCGGCCGGCAGCGACACTCACCCCTACTGCCTCAGCCTCCGAGCCTACAGGCCCGGTGAATGTCCTTACCGTACCGCCCCGCCGCCGGGCGCGGCAACGTATCTTTTGGATAGTGTGGAGTGGGCTTGCGGCCCACTCCACCCATGCGCTAGAACTCGATCCGCATGTTGAGCTGGATGAACCGCGGCTGATTGGCCGTGCTTGTCACCTTCCCGAAGTTCAGCGATGTGACGCCGATGTCCGGCGCGGCGAATTGCGTGTGGTTGGTCATGTTCAGCAGGTCCGCCGAGAGGTTCAGATTCAACCGCTCGTAGATGGTGAACCGGCGGTAAATGCGGGTGTCCCAGTTGCGGACGCCGTCGGCCCGCAGGCTATTGATGTACTGCGGGAAGATACGAACCTGGTACGTGCCGGGCTGGTTGGCCGAGCGCCCTTCGAAGCCGACGAAGTTCGATGCGTCCCCGCCCTTGTAGAGGACCGCGGGGTCGAACCAGGCATCGAGGTTCTGCGCGTGGTAATTGTCGTGGTTCAGCGCCTGCGAGATCTGGTCCGGCGTGCCGTAGTAGAACGGGTTGCCCCAACTGAGGAGAGCGCCGGTCTGATACTGATAGATCCAGCTCAATTGCCATCCGCCCACGACGTGTTGAAGCGGACCCTGCGTCAGCCAGCGGCGCCCCTTGCCGAACGGCAGTTCCCAAACCGCGGTCCAGACGAACCGGTTCGGCCGCGTGTTGGCGTTCAACTGCCACGAGGGCGTCTGGTTGAACTCGTTGGGGAAGTACTGGTTTCGCGCCCAGGTGCGGGTATACATCACCGAGGAATCGAAGCCCTGAGACCAGCGCTTGGTGTAGCCCAACTGGAGGTCGTGATAGATCCCGTGCGTGCGCAGGGAGTTGGACTTGCTCAAGCTGAAGCCGGAGTTCGGATAGCCCCGGAGAAGCTGCTGCACGGCCAGGGTCTTGGAGCTGAAAATGCCGACGCTGCTCAGATAGTTGTAGAGCGCGGCGTTGGACGACTGAATGGCGGGCAGCGCCGCCAAAAACGGATTCGTCACCGTGGCTTTCATGGCGTTGTCCACCGCCGCAACGGACGGACCGTAGGTGGTGGAGTAGTTCCAATACTGCCCGGGAAGGGATGTCAGGCTCCGTCCGGACGGCGACGAGGAATAGGCGCCGTCATAGGAGATTTCGATCATGTGGTTGGGGTGCAGTTCGCGCTGGATGGCCAATTTCCAACGCTGCTGCCACGTCGGGGAGTAATCCCGCGGGAGGTCCGTGGCGCTCTGGCCGTCGCGCATGTCGGACCCCAGCGAATTGCCCGCCGGCAACACCCAGCGCGAGCCGGTCGCCGTGTTCACCGGGAACGGGTTCATCATGGGATTGAGCGCGCCCAGGTTGCTCGCCGTCCCCACCCCGCAGCAGAACGTGTAGCCATTGTCGGTGGTCAGCTGCGTCGAGGTGGTCTGGCTATAGCCGGTCAGGGCCGGCCGGTTGCCCGTGCCGCCCATGGCGTTGAACGTGTCGCCGTACCAGCCGGTCCCGAAGCGCAGCACCGTCTTGCTCGTCAGTTGGTAAACGGCGCTGAAGTTGGGGAGGAAGCGGTTGGTCCCGCTGGTGAAGTTGCTGTCGGGCTGGCCCAGGTACCTCACGCCGCCGGCCACGATGAACTGGCTGGCCGGCATGCCCTGTTGCAGAATCTGCCCGGCCGCGGTTCCGGCATTGCCGGAAAGCCACGTGGCGTAAGAATTCTGCACCGCCGGCGCATACGGGGGAACGAAGCTGTAATCGTAGGCGCCCGCAAGGCCGCGATTGAAACGCTCCGTGGTGCCGCCTTCGCGTTCGAAGCGCAGGCCGAACCCGAACCGCAGCCGGTCGGTGACGCGGAAATCGTCCTGGAAGTAAAGAGAGTGGTAGGGCGTGCTGTAATACCCGGTGTCGTTGGTGTCCAGGGTGACGCTGTTAGGCAGACCCATCAGAAACGCCGCCCAACCCAGGCCGAGCGTGCTGGCGGTAGTGGTGGAATCGGTCGCCCGGTCGTACGTGTTGCTGAACTGGTAATAACCGCTGGTGTTGCCCAGGGGGTTGACCGTGGCGTAGTGGTAACGCCGTTCCTCCACGCCGTAGTTCATCGTATGGCGGCCTTTGATCGTCGTCATCCGGGCGTTCAACTGCAAGGTGGTGCCGCGCTGGTTCAGCCCCGGCTCGCCGATATAGCTGGTGGATGCGGCGTTGGCCATGCCGGCGATGTTGATCGCCGGAATGACGTTATCGGCGCCGGCCTTCTGGTCCACGTAGGTGGGCAGTCCCACGTCGGAAGCCTTGTATTGGAACTTGATCGGCTGCTTGGAACCCTCGGCGTACTGCGTCACGCTGAACGTCACGTTGAGCACGTTGGTCGCGTTCAAGGTGTCCGTCCAGTCGAGGCTGCCGCCGCGCGTCGGCCGCCACAGGCCGTTGGAGTACAGGCCCGCCAGCGGAGTGGTGTGGGTCCAGTCGTATTGGTCGGAGAAGCGGTGGTTGTAATACCACTTCCCGCTGAGGCGCTGCCGGTCCGTCAGATTGTAGTCGTAGCGGTTAATGAGCGAGCTGAAATAGTCGTCGCTCTTTTGCGTAGAGTCGTAGTAATTGTTCGTTCCGTCCGCCAATGCCCCCGGGTTGTTAGGCAGCGGGTACATCTGCGACATGAACTTATAGATCGGGTTCGTCATGATCGACTGGGGCAGGGCGTTGCCCGGGAAAGCCGTGCGCTGCACGTGCCCGCCGCTCACCGGTACGGCGGTGCGGGGATCGTAGACCGTGTACTTCACCGGGTCTACCGGCAGTAAGGCGGAAAAATCACCCTTCCGCTCCGCTTCGGTAGGCACCGTGTAATAAAGGCTGTTGTTGTTCGGCGCGACCTTGGACGTGATCTTGTCGAATTCCAGGTAGAAGAACAGCTTGTTCTTACCGTTGATGACCTTGGGGATGTAGACCGGCGCGCCGACGCTGAAGCCCGGCTGGCTGAAATAGCCCGAGTTCTGTTTGGGACTTCCCGGGGCGATCTTGCCCGCCGCCAGGTTCGCGTAATAGGTTTCCCGGGTGAAATGGTTGGTTGCGTTCCAGCGGTTCTGCTGCATCTGCTCGAAGGCCGAACCGTGCGCCGCGTTGTTGCCCGACTTGGTGGTGGCGTTGATGCGCGCGCCAATAGCGTGGCCCATCGTAGCGTCGAACGGGTTGGTCTCGATGCGCACCTCGGCCACCGCTTCCGAAGAGGGGACAAAACCGGCGCGCCCGCCGTTGGTTCCGGTTACGGGGTTGCCGTCCAGCAGCAACTCCTGAGAGCCGCTTCCCAAGCCGGAGGTCTCGTAACTCGCCGTGCCGGCGTGGTCCATCACGCGGTTATTCCCCAGAGTTCCGGTGAAGATCATACCCGGAGCGATGGCCTGGAGGATGAACGGGTTCATCGTGTTGTAGGGCAACTGCGCGATATTGCGCGGGTCGAGCACCCGGCCGCCCGAGGCGCTGGCCGTGTCCAGCAGCGGCGCATCGGCCGTTACTTCGACGGATTGGCTGGTCTCACCGAGCGCGAGTTGCAGATCGACCGAAAGGCGGTCGCCGGTGCTGAGCACGATGCCCGTGCGCACCAGTTTTTTGAAGCCTTGCGACTCCGCCGTTACGGAGTACGTGCCGGGGTCGAGAAGCACGACCTCGTAGTACCCGGTCTGGTTCGTTACCGTTCGCCGCGAGACATTGGTCTCGGCGTTGGTAACGATGATGTTGGCGCCTGCGACGAGGGCGTTCTGCGGGTCGGTAATTCTGCCCGTGATGCTGCCGCGCGATTCCTGCGCCGGACAGATCGAGGAAAACACAACAAGCGCGGCGCCGGCGCATAACTCCAGCATCCGCACACGACGAACACGATGCATATCTCCCACTTATCCTTCCCGGCGGCCCGGGCGAGAACGGGCCGCCGACATCTAGACCTGCGACACTCAATTGTCCACCCGCGCACCGCATTCGTCAATTTTGGTTTCCTAAACCGTCGCTCGCGCACAACTAAACGGTCTTCCGCGCGCGCCGCGGATTATACTGTTGCTGCCGAGATCGAGATCCAAAAGTCCGAGGCCTGCCCAGCGGGGGCGCCCACGCCAGAGGATGGCGGTGGACTTGAGGGTAAAGGATATGTTGAAACGCTTCATCGCAGTTGCAGGCGTTGCGCTTCTTTCCGCCGCGGCGGTGCCCGCAGTCGTCGCCCGAAGCCTGGCGGCGAACGTGGAGATCAAAGCGGCCACCAACGAATCCGGCCTGTACGTGCGGCCCATTTTGACGCCCGCTCCCAAGAGGTATTCATGCTTTCCCGCTCATTGATTTTCCTTTTCTCCGTCCTCTCCGCCTACGCCCAGACGGCCCCCAAGAACTTCGACCCCGCCCTCTTCAAAGCGCCGCCCGCCGCCTACCGCGGGCACGCCATGTGGAGCTTCCCGCTCGGCAACCTGAATGAAAAATACGTCGTCTCCGGCATTCAGGAAATGAAGACACTCAACTACGGCGGGTTCTTCATCGAGGCCAGCGGCGGCCCCCGGCCGGGCGCCCCCGGCGCGCAGGCCGCTGCCGCCGTGCCGTTCCTCAGCCCCGAATATTTCCGCTTCTACAACCTGGCGCTCGAGGAAGCCAAGAAACAGGGGATGGAGGTCATTCTCTACGATGACTACTCCTTTCCCAGCGGCACGGTCGCCGGCCAACTCGCTGCCAAGTACCCGCAACACGGGGCCAAGAGCCTGAACATGGCCGAGAAGGACGTTGCCGGCCCGGCCAAGACCGAACTCGCCATCCCCAAAGGGATCTACATCGGCGCCGTGCTGATGAACCGTGACACCTATGAACTGGTAGATGTCAGCAAGGACCGCCAGGGGGAAAGCGTGGGCTTCCAGATTCCCCAGGGTAACTGGAAGGCGATGGTCTTCTACCTGCCGGAGGCGCGCGCGCGCGTAGTGGACTACCTGGATTCCAACGCCGTGGACGCGTTCATCTCCATGACCTACCAGAAATACCAGGATAACTTCGGCGGCTATTTCGGTAACCTGATCACCCAGACGTTCTACGACGAACCTTCCATGCACCACCAGGACCGTATGTGGACGCCGGAGTTCAACGCCGAATTCCAGAAGGAGTACGGCTTCTCGCCCATGCAGTATTACCCCGCGCTATGGTACGACATCGGACCGCAGACCGCCGCCGCGCGTAACGCGCTCTTCGGTTTTCGCGGGGAACTCTTCCGCACCAACTTCATTCAGAAGCTGAACGACTGGTGCGCCGCGCACAACCTGCGGTTCGGAGGCCACCTGGACCAGGAGGAGCCCATCAACCCCACGCCGCTCAACGGCGACCTGATGAAGGTCTTCGAACACCAGGCCGTGCCGACCATCGACGACATCTGGTGGTGGGGCCGGACGAACGCGGCCTACAAGATCGTGACCTCGTCCGCGTTCAACTGGGACAAGCCCATGGCGGCGGCCGAAACTTATGCGGCCTACCGCGTGCTCGACGAGAAGATCGCCTACGCCGTGGCGATGGACCAGTTCGCCATGGGGATCAATTTCCAGGTTCCCGCGCGGACCGCGCAGCCCAAGCGGGCGGAAGTGAACGATTACGTCGGCCGTCTGAGCTACCTCCTCCGGGGTGGACGCCATGTGGCCGATATCGCCGTGCTGTACCCCGCGCCGTCGCTGCTGGCGGCGTACCGCAACGTGGGCGGCGTCCAGTTCCCCTTGGGACCCGATGAGCAACCGCCGCAAATCACGGAGACGGCGTACGGGCGGGAGGGCGGCCCGGTGTTCGGGATGGACTACCAGGCCCTCGGCGAGAGCCTCTTCCGCGGCATCCGCGTGGATTACACCTTCCTCCATCCCGACGTGCTGGTGAGCCGCTCCACGATTGCCGACGGCAAAATCGTTTTGAACAACAAGGAGAACCGCGAGGAATTCAGCGTCCTGTTCGTGCCCGCGGGAGACACGATTTCCGTGGCCGCGGCGGCCAAAATCAAAGAATTCTACGAGAAGGGCGGAAAGGTGATCGCCACCGGCGCGCTTCCCACCGAGTCCGCCGAATTCGGCAAAAACGCCGAGGTGCGGCAGGCCATCTACGACGTGTTCGGCGTATCTCCGGACCAGCCGCTGAAAGCCGACCTCCGCCGCGCGCAGGACCGCCAGAACTTCTACGTGTTCTGGTACTACACGAGCAAGAACCGGGCCGGCGGGCAGGCGATGTTCATTCCCAGTACCCAGCCGTGGCTGGTTGACTTTGCGCTCCGGCAGGTCCTGCCGCTGCGGGATGTAGACATTCAGCAGCCCATCGTCACCCCCCAGGAGGGGCCCGACTATGTGGGCGGGCTGACCTACATCCATAAAGTGAAGGACGGCCGCGACATCTACTTCTTCGCCAACTCGACGGCGAAGGAGATCGACACGAAAGTGGTGTTGCGCGGGAGGAAGGCGCTGAAGATCTGGAACCCGCACACGGGCGCCGCGCAGGAACAGGCGGAGGCCGCAGCCGGAGACGCCACCACAACCCTGCGTCTGGTCTTGCCTTCGACAACATCTTTGTTGTTTATTGGAGAGCAGTAACCGCGCGTAGGGGCCGGGGATGCCCGGCCCAGGGAGGCGCCCATGTCCGACTCGCTCGTTTCCCGCCGTGGATTTCTCGGCGCCGCCGCCGTGGCCAGCCCCGCGCTTGCCGCCGCGCAGGCCGTCGGGGTCAAACCGAACGACTTGCCGAACCTCGCCATCAAAGAGGTCCGCGTCTACAACGTCCGCAATGGCCGCGGCACGGAGCGCATCGCCGGGGTCATCACCGAAAGCGGCATCGAAGGCAACTACACGCTGGGGGACCGCTATTGGCACCCCAACTGGAGCAACCAGGGCTGGCTGGAGTACGCCCGGCGCGCGCTGGCGCGCAAGAGCGTGCTCGATCTCCCGGCGCTGACCGCACAGTGGATTCCCGAGCAGCGCCGCCTCGGACAACTCTCCTACGCTTCCGCCATCGACAATTGCCTGTGGGACGCCCTGGGGAAGGCGGTGAACCTCCCGGTGTACCGCATCCTCGGCGCCTACCGCGACAAAGTGCGGGCCTATGCCAGCACCCAGCACCACGCCACCGTCGAAGCGTTCGTCAACGAGGTGAAGCTCATCAAAGAGCAGGGCTTCACCGCCTACAAGATCCACCCTCCCTCGCCCAACGGCGGTCACGACTACAAACTGGATATCGAAGTGGCCAAGGCCGTGCGTAAAGCGGCCGGCGACGATTTCACGCTGCTCAACGACCCGGTGGGCGTATACACCCGCGAGGAGGCATTCAAGGTAGGCCGCGTCCTCCAGGACCTGGGGTACGTGGCTTACGAAGACCCCATCCCTACAAAGGATATCGAAGGCCTGGTGCAATTGACTCAGGCGTTCGACATTCCCATCCACATCGGCGAGTTCATCTTCTCCCCGTACGACTACGCCGAGTACATCCGCCGCGGCGCGATGGACGTGGTGCGGTTCATCGTGGATAACGTGGGCGGCATCACGGGCGGGATGAAGATCGCGCACACGGCCGAGTTGTTCGGCATGGAGTGCGCGCCGCACAACTGGGGCGGCCCGTTCGACCACGCCGTCCACTTCCAGTGCGAGCTGGCCATGCCGAATAACGTGTGGTTCGAAATGACCGTCCCGCAAGGCTCCAGCGACCGCCCGTACGTCGTCGATAAGTTCCGGGTGGAAAAAGACGGCTACGTGCATGCCTCGGCGAAGCCGGGCCTGGGCGTGGAGCTGGACCGCGCTGCGCTGGAGAAGGGGACCGTAAGCATCGACCGGTAACCGTGGCGTGGGCATTCTTGCCCGCCGTGCCGGCAGTCATGCCGCCATCCGGCCCCGGATATCGGCAACAATGCCCCCGCCACGATCTCAAAACAACATCCCCAGCAGAAACTCCACCTGGTTCGGCGCGAACCGTAGCGACGCTCCCGGCCCCCCGATATTTGCCGTCCACCGCGTATACCGCAGTTCCGGCAGCAATCGCAGCCTCCCCGCGCCAATTTCGATCCCTCCCGCGGCCGTCAGCCCGGGATAGAACCGCTTCCTCAGTTCCGAAGGCTCGGTGGTATCCAGCGGAACTGTCGTGCTGGACCTTGTGACCAGCGAGCCCGTGGTCAGTTCCCCGCGCCCGCGCACCGGTCCGACGTACCGCAACACGCCCCCACCCGCCACATAAGGCCGCCCGAACCGGTACTTCGCCATAACCGGAAAATCCCAGGAGTTGCCTTTGACATCGATTGCGGAGTTGCTGTAATCCCCGTTTGCGCGGTTGAACGTGTTCACGATCCCGACGTAGCCCATCCGATGGTATAGGACGTCCGCCTCGAAGCCGAGGGCGGGCTTCAGCCGCCACTCGCCCGAGGCTCCCACGGTGTAGCGCCGGGTTGCGGCGGAATACGCGCCAGGAGTCGAACTTCCCATCTCGAAGTACTCAGTAATCGGAACACCGGCTTTGAGTCCGAACCGGAAGCTTTGGCTCCAGGCAGCCGGCAGAAGCGCGACAAGCAGGAGCGGACGAAGACTTCGGAGGGTCATAACCATATGTTCGCCTGAAAACGCTTACACCCGCCGTGAGACGTGACATAATGGCCTCTGGCAAGTGAATTCCGAGAATCAGTCTGTCTCCCGGCGCGGGTGGCTCGCCCGCTGGAGCGCGGCCCTGGTGGCGGCCCGCGGCGGAACTGCGGCCGGGGCCCCCCTGCGCATCGCCGGCGTGGACGTCGAGTTCCAGATCGCCTCCATCAGCCGGCATACGTTTCGTCTCACGGTTCTCCCCCTCAAGGAAGGCCGGCCGGCGGCTGTCCCGAGTGACG
The DNA here is from genome assembly GCA_020073115.1 of Terriglobia bacterium. GTDB lineage: Bacteria > Acidobacteriota > Terriglobia > Bryobacterales > Bryobacteraceae > BOG-224. The sequence continues at coordinate 10,238 of JAIQFU010000127.1, forward strand.
GCTCGCTCGTCCAGGAATCCTGGGGCGCGCCCGTAGCCCGGTGGCGCGGCGCGCCGCCGCGGCAGGCCGTGAAGTGCGGCGACGGGCTCATTCGGGTCGCCTCCGATTCGCTCGCGTTTACCGTTGAAAGCGGCGGCCGCCAAATCCAGCGGATCGGCATCGACGCCCCCTCCGGCGCGGTTTCGTTCGCCACGGGAGACGCGCCCCTGTTCGGCCTGGGGGAGGGCGGTCCGCAGTTCGACCGCCGCGGTTCCCTGGACCGCATGCGCAGCGGTCAGGGAGGATACCAGCTCCGGACGCACGGCGGACGGCTGCCGATTCCCTGGATCGTGAGCGCCGCGGGCTGGGCCCTGTTCGTCCACCAGCCGTACGGGAGCTTCGATTTCCGCGGCCCCGAGAGCAGGTTTCAGCCCGCCTCGCCGGCCGCCGCCCTGCCCCTCGATATCTTCTTTATCGTCTCGCCCGATCCGGCGGCGATCATGGCCGAATATGCCCGCCTGACCGGCCACCCC
>JAIQFU010000128.1:0-5772 GCA_020073115.1 Terriglobia bacterium
AAAGGCGCACGCCACCGGGAACCAGTACCCGGCGGCCGCTACAGTAAAGCCCGGATCCGACCGGGCGGCGCTGCCCCTGGCTGCGCATAGGCGGCCGCCGCCCGCGCTTCATCCAGGCGCGCGGCGGAGTGGGCGCGGTAGGCCTTCGCCGAGCGGCGCGCCCACTCGACCAGTTGCGCCGCTTCCTCCAGCATGCGCGCCCGCGCTGTCCCGTGGATGATGGCTTGCCGGAGATCCTCGGCGTACTCGCCCCATAGCTGCTGCGCTTGGCCGAATTCTCCCGAGGCGAACGCTCGCCGGAATGCTTCCTGGTCCATAGCTATCACGCGTACTGTTGCGAGGCGTTTTGCATCGCCTGGAACATGCTGCTCAAATACGAATACTGCTGTTCCATGACGGAGATGGCGGCGTCGGCAGCCGACAGCTTCTGGAGCAACTGCTGGTGCAGCCGGTCCACCTGGTCCTGCTGGTCCGCGATCTGGCCGTTCATCTCCGAGATCTGCGACGCCGTCGCCGATTCGGCCAGTTTCAGCGTGCCGCTGGCGGCGCTTTCCACGCCGTTGAGCGCCGTGGTGGCGAACTTCAGGAACCCGCCGCTCGTGGCCGATCCAAAGAACGCCGTCACGCCGGCCGAATTGCGGATGTCCGCGGACATCAGCAGCAGGGGATTGAACGTGAGGGTCCCTTCCTTGGAAAGGTCGAACCCGAGTTCGGTGATCCCGCTGAAGCCCGTATCCGATTGGTACGTAGCCAGCGAAGCCAGGCTCTGCTGGAGCGTGCGCACCACAGACTGCCCGCTCAGCGCGCCGCCCGCATCCGCCTGCTGCGCGTCGAGCGCCGCCACCGTGCCGTTGTACGCCGTCGCGAACGCCTGGAGAGCGTCGCTCAGCGCGGAGCTGGACCGCGTGAGCGTCACGTTGACGGTCTTGTTCGCGTTCCCGGCCTTCAACGTCAGGGTCAAGCCGTTGGCGATCGCCACCGCGCGCGAGTTGCTCGTGACCGTCTTCCCGGAGTTGTTCACGATGTAGCTGGCAGACGAGCCGAGGGTCTGGTCCTGGGCTGCGGCCGCGCCGTTGTCGAGGATCGCCAGGCCGGCGTTGCCCAGCGATGCGGCCTGCAGGGAGATCCGGTATTCCGGCGTGTCCGAATCGCCGACATTGAGGGCCACGGCGCGCACCTTGTCCCCGGCCTTGGCGTTGATGGCCGCGGCCACCGCCTCGGCGCTGTCGTTCGCCGGCGACAGGCCATATTTCGCGCTCCCAATCTGCACCTGGTATGTATGGAGCCCCGCCGACGGCTTCCAGGCCGACATAGTCCCCCTCCACCGCGCCGTCGGTCACCGCGGCGCCGACCAGCGAGTCGTCGCTGATTTCGGCGAGGTAGGAGTTTCCGCCGAGGGCGCTGGAGATGCCCGCCACCGCCGACTGGAGCGCGGCGAAGCCGGAATCCAGCCCGCTCATGGCCTTCTGCTGGTCCTGGAGCTCCGTCAGGTCGGCCTTCATCTGCATCATCGGCAGGGACGCGATGTCCACGGCCCGGTTGGCCACGCTCGACAGGTCCTGGGAGAACCCGCTGCTGCCCGTAAAAATTGCGCTCGTTGCGGTCGCCATAAAATGCCTGAAGGGGACCGGGCTGGCCCGGTCCCCTTGCGTCTCCGGGGGCGCCTGCGCGCCGCCCGGATCCGGTTAGCGGTTAAGGTTAGCCCCTCAGGAGTGCGAGCACCGCCTGAGGCGCGGAATTGGCCTGGGCCATGGCAGCGATGGAAGCCTGCTGCAGGACCTGGGCCTTGGTGAGATTGGCCGCTTCGCTGGCCACGTCGGCGTCGCGGATGCGCGATTCGGCTGCGGAAAAGTTGCTGATCTGCGACTGCGCCAGGCCGACCGCGTAGCTCAACTGGTTCTGCCCCTTGCCAACCGCCGCCTGGGCCGTGCCGAGCAAGCTCACCGCGCTCGCCAGCGCCGCCACCGCCTGCTTGGCCGACGTCTGGTTCGCCACGTTGATGCTGCCCGTGGACATGGTGTCCGAATCCTTCGAGACCGCCGCGCCGTTGTTCACGCCTTCGCTGTTGAGACACGAGCCCACCGTCACGTTGAAAGAGGACAGCGAGCTCAGGAAGTTGATCTTCTCCACGCCGTCGGTGTCCCTGCTCTTCACCGCCACGATCTTCGACAACGTGCCGCCGAAGGTCTGCAACTGCTCATTGACGTAGTCGACCGCTTCGTCGATGCTGCGCCCGCTGCGGGCGTTCGCGTCGGCGCTGTTATCGTTCTTCAGCGTGAGGGTGTTGGACTTCAATACCCCTGAGCTGTCCGTGGCCGAGAAAGTCAGCGTCTGGGCGTCGTTGCCGAACTGCATGGCGGTGAATGCCATGTCCAGGGTGTTGGAGTTTCCGGAAACGAGCGCCGCGTTGGCGGCGGCCGCGGTTACCGGCGCCGTGAACGAGGTCGGTCCGTTGTTCGCCGCCCCGAACCCGATGCTGGCGTTGGTCTGCGTCCCGGAAATCGAGAGCCGGAAATTGGTGTTCGTGTCCGAGGAGAACGTGATGGTCCCGGAGCCGTCCCCGGTGGCCTTCAGCCCGGCGGAGGCGGGAATGCCGGTCGCCGGCAGCTGGATCTTCTCGTTGAGTTCCTGCAGGAGACTGGCTTCCGTGCGGCCGGCGCCATAAACCACTGTCGTGCTGATGCCCAGGTTCACGCCGCTGGCCGCATCCTGCCGGATCGAGGAGCTGTGGCCCGTGGCTCCCGAGTTCTCGGTCAGAGTGAGGGCGCCCGCCACGAGCGTCGCGGTCACGCCGTCCGCGGCCGCGTTGATCTTGTCCGCGATCTGCTGCAGACTGTCGCCGAGCAGCAACCCGACCGATTTCTTGACGCCTCCATTCACGTAGAAATCGAAACTGGCGGTGACCCCCGGAGCGACGCTGACCCCCGTGACTGCCGCTGCCTTGGCATCCCCGGCGTCCAGGTTCACCCCGATGTCCGTGGTCGACGTTCCGCCGTTGATCGAGAACTGGAAGTGCGCCGTGCCGTAGTTCTGCGAGGCGCCGGTATTGGCGTAAGTCCCCGTGCCGGCGATGCTGCTGTAGTCCGCCAGCGGGTTGTTGTCGGAGTCCTTGCCCACCAGGAACGTGCCGAAGCCCAGATAGTTCTTGGTGTCGCCCGTCACCATCACGCTGAGCTTCTCTCCCCGCGCGCTGGTGAAGACGAGGGAGGCCGTGCCCGTCTGCCCGCCGCTGGCCGTGATGCCCGCGGCCGACAGCGTATCGTCGGCCCCTATGTCGGTGATCAGGTTCCCGATCACCTGGGCGATCGTGGTCCCACCGTCGCCCCTGAGCGCGATACTGATGGGAGCATCCATCCCCGCCCCCATGATCTGAACCTTGGCGTTACTGCCAGTGGGATTGTATAAGGCGGAAAGGTCGGCGGCCACGCCGCCGGTCGCGTTGCCCGTGGTTGTCGTGGTGTTCAGCGCTTCGCCGTTCACCGAGCCCGAGGTGATGTTGCCCATGAAGGCGTTGGCCAGCACGTCGCCGGCTTCCACCTGGAACGCGCCGGCGGAGGACGAAAATGCGACCTGCTTCCCGCCGTTGGAGTCCGTGTTGACCGTCGCCGAAATACCCGCCGCCTTGAACGCCTTGGCCGCGTCGGTTCCGCCGTTTCCGGCCGTTGCGACAGCGGTATTGATATTGGCCACCAGGGTGTCGATGTCCGTCACGCCCGTCAGGCTGACCGAGACTTTGACCTTGGCCGCATCCGCGAATCCCGCGCCGGCGAAGTAGAAATCCGTCACTCCCGACGCGTGGGTGTTCGAGCCGTTGGCCATGAGCTTGGAGACGCTCTGCGCGGAAGTGGCGCTGCCGATGTCCACGCTGCCGGCCACCAGTTGCATGCCCTTCAGCCCCAGGCTGGCCGAATCCACCGAGGACGCCGAAAGATCCACCGTGACCGAACCGTTCACCGTGGAAATGTCGCCGGTGGTGTGGGTGCGGCCGCCGCCCACGAACACCGAAAGCGCCTTGGCGAACTGCCCGCTCGTATCCAGCCCGATCGACTGCGCCTGCCGGTCGATTTCGTTCAATACGTTCGTGAATTCCTTGTTCAATACGTCGCGGTTGCCGGTGAACGTGTCCGAGGCCGATTGCGCCGCCAGGGTGCGGAGGCGGTCCAGCATCTTCGATACGTTGTTCATGCCGCCGTCGATGATCTGGAGCTGCGAGACCGCGTCGTTGGCGTTGCGCACGCCTTGCGTCAACTCCGCCGTGTCGCTGCGGAACTTGTTGGCGATGGCCAGGCCGGCCGCGTCGTCGCCGGACGAATTGATGCGGTAGCCCGAAGTCAACCGCTGGATCGTCTGGCTCTGGAAGTTGCTGTTGACGCGCAGATTCTCCTGCGCGACCAGAGAGTTTACGTTGGTTTGAATGGAGAACGACATGCTGAAGTCCTTTCAGTTTTTCGTTCCGGCATCTTGCCGGTTACTGTTCTCATCGGCCCGGAAGAGGAAAGCTTGAAGCGGATTTCCAGCGCGCCGCCACCTCCCGCCACGCAGCCGAAGAGGCCGCTTCCGCCGCCGCCCGGTTCTCGTCCCCCACCAGCTTCACCTCGCGCGCCAACACCGCCAGCTCACGCGGCGCCCGGATCCCCACCTTCACCCGCGTCCGTCCGACGTGCGCGATCACGATCTCGATCTCATCGCCGATCAGGATCGTCTCGCCCGCGCGGCGCGACATCATGAGCATACGGGGGCCTCTTCGGGCTCCAGCGCGTGCTGGTGCGAGTAGCCCGGCCGCTGCGCGATAGCCTGCACCGCCTTGCGGTTGCCCAGGTTCACGATCACCGGCGCCAGCAGGTTCGCGGTGGGCCCGGTCTCGCGCATCGACAGCACGATCAGGCACAGCGCTTCCTTCCCGATCTCCGGCTGCCGCTCCGGCGGCAGTCCCACCAGTTCCAGATCTTCCGCGTCGGCCTCCAGCCGGTATCCCGGAGCCACGGCCGCCGCCGGCGCCGTGATGAAACACAGCCCGGGTTCCTCCAGGCTCTGCAAATAAACCAGGGGATCGCTGGCCGCCAGGCGCGTCGCCACGAACCGCCGCCGCTCGTCGAACCCCGGCAGACCCCGCGGGAATTCGAGAACCGCACTCTCCTCGTACTCGATTGTTCCGAAATATCTCGTCTCAAGAACCGGCATGCCGCCTCACTCGCCTCCACTATCGGCGGAGCAGCCGGATTCTTTAGCGTCTCCCCGGCCGGCGAATCCCGCAAACCGAATCGGTTGACCGTTTTGTGTCAATATAGAAGCACGTTCGAGAAAGGGAATCAGATGCCCACGCCAAAACTGACACCGGATATCATCACGGCCGCCATCGAGGGCTACGAAGCCCAGAAGACCCGCATCGACGAGAGAATCGCCGAGCTTCGCGCCATCTTGGCCGGCGGCCGCACGGAAACCGCCGCTGCGCCCGAACCGCCGAAGCGCAAACGCCGCAAACTGGGCGCCGCCGCCCGCAAGAGGATTGCGGACGCGCAGCGCAAGCGGTGGGCCGAGGCGAAGAAGCAATCGGCGCCGCCGGAGCAAGCGGAAGCGGCAAAGCCCGAACGGAGACTCAGCGAGGCCGGCAGGAAGAGAATCAGCGAGGCCACCCGGCGCCGTTGGGCGGCGAGGCGGGCCGCGGCCGCCGGCGCGGCCAAAGCGGCCCGGCCGGCGAATCAGAGATCCGCCCGGAAGGCTGCTCCGGTCAAGGCGGCCAGGAAAACCGCCGCCAGGCGCTCCAAGGGGTCT
>JAIQFU010000128.1:5835-16572 GCA_020073115.1 Terriglobia bacterium
GCTTTGAGCCAGCTGCGCATCGCGCAGTAGCGCGGCGCGGGCAACAGGGCGAAGCCTTGCTTGACCGGATAGCCGCGAACGCTCTGTCGCGCACTACATCCTTCCGGTTTGCCTCTGGTTGGCGGTGAGGTTTTCGGGCGCCGCAACAGGCGCCCGCGAGACTTCCCCCGAACCCGTGCGTATCCCTCCTTCTGCATGCGCCGGGCGTCGGCCGCGCGGATATCATCGAGCGGCTTTCACCTTGGCGGCAACGTGAAATCGGACCCGAGAACACGGCGAAGGTTGATTTCGTGTATTCTGGGGAAATTCAGATGGGAATCGGAATCCGCACCGAGGATCTGCGCAAAGTCTACGACACGCCGCCGCCCACCGCGGCGCGCGGTGCGGGCTTCGCCTGGTCGGGCGCTCGAGGCAGGAACAGGGACAAGAAGAAGATCGATGTCGTGGCCCTGGACGGCATCTCGCTCGAAATCCGTCCCGGCGAGGTGTTCGGCCTGCTGGGGCCGAACGGCGCGGGCAAGTCCACCACCATCGGCATCCTCACCACGCGGATCAGACCCACTGCCGGGCGCGCCTTCCTCGGCGAGCACGACATCTGGCGCGAGCAGGTCTACGCCAAGCGGCTCATCGGGGTGGTGCCGCAGCGGCCGAATCTCGATTTCGCCCTCACCGCGCGCGAGATTCTCCTTTTCCACGGCGCGTATTTCGGGCAGAGCGCCCGCGACCGCAATCAGCGCACCCAGGAGCTGCTGGAGAAATTCAAGCTCACGGACCGCGCCGACCACCTGGTCCGCACCTTTTCCGGGGGGATGATGCAGCGCCTCTCCATCGCCCGCGCCATGATGCACAACCCGGAAGTGCTGTTTCTCGACGAACCCTCCGCCGGCCTCGACCCGCAGACGCGGCTGCTGCTGTGGGAACTGGTCCGCGAATACAACCGCCTGGGAAAGACCATCGTGCTCACCACCCATTACATGGAGGAAGCCGACACGCTTGCCGACCGGCTGGCCATTATCAATCACGGGAAGATTATCGCCCAGGGCACGCCGCCGGAGTTGAAAGCGTCCATCCCCGGCGGTTACCTCCTGCGCCTGCGCTTCGATCGGATCCCGGAGCCGTTTCTCTCCGAGATCCGGGCGCTCCCCGGCGTGCGCGAGGTCCGCTCGGGCGACCACTCGGCCGCCGATATCTACGCCGACCGCGGCGGTTCGCTGATCCCCGGGGTGGCGAGCGCCGCGCAGGCGGCAGGCGTGGAACTGCAGGACGTCCACATCTCCGAGCCCAGCCTGGAGACCTTGTTTCTGCACCACACCGGAAGGAGCCTGCGGGATTGAACTGGAAAACGTTTTTCGCCATGCTGTCGCGCGACGGGCACGTGGCCCGGCGCAACCTGGTTCCCATGCTGCTGCAGAACCTCCTGCAGCCGCTCCTGTTCGTTTTCGTTTTCGGGCGCGTTCTCACCACCAGCGGCATGATGCCGATGCGATACAAGAACGTGCTGCTGCCGGGCATCATGGCGATTTCCATGGTCCTCTCGGGGGTGCAGGCGGTGGCCATGCCGCTCATCACGGAGTTTCAGTTCACCAAGGAGATCGAAGACCGGCTGCTGGCCCCCATCGAGATCCGCTGGCTGGCGGTGGAGAAGGTGGTGGCAGGCATGATTCAGGCGCTCGTCGCCGGGCTGGCGGTCATTCCCGCCGCCTGGCTGCTGATGGGCTCCGGGGTGCAGATCAGTTTCGGGCATCCGCTGGAGTTCGCGGCCATCTGCCTCCTAGTGGCGCTGTTCTCCGGCGCGGGCGGCCTGGCGCTGGGCTGCAGCGTGGGCTCCACGCAGATCGGGCTGATGTTCAGCCTGGTGCTGGCGCCCATGATGATGTTCGGCTGCGCCTATTACCCCTGGAGCGTACTCAGCCCCTTCCCCGCGCTGCAGATCGCGGTTCTGGCGAACCCCCTGGTATACGCCAGCGAAGGACTGCGCGGCGCCATCGCTCCCGAAGTGCCGCACATGCCCGCCGTAGTGACCCTCGCGGCCCTGCTGGCCATCGATGTCGCCGTATTGGCCTTCGGCCTGAGGCAGTTCCGGAAGAAAGCCGTAACATAAAGGAAGTCGTGAGTCGCCGGTCGGGAGTGCGCAGCGCCGGCAGGCTGGCGGCCGCTTGAATGCGCACCTACTTCCACGTCGATATGGACGCCTTCTTCGTATCCGTGGAAGAGCTGTACGACCCCTCGCTGAAAGGCAAGCCCGTAGTAGTCGGCGGCCGGCCGAATGAGCGCGGCGTGGTTTCGGCGGCATCGTACGCCGCCCGCAAGTTCGGCGTCCACTCCGCCCTGCCGCTGCGCACCGCCTATAAGCTTTGCCCGCAGGCTATTTTCGTCGAGGGCCACCCCGAGCGCTACCGCGAGTACTCCCACAAGGCCTACGAGGTCCTGTGCTCCTTCTCCCCGGTGGTGGAAATGGCCTCCATCGACGAAGCGTACCTGGACATGACCGGCTGCGAGCGCCTGCATGGGCCGCCCTTGCGCGCCGCCCACCGGCTGCACGAGCGGATGAAGACGGCCACCGGCCTGAACTGCTCCATCGGCATTTCGGTTTCCCGCATGGTGGCGAAAATCAGCTCCGATCAGGCCAAACCGAATGGCATCCTGTGGATCATCCCCGGACAGGAGTCGGCGTTTCTGGCCCCGCTCGACGTGCGCAGGGTTCCGGGAGTCGGCAAGGTCACGGAAAAAAACCTGAATGCGCTCGGCATCCGCAAAGTGGGCGACCTCGCCCGCCTGGACGAGGCTTTTCTGGAGCGGCGCTTCGGGAAATGGGGCCTCGCGCTCGCCGGCAAATCGCACGGGCTGGACGCCGGCGGCTGGTTCGATTCGGAGATCGGCGCGGACGAAGGGCCGAAATCCATCAGTCACGAGCACACGTTCTCTGAGGACACCGCCGATCTCGGGCAGATCGAAGCCATTCTGTCCCGCTTGTGCGAGATGGTGGGCCGGCGGCTGCGCGAGCACAGTCTGCGGGCGCGCACCATTCAGCTCAAGCTGCGGTATTCCGATTTCTCCACCATCACCCGCGCGCACTCCGTCGAGCGCGGGACCGATATCGATACCGAGTTGTGCGACGAGATCCGCACGCTCTTCCGCCAGAACTGGAACGGAGGCAAGGTGCGGCTGCTGGGCGTCCATGCGGCGTCATGGGCGGAGGGCGCCGGACAGATGGACCTCATGGGCGAAGAGCGCAGGGAAAAGTGGTCGCGCGCACTCGCCGCCGCGGATAAGTTGCGGGACAAGTATGGAGAGTCGGCGGTCTCGCTGGCCGCCAGCTTGAGAGGCAAGTTCAGGGAACGGACCCACGAGAATCCGGCGGGCCTGCCGGGGAAGAAATAATTCGTGGGGTGAGCTTTCAGCCTGCCATGCCGGAGGCTCATTCCACAAATTACTTCACCAGCGGTGTGACCGTGAAGCTCTTGATCTCCACGTAGCTGTGGTCGCCCTGGACGATGAACGGTCCGGGTTCGCCTTCATCGGAGTTGTCGGCGATTGCCGTGAGACCTTCCACTTCCACCTTGTCCAGGACCTTCGTCCCGTTGTGCACCACGGTCAATTGCCTGCCCACCAGCCGGATATCATACGTCTGCCACTCGCCGGCGGCCCTGCTGGCGTTCACCGAAGGGGGGATGCGCGCATACAACGCGGCGGCGCCGTGGGTGTTCGGCGGGCGGCCGTAATCGTCCAACACCTGGATCTCGTACCGCCCGCGGAGCCCGATGCCGCTGTTCGAACCCTGCACGATCCGGAAATCCACGTGCAATTTGAAATTCCAGAACTTCTGCTCGGAAATGATATCCGTGGTGGGCGGCGCGTTCCGCAGAATGCCGTCTACTACGCTCCATTTCATTTCCGTGTCGGGGTTCAACGCCTTCCACCCGGAGATGTTCTTGCCGTTGAACAACTCAATGGGCTTGCCCTCTTTCCACGAGCCGTCATCCTTCTCGGCAATCACCGGGGCGCGGACCCCCACCCACTCTACGGGCGGCCTTTCGGAACCTTCCGGCCGGTACGCGCCTTCCAGCTTGCCTCCCGCCAGCCGAGCGGTATACACGGCGTTCCGCTGCTGCTTGGCCGTATCCCGGGCGCGGGGGGCATTGATGACGAACCGCAGTTCGCCGTTGGCCACGGTGATCGTATCGATCTTGTTCATGTCGCCGTTGAAGGCGCTCACGAACTTTCCCGAGGGATTGGGCGTCCCCACGCCGGTCAATTCCACCCACCAGGCCCGAGGCCGAGGCTGGGTTTTCGTGGTGATGTCCCACCGGCCGTTGAAATCCGCATCGGCGGAAAACGCGGGGCACGCCGCGAGGAGGAGAAATCCAAGTAACGCGCGCATAGTTTTTTGGCGTCAACCACTCTAACACGATCCGTTAGGCGCGGTGGGCTATCATTGGAGTCCGACGCGCACGGCGGGTTTTGAGGTGTGGTAAAAAACAGTCGTCAGTCGTGAGTCGTCAGTTTCGAAAACCGAAATGCGCTTCCTCCCCGCACTCCTCGCGTTGCTCACCGCCGCGCCGGCGCAACAGCGCCCGGCCGAGCAGCCTGCGACGTTCAAGACTTCCGTCAACCTGGTGACGGTCCCGGTGGTGGTGCGCGACAACAAGGGGAAGCCCGTGGGCGGCTTGCGGCGGGAGAGTTTCCAGCTCTTCGATAACGGAAAGCCGCAGGAGATCGCCAAATTCTCGGTAGAGCGGATCGGCGGAGCCGAAGGCCAAAGAAAGCAGACGGCGCCGGCGCGGGCCGGCGGCCCCCCTCCCACCGCCATGCCGGACCGCTTCGTGGCCTACCTGTTCGACGATCTGCACCTGAAGATCGAAGACCTGATACGCATCCGCCAAGCCGCGGCGCGGCATTTTAGCGCCTCGCTCCGGCCCGGCGACCGCGCGGCCATCTACACCACCTCCGGGCAGACCATGCTGGAGTTCACCAGCGACCGGGACAGGCTGGACGCCACCCTCAAGAAGCTGATGCCTCGCCCGATCGGCGGCGGGCAGTCGGGTTTCGACTGTCCGGACATCGGTTTCTATCAGGCCGACCTGATCCTGAACCATCACGACCAGGAAGCGCTGGACGCCGCCATCTCGGAGTTGTTGGTGTGCAGCCCCGGGATCCAGCGCGACGTCGCGGTCATGATGGTGCAGCAGCACGCCCGCCAGGTGCTCGAAGCGGGAGAACTGCAGACCCGCGTGGCTTTCAACGTCGTGCGGGATGTGATCCGGCGCATGTCTTCTCTGCCCGGGCAGCGCAGCATCGTTCTGGCCTCGCCCGGGTTTCTGGCTCCCGATCTTCTGCCGGAGGAGTCCGACCTGATCGACCGCGCCATCCGCGGCGGGGTGGTCATCAGCGCCATCGACGCCCGAGGGCTGTGGGTGGATCCGAGCCTCGACGCCAGCAAGAGAACGATCAGCATGGACGCGCTCCGCGTCAAATCCTCTATCGAGCGCGCCAGCGCCAGCCTGGAGGCCAACATTCTGGCCGAACTGGCATCCGGTACCGGCGGCCGCTTCTTTCAGAACAATAACGATCTCGATGAAGGCCTCCAGCAGGTGGCCGCCGCGCCCGAGTACGTCTACCTCCTCGCCTTCTCCCCGCTGAACCTCAAAATGGATGGCAAGTACCACAACCTGAAGGTCGCGCTCACGGACGCCAAGGGGGTTACACCGGAGGCGCGCAAGGGCTACTTTGCGCCCAAGAGCGTCGCCGACCCGGCGCAGCAGGCCAAGCAGGAAATCTACGACGCCGTGTTCTCCCGGGGCGAGCTGAACGAGCTTCCGGTGGAGGTGGGCGCGCAGTTCTTCCGGCCCCGCGGCCGCAACGCCCGCCTGGCCGTGCTGGCGCGCGTGCCCCTGAAAGGCCTGCGCTTCCGGAAGGTGGACGACAGAAACTGCGACGAGGTGACCGTCGTCTCCTCGGTATTCGACGGCGACGGGAACCTCGTCGCCGGGCAGCAGCAGCATTTCAACCTGCGCTTGAAGGATGAGACGGTGGCGAAGAAAGCCGAATCGGGATTCACGGGACGGACCAGTTTCGATCTGCCCGCCGGCAGTTATCTGATTCGCGTGGTGGTCCGCGACGGCGAAGGCCGGATCTCTGCCAGGAACCGCGCGTTGGAGATCCCGGCGAGCGGCCTGGATGCCCTGCTGGAGTCCGTGATCCACCAGTTCATGGCCCCCGCCGGGGAAACGCGCGCCGGAAGCCTCCGGGTGCAGGCGCCGTTCTTCTATTCGGCGGGGGAAATGACCCGCGTGCGCGTGGCGGCGGAGATCCCCGCCAGGAGCGCGGAGAGTGGCGAGGTGGTTGTGACCGGAAGCGTCTACGCGCCGGACGGGACCCTGGCCGCATGGTTTTCCAATACGGCGAAGAACGCGCCCGTCTACGAGGACCAATTCGACGTTGCGCCGGGGCAGTACAACTTGCAGCTTGTGTTCCGCTCCGAGGGAGACGAGATCGGGAGCGTAGACGCCCCGCTCCACATCGAGCGGCGCGAAGCCGGGCAGTTCGCCCTCAGCGGAATTGGCTTCAGCAAGGAGTATCGCGAGGTTCTGCCAGAAGAGGAACCGGACCGGAGCGGTGACCTCGACGGCGGATCCGGGCCGCTGGTCACCCAGGATTACGAGTATCCTCTCGCCGGCGCCAGGCGCTTCCGGCCGACGGACCGGGTGGCGGTGTATTTCGTCATGTACGAGCCGCGGGCCGCCGCCGAAGGCGCGCCGGGAGCCCCGGACCTGATCGTCAGCGAGCGGGTGCTGGAACGCGCTACCGGGGAGCCGAAGTGGGATTCGGGCCCCACGGCCGATGCCACGAAGTACCTGGGGGAGGGAGCGTCCATGATCGCCTTGGGCCTGAAGCTGCCGGTGCAATTCCTCGCTCCCGGCGAGTACCGGCTGGAGGTGAAAGCCGCCGACCCGGCCGGAAGGACGGCCACGCGTACCGCGGATTTCGACGTGTGGTAGTCGTTCGCGGATCTGTCGCTTCCGGCCGTGTACCCTTGCTATGGTGAGCTTTCTGCAACCGCCTGCCCAGATTCCGTTCACCGACCTCCGTCCCTTGCTGCGGGAGACCGAGGCCGAATGGCGCGGCGCGCTTGCCCGGGTGTTCGAGCGCGGGCGGTTCATTCTTGGCGAAGAGTTTGCGGCCTTCGTTCGCGAGTTCGCCGCCGAAACGGGCGCCGCGCACGCCGCCGGTGTGGGAAGCGGCACCGCCGCGCTGGAACTCTGCCTGCGCGCGGCGGGCTTGGGCGGCAGCGGCCGGGAGGTTCTCACAAGTCCTTTGACGGCTCCGTTCACCGGCCTGGCCATCCTGGCGGCGGGCTGCAAGCCGCGATTCGCGGATATCGAACGGGATTCGCTTCTGCTCTCCTGGTCCGAAGTGGCTTCCCGCGCCACCACGCGCACCGCCGCCATCATACCGGTGCATCTGTATGGCCAGCCCTGCGACATGCGGGCTTTCGCCAGGCTGGCGCGCGGCCTGCGCGCCGTTCTCGTGCAGGATGCCTGCCAGGCTCACGGCGCGCGGTGCGGAGAGCGGCCGCTGACGGCCTTCTCCCCGTACGTGGCATACAGTTTTTACCCGACCAAGAACCTGGGCTGCCTGGGGGACGGCGGAGCGGTTGCGACAGACCGGGCGGCTGCGGCGGCCAAAGTACGGCTTCTCCGCGATGGCGCCCGCACCGCGAACCATGTGAGCCGCGAGCCCGCCGTCAACGCCCGGTTGGATGAGTTGCAGGCCTGCTTTCTCCGGGTCTTTCTGCCGCGCCTGCGGGCGCGCAACGAGCAGCGCCGCCGCCTTGCCGCGCTGTACCACGAGGCGCTGGCCGGTTGCTCGGGAATCGAACCCGTACGGCAGTGCGCCGGGTCGGTATACCACCTGTTCGTCGTTCGCGCGCAGCGCCGCCAGCGGCTCCGGAAATACCTGGAGCAGCGCGGCGTCGCCACAGCCGTCCACTATCCCGTACCGCTGCACCTCCAGCCCGCGTTCCAGGATGGCGGCCTCCACCCCGACCTGCCCGAGGCCGAGCGGGCCTGCCGCGAAATCGTCTCCCTGCCCCTCTGGCCCGGCATGGCGGATGGTGACGTCCTCCGCGCGGCCGAGTGCGTCCGGTCGTTCTATGCGGGCCGGCCCTGATTCGTAATTTAGTGATTTTGCTGTATTGTTGCGCCGCCGCGTTTCACCTATAAAGGACCTAATAGGTGATAGGGTGAGTGACCGCAATGCCTTTCGAGGCAGGCGCGTTATCGTAACGGGAGGTTTGGGCTTCATCGGCAGCAACCTGGCCGTCCGGCTGGTTGAGCTGGGCGCCTCGGTTTCGATCGTCGATTCGTCGGAACCGGGGTGCGGGGCGAATGTGTATAACATCGCGCCGCTGCGAGACCGGGTGCGAATTATCCCGCTCAACCTGGCCGAGGCGGAGGATTTCGCAGCCGAGATCCGCGCGTGCGACGTGATTTTCAACCTTGCCGGGGAGATCAGCCACACCGAAAGCATGCGCTGCCCCGAGCGCGATCTGGCTCTGAACGCGGTGGCGAACCTCCGTTTTCTGGAGACCTGCCGGCGCGCCCGGCCCGGCGTGAGGATCGTCTTCGCCAGCACGCGGCAGGTGTACGGAAGACCGACCCGCCTGCCCGTGGACGAGTCGCACCCCCTGGATACGATCGACTTCAACGGCATCCATAAGCTGGCCGCGGAGCGGTACCATCTTCTGCTCAGCCGTCTGGGCGACGTGGATGCCGTAATCCTGCGCCTTACAAACGTATACGGTCCCCGCATGGCCCTGCGCCTTTCCTGCCAGGGATTCATGGGGGTGTACCTGCGGGCCGCCCTGCTGGGAGAGCCGCTGCTGGTCTACGGCGACGGACGGCAGCTCCGGGACCCCGTCTTCGTGGACGATGTGGTGGACGCGTTCCTGGCGGCCGGGGCAGCCGAGCGGCTTCCTTCCAGGATCTATAACGTGGGCGGGGCCGAGCCGCTATCCCTGGCGGAAATCGCAAGCTGCTTTGCGCGGGCCGGCGGCCGCTCGGCCGTGCGCCTGGTTCCGTTCCCCGAGGGGAGGAAGGCCATCGACATCGGAAGCTACTGGACGGACGGGACGCGGATCCGGCAGGAACTCGCCTGGCAGCCTTCCACCACCATCGGCGACGGCGCCTGCCGCACACTCGAATATTACGGGCGGCGCCTGCGCCAATATCTCGATTCGGACGCGGCACAGCCGTCGCATGGCGCTCGCGAGGCCGAAGCGCTCGAGCCCGCGGCCGCGGGATGAACCCCTTCGAGTTCAACACCCTGGTCCGCGCGGAGCGGGAGCTGTGGTGGTTCCGCGGCATGCAGAGGATCCTTTTCCGGCTGCTCGACTCTATGAAAATCGCGGCGGGCGCAAAGAGGGTCCTGGAAGCGGGTTGCGGGACGGGCTACTTCGCGGGTCTGGCCGAGAGGCGGTACGGCTGGCAGGTGTTTCCGGCCGATCTCTCGTGGGAGGGCCTCTCGTGCGGGCGGCGCGCCGGCGCCCGGCGCCTCGTGCAGGCCGATATCGCTTCGCTTCCGTACCCCCCGGCGCGCTTCGACCTGCTGTTGTGCCTGGACGTGCTGGTGCATTTCGAGCAGGGCGGCGAAGCCCGGGCGCTGGCGGAGTTCGCGCGCGTTCTGGCGCCCGGAGGAAAGCTCGTGCTGCGCGTCTCCGCCCTGGACATGCTCCGCAGCCGCCATTCGGCCTTCGCCGGCGAGCGCCAGCGGTTTACGCGGCGGCGCTTGTCCGGCGCGGCGGAGCGGCACGGGTTCCGTATTCTCCGCTGCACCTACGCGAACTCGCTGCTCCTGCCGGTGGCCCTGGCGCGCTTCCGCGTTTGGGAACCCCTGATGCGCAGCGCTCCCGCGAGCGGCACGGCCCCGGTCCCCGGCTGGCTGGACCGGCTGCTCTATCTCCCCCTGGCGCTCGAATCCGCGTGGATCGGGGCGGGGCTGAATTTTCCCGCGGGCCAATCGCTCATTCTCATTGGAGAGAAGAAGTGAAGCTTTCCGCCGCGGAGGAAACTTTCGGGCGCGATGCCTACCCCAACTGGAAGATCCTGGCGGCCCTCGCCGGACTGGCGGCGCTGCCGTACCTGCGCGCTCTTTGGCTGCCGCTGATTTCCGACGACCACCTCCAGGTCCTGTTGTCGCGCCAATACGGCCCGGTCTCGGGCTGGCCGGCGCTCCTCGCCGACCCGCTCTACCGCACCCGCGCCACGTCGCTGCTGCTCACGCACTGGACGGAACTGCTGGCCGGGTTTTCGCCCTTCGCCTTCCACCTGTCGGGCATCGCGCTCCACGTGGTCAACACCTGGCTGGTTCTGCTGCTGGGCGCCTGGACCGCGGTCGGCTGGCGGACCGCCACATTCGCCGCGGCCTTCTTCGCCGTCTACGAGGGACACCAGGAGGCCGTCATCTGGTACGCGGCCCTGCCCGAGCTCCTGGTCTTCACGTTCGGCCTGGCCGCTTTCCTTTGCTGGGTGGCGTGGATTGAATCGGGGTGCACCCGGACCCGCTGTCTGGCGGGGGCGCTGGCGGCCTTCGCGCTGGCGCTGTTTTCGAAGGAATCCGCCGCGCTCGTGGCGCCCCTCTTGATCCTGCCGGTGGCGTATCGGCCCGCGCGGTGGCGCAAGGCGCTGCCGGCCGTGGCGCTTTTCGCCGGCGTCGCCGCCGCCTACTTCGGCCTCATCT
>JAIQFU010000129.1 GCA_020073115.1 Terriglobia bacterium
GGCCGTCAACCACGTCGTGAACAACGGGACCGTGCTCGTCAGGGATGCTGGCACGAGCCTATCCCTCAGTAGCTCGAACTCCCAAAACGACAGCGGCACCTTCGATGCTAACCAAGTCATCAGCAACTACCGGCTGATCGGACGCTCCGTCTGGAACACGCGCTGGCTGCTCATTATCCCTGCCGGCGAACTCTTGAGCGATCGCAACGAGGCGATTCAGCGGTTCATCAACGGCGCACTCCTGCCCGGCGGCACCCGCGACGGCAACTCGCTCGTGATTTCCGGAGGCGGCAAGCGTAGACCCGCGGAGTCGCTCCCGGCCGGGCAGTACGATCTGCGTTTCCTCGTCAGCGAAACGCCGATCCGGAACGCGACCGCCAGGATGGAGATTCCGAAGAATGGCGAAGCGGCGGTCCAATTGAACATCGCCTCTCCGGGGTTCCAGTTCGCGCTGGCGGATCCCGCGGAGTGGGACCCCGAGACCCGGGCCGTCTGCGAGCGCCAGGGTTCCCAAATCGACGCCATGGACCCCCTGACCTGGTTGAGCCAGCCGCTGCCGCGCCTCGCGCGCAAGGCCTGCCTGCTCAACCTGCTCGCCAAGGCGCGGTCGCTGCCCTCGGCCCGGCCCGGCGAATCGCTGTGCCCCCTTATCGAATCCATCCACTGGGCCGATGTGGACCGCATCGACGTCAAGGGGGCCGGGCTACTTCCGAAATTACGTTCGATGACGGACTGGAAGGATCCCGCCCCGGTCCACCCGGCGCATGCCCAAACGCTGTCTTCCATCTTCGGCGGTTCTCCGGGAGACTACTCCGTCGAGAGCTTTCGCGAGCCCGTTTCCGAACGGTCCATGCAGGTCGTCGTGGGGACGCACAGATCGTCAGGACTGGAATACGCCGAATTCGATATCGATCTCGGAAATCCCGGGGTGGATCTCGCCGGGCTTTGCATCCACATCGGTGAGCTGATCGATCCGGGACGTACGAATCACCTCGACTTGTATCCGCACCTGCGGGCGGGAGCCGCCTCGGATTTCATGTACTACAAACTCGAGATGGCATCCGGCCAGGTCGCCGCGCACGGGAAGAGCTAAAATCCGGTTGGGCAGGGACCAGGGTCTGGCGATGAGGCAACGCGGAGCCGTTCTCGTCATTTTCGGGATCGCCGCCGGCATCCCGGCTTTGACCGGCGATCCGGGATCCGGTTCTTCGGCTCCGATCGCCATTGATTATCCGGCGGACGGCTCTATCTTCCCCCCGGAGATCACGCCCCCGACATTCCGCTGGCGCGATTCCGCCCCGGACGCCAGGGCGTGGCAGATGGATGTGGACTTCGGCGACGGGGCGCCGGGGCTTCGCGTGAAAGCGGCGGCCGGGCGGCCGCGAATCGGCGACATCGATCCGCGCGCGATCTCGACAACCAATGAACCGCCCGCGCTGACTCCCCGGGAGGCTGCGGCGTGGAGCTGGGCGCCGGATGAGGGCGTCTGGGCGGCGATCAAGAAGCGCTCCCTGGAGCGGCCGGCCAGGATCACCATCACGGGCTTCCGGGACAAGGCGCTCCGGCAGCAGACATCGAGGGGCGCGGTCTCCATCCGCACCTCGAAAGATCCGGTCGGCGCGCCGATCTTCTATCGCGACGTTCCGCTGATGCCCTCCGAACTGGAAAAGGGGGTGATCAAGCCGCTGGCCCAGAGCGCCGTTCCCCTCATTGCCTGGCGGCTGCGCTACCTCCGCGATCCGCGCAGCCGGCTGCTCCTCGAAGGCATGCACGCGTGCGCCAACTGCCACTCCTTCTCCGCCGACGGCGGAACGCTGGGAATGGATCTCGACGGGCCGCAGAACGACAAGGGTCTGTACGCGATTGTTCCGGTGCACGCGCGCACATCCATCCGGAATGAAGACGTGATCTCGTGGAACTCTTTCAACGAGCAGCCCGCGGGCAGGATGAGGGTCGGGTTCATGTCCCAGGTCTCGCCCGACGGGCAGTATGTGGTCACCACTGTCGGAGCGGAAAAGGACCTCAGCCGCAACTACTACGTGGCCAACTTCAAAGACTACCGCTTCCTCCAGGTGTTTTACGCGACCCGCGGGGCGTTGGCCTGGTACAGCCGGGCGACCGGACAGCGGCAGTCGCTGCCGGGCGCGGACGACCCGCGGTACGTCCAGACGAACGGGGTGTGGAGCCCCGACGGACGTTACATCGTGTTCGCCCGGGCGGAGGCGCAGGATGCTTACCCGGAAGGGCGCCCCATGGCGGAGTACGCCAACGACCCCAACGAAGCCCAGGTAAAGTACGACCTCTACCGGGTTCCTTTCAACGACGGGAAGGGTGGGCGGGCCGAGCGGATCGTGGGGGCATCCGCGAACGGCATGAGCAATTCGTTTCCTAAAGTCTCTCCCGACGGGCGCTGGATCGTCTTCGTCCAGGCCAAAAACGGGCTGCTCATGCGCCCGGACAGCCAGCTCTACATCGTTCCGGCGGCGGGCGGCGCGGCGCGGCGGATGAACTGCAACGCCCTGCCCATGAACTCCTGGCACAGTTTCTCTCCGAATGGCCGCTGGCTGGTATTCTCTTCCAAACGAAGCTCGCCGTACACCAGGATGTACCTCACCCACATCGACGAGAACGGCGAGGACAGCCCGGCCATCCTGATCGACAACGTCGCGGCGGCCAACCGCGCCGTCAACATTCCGGAGTTCATCAACATCCCGCAAGACGGGTTCTTGAGGCTGGAAGCGCCGGCGGCGGACTTCTACACGATCTTCGACCGGGCCTGGGCCCTCGCGGAGAAGGGCGAGTACAAAGCGGCCATCTCCCAGTGGAATGCCGCGCTGGCCATCAATCCCAACGACGCCAAGGCGCAGAACAACCTTGCCTTCGCGCTGGCCAGGACGGGGAATCTGGACGAAGCCATCCCGCATTGGCGCAGCGCCCTGGCCGCCAACAGCGAGTATGCGGAAGTGCATCGGAACCTGGGCATCGCGCTTTTGCGGAAGGGTAGCCTGGAGGAGGCCATCGCGCGCCTGAGCAGCGCCGTGGCCCTGGCCCCCGCCGATGCCGCGGCCCACTACAACCTGGGATTGGCGCTCCTCGAAAAGGCCAGCCCGGACGAAGCGATCGTGCAATTGGAGGCGGCCCTGCAACTCGACCCGAGCGATGCCCAGGCGCACAACGACCTGGGCGCCGCGCTGATGCAAAAGCGGCGGCCCGAAGATGCCATCGGCCATTTCACGAGGGCCGTGGAGTTGAACCGCCGTTTCGCGCAGGCATACTTCAACCTCGGCAACGCCTACTACCTGGAAAAACGGATGGCGGACGCGGTGGCGGAGTGGCGCAACGGTCTCCGCCTGGAGCCGGACAACCTGGCGGTTCTGCGCCAGGCGGCCTGGGTTTTATCGACGGCGCCGGAGCCGTCGGTACGGAACGGCGGCGAGGCGGTGAAATTCGCGGAGCGGGCCGCGGCCCTCTCGGGAGGCGGCGATCCCGCGGCGCTGGATACGCTCGCCGCGGCCTACGCCGAAGCAGGCCGTTTCGCCGACGCGGCGGGGACGGCGCGAAAGGCTCTGGCGCTAGCCACCGCGCAGACAAAACAGCCCTTGGCGGAGGCGCTGAAGGCCCGGCTTACGCTGTATGAGAGCGGGGCGCCGTTCCGCGAGGAGGCGAGCCAACGGTGACACAGGCGAAACCGCCTGTCCCACCCAGACGGGTTCTGAAGCGTGCTCCGCGTCACGCGGAAAAGCCAGCCCCGTCACGGTTACGGCTCTGCTCGGGCGGGGCGGCTTTCCCTGGGACGCCGAAAAGGCGGCCCCCGTTTACTTCTTGCCCTTCTTGGCCGGCGCGGACTTCGACTTCTTGGCCGGAGACTGCGAGGACGTCTTCGTCGATTTCTTGGTTGCGCTCTTCATGCGATTGATTCTCCCTTGAACTTTTTTTGCGATCAAGATGACCGCCGTCATATCTTAATCTCTTCGGGGTTCGAAACTCAATAGATTTAAGCGGCGCGCCCGACGCGCCGTGCGATTTCGAAGGAAGCCAGCAGGAGCCAGCGGCGCGCCTGCTTCTCCCGGCCGGGCCGCGCCGCGAGCGGAGTGGTGTAGTGCCAGAAGGGAAGCCGGTACACCGCCACGCCACCCTTCAGGTTGACGTCCCGAATCTTTTTCAGGTGGCGTTCCTCCTCGTAGACCAGCCACTGATGTTCGACGGCATCGTTGCCGAACATGATGTGCAAGTCCACGAAGCCGTTCTTCACCCGGTCGTTCTGGGGATGATGATCATTGTGCGGACCCACATAGTCGCCGCTTTCGTAGAGGATCACCTGCGGGGATGGCCGCTCCAGCCGCAAGCCGGTGGACGCCTCCGCGAACTCGCGAAGACTGCCGGACCGGAGCATGGAAACGAGTCCGATCGCCTCGGCCGGCTCGAATTCCCGAAACCGCCGGGAGAGAAGGATGCAGGTTTTCATCGACATGGTTTTCGGCAGCGACTCCGAGTAGTTTCGGGTCATGCCGCTGATGGAACCGCGCGGAATCCGGTCCACATAGGGCCGGAGCAGCGGATAGAGGCTCCGGTCCAGGAGACCGATGCAGGAGCGGGCCGTGGCAGGGTCCATAATGCCGTCGATCAGCTCGAAGAACCCGTTCCGCGCGGGAGGACGGCTGCCGGCAGTGTGATCGGCCATCCATTTCCGCCCTTTCGAGTTCAGCAGGTCCGAGAATTCCGCGGGAAACGAGCGCATGTCTACAGATTATGCGACAAGGCGGAGGCGGCGCCAAGTTCCTGGACGCCGGCGCCGCCGCGCCTGTCCCGGCGGGCGCGGGCGAGTTGAAAATACCGCCCCCGCACGCGCAGGAGGGCGCGAGGAGAGCCGGATTCGACGATGCGCCCCTCGTCCATCACCAGGATCCGATCGACCAGGCCGCGCACGGCGGAAAGGCGGTGCGAGATCACAATCACGGTCTTGCCCGCCAGGCGCGGCGCAATCGTCCGGACGATCTGCTCCTCGGTGACGACGTCCTGCGCGGTCATGGGCTCGTCAAGTATGAAGACGGCCGCATCCTTGAGCAGCTCGCGCGCGATCAGAAGGCGTTGGAGCTGCCCTCCGGAAAGGGTGCAGCCGCCCTCGCCGAGCACGCCCTGGTATTGTTCCGGCAGCTTGAGAATGTCATCGTGCAGTCCGGCGGCCCGGGCCGCGTCTATGACCTTCTCCATGGGAGCATCGGGCACGGAGAAACGGATATTATCGGCGATGGAGCGGGCGAAGAAGTCGGCCTCGTTCAACTGCGCCACATAGGCGATCAGCGAGCGCACTTGCGCCGGCGACCACCACGTGCGCGCGCTCCGGCCGCCGATCAGGACTTCGCCCGAAGCGGGTTCGAGCAGACCGCAGATCACCTTCGCGAGCGTCGATTTGCCGCAGCCCGTTGTCCCCACGATGGCCACAACCTCTCCGGGCATGATGGTCGCGCTGAGGCCCTCCAGGCACGGCGTGCGGTCGTCATAGCGGAAGGCGATCTCCTGCAGATCGATCCGGATGCTCGCGGGTTCGGGACGCACGGCAGGCGCCGGCTCGCTCCGCTTCTCGTCCGCAGTCTCGTCCAGGAAGGAGAAGTAACGTTTCACCGGCTCCAGGTTGCCGAGGAACTGTTCGAAAAAGCCGGAGTAGCCCTCCAGGTACACCAGAAGATCCTCGGAGATTCTCCAAACGTAAATGCAGTCCACTACCGTGAGGGAGTGGCTCCGCAGCTGGTGCAGCCAGATGGCGATCAGGGCGACGTGGGCGCAGGCCACGACGCGCTCGCGCCAGCGGCCGTAGCGGAAAACCTCACAACGGTACTCTTCGACGGTACTGGCCGCGATTCGGTCCTGGATGGCCTCGTATTCGCGCTGCGCGAAAGCCGTGCGGTTCGCCATCAGGACGGCCGGCAGACCGCGCACATAATCGCTGCTCACCTGCCAGTCCTCGCGCTGCCAATCGCACCGCGCCACGCGGTACGGCTCGGTGCTGATGTAAAGCCTGTAGTTGAGGCCGACAAACAAGACGCCGGTAACGGCCATGACGAGCATGGAGAACGGGGAGAACCAGAGGATCGGGCCCACCGTCAGCACGGTGGCGATCACGGATTCCCCGTCGTGAGCTTCAAAGGTACTAAGATTATTAACCGGAATTTCACAGTCAGATGTATACGCAGATAATATTCAAAACAGTCTTTCGGCCGGCCAGGAAAGCGGCGTCGTACCACGGACTGCCGTGGGTTTTGGAGAAATCCAGGAACCGCAGCATCGCGCTCATGGAGTAGCCGCCGGCTATCCGCACCGTCTCGCGCAGGACAACCAGCCCGAGATACCACCAGACGGCCCGGGCGAGCGGCCGCAACAGGGATTCCCAATGTCGCTTCATGTGAAACATTGAGGGTATCGGGCCTTAAACCCCAATGCAACGCGGGGGGGGCCGGCGCGGCCTGCGATCGCGGCGCGCCGCGCGCCGCCGATCCGCTGCCAAAACACGTAGCACGGGGTGATCTCAACGGAGCGGGCATAGATCCGCCCCAGCCCGAGCGCCTGGACTCTCTCCTGGTCCTCCTCACAGATTTCCACGGTGTCGAACTCCCCGGCTTCTGTCCGTTTCCGTAGTTCGTCTCTGGGCGCCAGGTGGAGCAGGGCCGCGTCGGCGGGCGGCAGTGAGATGCTATGAGAGTCCTCCACTTCCATGCCCGGGGGCGGCGGATGCCGCGTCAGAAAATAGACGTGCTCCTCGCTGGCCAACAACGCCGCGTGGCGCGGCGTAACCTCCTCCACCTTTCTGGCAACCGCTTCCATGTCGCGCCAGAAGAAGTCGTCGCGTCCTTCTTCATACAACCTCTTGGCCAGCCCTCCGCTCACCAGCGTCGCCACTGCTACTACGGACCACAACGGCCGGCTGCCCAGCCGCGAACCCACCTCGTACAGACCGGCGGATGCCGCTATGGCGAGGAACGGCGCGGCGAAAATGTAGTACTGCGCAAAAGTGGGGTGCGCGCAGGAGACGTAAACCCCCAGGGCTGCCGCCAGCCACAAACACAAATGCAGCTCGGCCCGCCAGCGGCGGTTGCGAGCGTCCCTGGCGGTGAGAAACAATCCGGCCGCCGCCAGCAGGCCCAGAGTCAGGGCTTGCGGAGAATCGACCCACGAGGCCATCACTTCGAAGTCGTGCCGGGTCGCGCCGATCCATCCTGCCCGGCGATGCACCAACATGTACTCGATCACGTTGAAAAACACCTGGCGCGGGCCTCGCAGGAAAAGCCAGAGTACCGGAGTCCAGGAAATCAGGGCCCCCGCAAAGAACCACGCGAACTTGGACAGGCGGCTTCCGGAGCGATTACAGAGCAGGATCCAAATCAGCAGCACGGGAGCGACGGGCGCGGTCAACAGGGAGCCGGCCGCCGCTGCGCCGGCAAGAAACCCGGCCGAGGCCGGCAGGAGCGGTCCACTCCGGTCCACGGCCAAAACCGCGCAGTTGAAGGCCGCAACGATCAGGACAAGGCAAAACCCGTACGGCTGTCCGGCGGTGGCGAACTGAACGACCGCCGTGTTCCCGCCGATCAGGAGCGCCGCGGTAAGGGCGCATCCCAGCCGCCATCCGGACACCGGAAATCGTTGGAAAACGAAGTGCGCCGACAGCACGGCCGCTCCGGACGTACACAGCGCGGCAATGGCATGCACGGTCCGCCAGCTTTCGCCGAAAATGCACATCCAGGCGGCATTCCAGTAAGCCGCCATGGGCGTCTGCGGAAAACAGAAATCCAGATACGGAAGCTTCCCGGCTCGGATCAGCTGCGCCGCCAGCAGGTGATAGCCCTCATCCCAACCGAAGGCGTGGGTTTGAGAATAGACCAGCAGCGCGCCGGCCATGAGGGCGCCGACACCCCAGAGCGGAAGTTCCGCGGACCTGCGGTCCGGCCGATCTGGCGTCTTACTCACGGCTGGCGCTCGTGGGTGGAAGGCGATTCATGGGGCTGGCTCGAGAACTCCCATCAATTTGCGCGCGTACCAGGCCGACGGCGCATCTGGCCTGAAAGCAGACGCGATTGCGCCACGGGCTGCGGCATGGGCTCTGATCCCGAAAAGCGTAACACATGGATGCGGACCGCCATTCGGGGATGCTGGCGGACATTGGGTTTTCGTTGCCGGCGGAGAGCTCAGGAATCGAGAGCCGGCGACGGATTTTTTTTGCCGGAAGGTTGGCGATCTCCGCGTGACGCGGCACGTTCTTTGCCTTCTCGCCGCAACACGAGGCCGTACCGGCGCAGCTTCATCCGACGAGAACGAGTTCCTGGCCGGTTCACTTCCCCTGCCCCTTTTCCATCGCCCGCAGCGCCGCGGCGTGGCGTGCGGCGTCAGCTTCCCGGCCCGTCGCCTGGTATGCCTGCACCAGCAGATACTGCACCTGGCGGTCCGTGGTCTCGCCGCGAAGGCCGAGCGCGATCTCGCCTTCTTTCGCGGCCCGACCCGGGTCCCCCTTTTTCATCCACAAGCGGGCGGCTTCGAAGTGCGGATCGCGCGAGCCCGGCGCAATTTCTTCGGCGCGATGGAGCAGCCGTTCCTCTTCGTCGAACTGACCCAGCAAGAGTAACAGGCGGGCGCAAACCAGGACCGTCTCGACGTGCGGTCGTCCGGCTGCCTCTTCCAGCCGGATCGCCTCCTGGTAGAGGACCAGGGCCTCCGCGGTGCGGCCCAGGCTCTCCTGGGCCAGGCCGAGATAGAGCGCCGCGGGAGGATCGCGCGGATTGAGCCGCCGCGCCTTCTCCAAAGCGGCGATGGCGGCCGGCATTTCGTTGCGCTGGTAGAACTGAAACCCATACAGAAACTGCGCATACCAGGACGCGGGGTCGGCGGCGATCGCCCGTTCCAAGTCTTCTCTGGCCACATCGTAGCGGTCGATGGCCATGGCCAGCTTGGCCCGGAGGGTCAGCGCCGGGATGAGTTTCGGATCCAGGCGCAAAGCCTCGTCCAGCGCGTTCATGCACTCCTGGAACTTTTTGGCGACGAACAACTCATTGGCGCGCTGGTAGGCCGCGTAGCCGGGCGATCGACGGTCTTTGGCGGGCGCTTGTCTGGGGGGCTGCGCCATGGCAAAGGCGCCCCCTAGCAGCAGAACGGCGAGCATTCGCGCGCGCGTCATTTCCCTGTCCCCGCGTTTTCTTCGATCTCTACGATCCGGTCTCCCCGGACGTTCGTCACTTGCTGGGTCCCGCCGCCGGGCCAGCGCACCTGGACCTTGCTTGCCTCCTCCTGCGTCCCCAGGCCGAAGCGCACCAGCGGCTCGCTGGCCGAGGCGAATCCCACGCTCGTGGTGGCGTGCCCATAGAGCGTCCGGCCGTCGGGAAGGACCACCGTTACTACGGCGCCCAGGCCATCCCGGTTGCTGCGATGCCCGCGAAGCCTGACGGCCAGCCAGTGGCCGCTCCCTTTCGTGACATTGTGGAACAGCTTCACGGGTCCGTCCAACGTGGTGACGGCCACATCGATCCGGCCGTCGTTGTCGAAGTCCGCGAAAGCCGCGCCATGGTGCAGGGCCGCCCGCTGGAAATCCGGACCGGCCGCGGCCGATCCATCCTCGAATCGCTTGCCCTCCACGTTCCGGAATACGCGGTTCGGCTGCGCGGCGGGCCGGCCGATGTAGCGGTCCAGGCGCGGAAAGTGCGATACGGCGAAGAACAGGTCCTTCCAGCCGTCGTTGTCGAAGTCGTACATTCCCAGACTCCAGCCGGTCAACTGGCGCGTCGCCATGAGCAGGCCCATCCGCTGTCCGTAATCCTCGAACAGCAATCCCCTGGCGGTCTTCCGGAACAGCAGAAACCCGTCGTTGATCATGCCGGACTCCACCAGGTCGGGGCGGCCGTCGTTGTCGAAATCCCGGAAGTCGGCGCCCATCCCGGCAATGGGAGACCCGTCGTCACGTAGCGCCACTCCGGCCTCCAGGCCCACTTCGCGGAACGTCCCGTCCCCCTGGTTGCGGAAGAGGAAATTTCGAACCGAATCGTTGGCCACAAACACGTCCGTGAAGCCGTCGCCATCGAAGTCGGCGAATGCCACGCCCATGCCCTTGCCGACGTGCTGCGCGATGCCGGAACTCTGCGAGACGTCGGTGAACGTTCCGTCGCGGTTGTTGTGGAAAAGCTGGTTGGGCAGCCCCCGGTATGCGTTCGGGTGGCAGTAGAAGCGGTTTTCCGGCGGACCGCATACCGGTTCCGTGGCGGGGTCCCAGGCTACGTAGTTGGAGACGAACAGGTCGAGCCAGCCGTCGTTGTCGTAATCGAACCAGCCCGCCGCGATGGACCATGGCTTCCCCAGTTTTGGATCGATGCCGGTCATCCCGGCCTTCACGGTCACGTCCTGGAAACGGCCATTTCCCAGGTTGCGGTAAAGGATATTGCGGTTAACGCCCGCCACGAAGATATCGGTAAAGCCGTCGTTGTCGAAATCGGCCGTGGCCGCGGCCATGGAGTAACCTTCGCCGGCGACCCCGGCCGCCGCGGTGACGTCGGTAAAGGTCCCGTCGCAGTTGTTGCGGTACAGGCGGTTGTAGAACTCGGGACCGGTCTTGCGGAGGCTGGGAATGGCGGCGCCGTTCGTGAAGAAGAGATCCATGCAGCCGTCGTTGTTGAAGTCGAGCGCCGCCAGGCCGCCCACCATCAACTCAATCTGGTGAAACCGCTGCCCGGCGGAATTGTTCAACCGGAAGTTCAGCCCGGCCTTCGCCCCGATCTCCTCAAACTGAATCTGCGCGCGCGCGGGGGAGAGCAGCATCGCCCCCACCGCCGCGATGGCGCAAACGGCTCGCATGAGGTTTCAGTTTATATCAAGTGTGGGGCGGAGCTTTTGCCCGGCTGGGCCGAAGCCCGGCTGTGGGGCGGAAGCCCCGCCCCACAGCCTGCCAAGCGTCCCCTAGAACTCGAACCGGAGAACGAGTTGTCCGGTGCGGGGCGAGGGATAGCTGTTGTTCTGGCTGTTGCTGGTGATCTGCGTATAGTTGATAAACCCAAAACCGCCGGTCAACATTCCATTCGAACGCGTCGGCGGAGTGGCCGGGTTGGACGTGCTGGGATTGGGGAACGATTCCATGCGGTTGAAGATGTTAAAGAACTCCGCACGGAAGCTGACCCTCATCCGCTCGCGGATCGGGAACGCCTTGGTGAGGCTGACCGACTCGGAGGGACGGCGCTGGCCGCGAAAATCGTTGTAGTAGACCGTGCCGGTTCCCCAGACTCCGGTGGGCTCGTCAATCCAGGCGGCCGGGTTGAGGATGGTCTCCTGGGTCGGATCGATGCAGCCGCAGTTCGGATTTTTCAGGAACAGCGGCACGCCGGGAACGCGGAACTGCCGGGTGGCCTGCGAAGGATAGTACGTGCCCAGGCTGTTGTTGGAACCGGGCGCGCCGAGCAGGTTTCCGCTGGCATACTGCAGTACTGAACCGATATGCCAGTCGGCCAGGATGAGGCGCGCGGCCGTGTTGTGCGCCGCGAATCCGAAGGCGGGCACCTGGTAATCGATGCTCATGGTGAGGATGTGCGGCTGATTGCTGGACGGGATCCCGAGGCTCTTGAAGGTGTCCCGGTTGTAGATGTTGCCCGACCCGGATGTGTTGTCCAGGTTCTTCGAAAATGCGTAAGACGCCGTCATACTCAGGCCACGCGAAAGGCGCTTGGTGGCCTTCGCCTGGAAAGCGTCGTACCAGGTCTTGCCCAGGGGCGCATAGCTGCTGCCGATGCCGCTGAATTGCGGGAAGGGCTTCAACGCCTGGAGCACGGTCCCGGTGCTGGGGAAGTTGGCGTAAGGCTTCTTGAAGCCGGCCGCCACCGCGACCGAGGAGGTGATGCTGGAGGTCAGCAGGGTGCGAACCGCCGGCTGGGTGATGTCATACCCCATCTTCGTCAGGTACTCGGGAGGATAGGCGTTGTAGTTGATCAGGCCGTTGGCATTCAGCCACACCGCGCGGTTTCCGACGTAGGAAACCTCGACCACAAGGTCCTTGGAGACCTCGCGCTGGATCGAGATATTCCACTGGTTGATCCGGGGCGGCCTGCCGCCGTTCGGATCGAACACGCTCTGGGCGCCCTGAACCGCGGCGTTGGGGACCACCTTCAGGCCGGGGTCGTAGCTGGCGCCGTAAAGGTCCTGCTGGCTCCAGACCAAGCCGCCATTCAGGCCCCCCGCCTCGACGCCGTTGCCGGGAGCGTTGTAGTTGATGGTGTTGAAGCCCATGCCGGCGCTGTTGCCGCCGCCGATGTAGCCGAAGATATTCGTAAACGAATAAACGAAGCCCCACCCGCCGCGCAGGACGGTCTTGTCGTCCAACTGATACGCGACGCCGAGGCGGGGAGCGAAGGCGTAGGGATACGTCTTGACGAAGTGGCAGTTGCAGCGCCCGGGACCATCCCCCTCGTAGAGCGTGCCGCCCAGCAGGCCGTTGGCGTTCGGATTGACGACGCTGGGACTGAAGATGCTCGTGCGCGCCCAGAGTTCCCTCATCGGCTTCTGGACGTCGTAGCGGATGCCGTAATCGAGGGTCAGTCTGCGCGTCACCTTCCAGGTGTCCTGGACGAAGAATCCCCAAGACGATTTCCGGTATTGCGGGTTCGAAGTGTTGCCGATGCCGGCGCTGTTATAGAGGCCGAGCAGGAAGCTGGCGAAGGGGTGTCCGATGGTGGTTCCACCGGGTAGAGACTGCCCGTACAGAGGCTGCGCGGTCTGGCTGCTACTGAACCCATAGGAGGGGCTCAGGCCTATGGCCGACCAGTTGGTGAAACTATCGATTTTCCACTCGCCGCCGGCTTTATACGTGTGGTTGCCCCGAACCCAGGTGAGTTGTGCGACCCCCGTCGGTTTGACTGTGTAATAGACGCCGCGGTTGGCCGGTCCAAATCCGGACGACGTGGCAATCGCGGACTGCGCCAGACCGCCGTAGGTGGTGGTACCCATGCCGGATAGGCGCGGGAACCCGGTTCCGGGCGTGCCCTTGATGCCGAGCTTTCCGGCGGCGTCGTAGTCGGTGACGTCCGCCGGGGAGGAGTCGGGGTTGACGTAGCGTTGTACGCCGGCCCCCAGGTGCAGAAGAAGGCGCGGGCTCAGGGAATCATCATAGTTGAGGCGCGCATTGGTGCCTTGAATGTGCAGGTCGCGGCGGATCGAAATCGGATCCGGGTAACCGTCCTGTCCGACGTCCTTGTCGGTGATCTCTTTCGCGAAATAAAACGAGAGCCGGCCCGCGGCGGTCACGTTGTGATCGATCTTGATCGAGGGCAGCCCCTGGATCTTGCGGAAGGGACTCTGCAGCGTGTAGTTGTTCACGAGGCTGTTCGGATTGGTCGGCAACGGAATCTCGGCGAGAATTTTCGCCGCAACGGGGTCGAATAAGTTCGCCGCGATCTTATTCCCGCCGTAAGGCGCTACCACGAACCTGCCGCTCGCATCGGTGTAACGCGATTTCGGGTCGTAAATCGTGTTTTCCAGAATTGCGCGGCCGGCGAAATCCGTGCCCAGGTTCCGTCCCGTCAGGATAGCGCCAAAGTCGCCGCCCCGCATCGCGGCCGTGGGGACCGTGCCCAGGCCCATATAGGCGTTCTGCTTGTCGCGGTACCTTTCGTAGTTGAAGAAGAAGAACGTGCGGTTCTTGCCGTTAAAGACCTTGGGAATCCATACCGGCCCGCCGGCGGAGAAACCCCAATCCATGCGCCTCACCTTGGGC
Source organism: Terriglobia bacterium (assembly GCA_020073115.1). GTDB lineage: Bacteria > Acidobacteriota > Terriglobia > Bryobacterales > Bryobacteraceae > BOG-224. Next base: position 13,727 of record JAIQFU010000129.1, read on the forward strand.
CGGTTATGATGTCCCTGGCCATCGTCGGTAAACGGAATGCCGGCATTGAGCGCTTCGTTGGCGAAGTACCCATAGGCGCTGCCGTGATACTGGTTGGTGCCGCTGCGGGCGGTGAAGTTGAACAGGCCGCCGCCCACCTGACCGAATTCGGCGGCGAAGTTCGACGTTTGCAGGGTAAACTCGCCGATCGCCTCGACGGAGGGCTGGACTTCATCCGACGCGCGTCCGTCCAGGCCGTTATTGGATTCCTGGCCTTCAAAGAGAATGCGGAAAGAACCCTGCGGGAGCCCGTTCACCTGAATGGTGTTCCACCCGGTGATGTTCGAGCCCGGAGTCAATTGAACGAACGAGAGCGGATTGCGGATCGCTCCCGCGCCGATTCCGAAATTGATCGGCAGGTCGTTGATGGTGTCGCCGGAAATGGTGCTGGACTGTTCCGCGCTCTCGGTTTTCAGCATCGAGGCTTGCGCCGAGACTTCTACCGATTCGGAGGTCTGGCCCACGCTCAGCTCGACGTCGACGCGGGTCGTTACGGCGACCTGAATCCGGATGTTCGTTTGCTGGTAGGTCTTGAAGCCCGTTCGCTCCACCGTGAGACCGTAACTGCCGACCGGCAGCGCGGTCAGCGTGTAGTTGCCGGTCGCGGTGGTGAACGTTTCGTGCCGCAACCCCGTTTCACTGTTCAACAGAACGATTTTGGCGTCGGGAACTACCGCCGCGGTGGCATCCACCACTGTCCCAGTGATGGTACCGCGGTCGCTTTGGGCAAAGAGAGACGCCGCTATTACGAGCAGAAGGACACCACTCGTATTGATGGTCCTAAGCAAGACACACCTCCAACTTCAAGTCGAATATGGCGCAGTCTCAGCCCGAAGTCAATGAGGACCTATTGTCCTTTGAGGGCCCTGGGGGGGGGGCGTGTGGGCGGCTGAAATGCCGCCGGCAGATAAAAATCGGGTAACCGCGCTCAGCCGCGGTTACCCGGATACAAAGCAACGCTCAAATTCCCGGAGAACTACATCCGGGCTGCGCCCAGAGCGCCCACCTGGCACGACTTGCAGATTCCGTACCCGCTTCCGTTGCCCATCATAGAGGCGCAACGGCCGCCGAGGCTCGCGAGCTCACTGTTTTCACCGGTGCTCAAAGTAGCCGGGCTGAACGGCGTCTCCGTAACCGAATACACGCCGGAAGGATTCACATGATTCGTGGTCCCCCACGCGAGCATGCCGTTGACACGGGTCAAAAATCTTACTCTAGCCGCGGTACCGTCGCAGCTGGTTCCGGTCCCGTCGGTCCCGGCCAAGGTCGCCAGGAGCTTAATCACAACGGATGAGGGAATAACGCCGGTTAACGTCTTCGACGTAAGGTCACGATTGACGCCCAGATTGACTAATCCGTTGGGCGTTACCAGGCACGAGCAGCAGGAAATCATCTGCTCGTCCGGAGAAAACGTGTAAACATTGACGCAAATGTTCCCGACCTGCGGGCCAAAACCGGGGCCCAGCAGTGGAGCGCCGTTCGCGCCGGTATTGGTGATGTTGATAAAGGATTCGCCAACTGGTAAGTTGGCGGCATAGCGCACTTGGAATGACCCGTCCAGGGTAGCTTGCTGAGCGCTAGCCACCATGGCTAACGCCAAAAGCGCGAGAAAAACGTGACGCACATGCATCTGCGGTAAGTCCTCCGAGGCTGAGGGTACCAGCACATTCATATGCAGTCAATCGGGTGTACACTATCCAGTTAGTAAAATTACAGTGGTTTATTCCCGTAGGGGTTGTCTCTAGCAAGTCGTGTCTAACTAATTTGGCGACAAGTAGATACCTGATTCGGACCCCTCTTTCTCGCGCCCCAGCGCCCTCGGATTCCAGCGGAATTACGATAACCCGGGTCCAATTTGGCATTAGAGTCGTTAGTCGCTAGTCGTTAGTCGTTAGTCGCTGGTCACTGGTCGTTAGTCGTCAGCCTGCAAAGCGGGGACTGGCTCGAATTTCGCCGTCTTTGCGAAACTTCGTGCCTGTACCCGGTTTGCCCTTTCACGGATCGTATCGCTTCGTATTTGCGCCGCATACCACAAGCTACAGATAGACGCGGATGGGCCCGGATAACACCTTTACTTTGAATCCGTGTCTCTCGTATTCATTTGTGAGCGGTCTCTCTTTCCAGTTCTTCCGTGAAGGGCCTGATCTCCGTCCGCCGAACGAGGCGCCGTTGCCGCCGCGCAGCGCTTCGTTTTCCGTTAGCCTAGGGAAATGAAGCGCGCGGTTCTATTCCTCTCCTTCATCCCGCTGCTCGCGTGGGCGCAAGCTCCCGCTCCCCTGCGGCCGCCCGCCGTTCCCCTGGTGACGCACGATCCGTACTTCAGCGTGTGGTCGATGGCGGACAGGCTGAATGCCGAAGGCACGAAGCATTGGACGGGCAAGCCGAATACCCTCACAGCCCTGGCGCGCGTGGACGGCCGGACGTACCGGCTGATGGGACAGGACCCGCGCCGCATCCAGGCAATGAGCCAGACCCGCGTGGAGGTTTTGCCCACCCGTACGCTGTACGAGTTCGCCGGCGGCGGGGTCACAATCGGCCTCGCCTTCCTGACCCCCGCGCTCCCGGAGGACCTCGACGTGCTTTCACGCCCGCTCACGTACGTCGAATGGACCGTCGCTTCGGCGGATGGCGGCGAACACCAGGCGGCCCTCTATTTCGACGCTGCCGCCGATCTTGCGCTGAATACTCCCGACGAGGCCGTGACGTGGGAGCGGATTCGCGTGGACGGGCAGCCGGCGCTGCGCCTCGGCTCGCGCGAGCAGGCCGTGCTGGGCCGGCGGGGAGACGATGTACGGATCGACTGGGGCTACCTTTACCTTGCCGCCGACCGGCCGGAAGGCGTGTCCGATGCGGCCATGAACGCCGGCCGGGCGCGGGAAGCATTCTCCGGCGCCGGCAGGCTGCCCGACAGCGACGACCTCTCCGATCCGACGGACCCCCGCCGCGGCGCCGGATCGTCCCTGGCGTTCGCCATCGACCTGGGCCGCGTGGGCGCGCAACCCGCCTCGCGCTATCTCATGCTGGCGTACGACGACCTGTACTCCATCGAGTATTTCCAGCGGCGCGAGCGCGCCTGGTGGCGCCGCAACGGGGCGGGGCCCGCCGACCTGCTGCGCGCCGCGCGCCGCGATCACGATGCCATGGCCGCGCGCGCCCGCCGCTTCGATGACGAACTCATGGCCGACCTGCGCCAGGCCGGCGGAGAGGGGTACGCGCGCCGCGCGGCCCTGGCCTACCGCCAGACCCTGGCGGCCCACAAACTCGTGGCCGACGCCGACGGAGCGGCCCTGTACTTCCCCAAGGAGAACTTCAGCAACGGCTGCATCGCTACCGTGGACGTCATCTATCCCAGCGCGCCTTTCACGCTCCTGTTCAACCCGCAGTTATTGAAAGCGCAGCTTCAGCCCGTATTC
>JAIQFU010000130.1 GCA_020073115.1 Terriglobia bacterium
ACTGCCCTCCCCCGGCCACCACGCCACGAGGCCGGGCGGCGGCGCCACGCAGTTCGTGGGCACGCATTTCCCTAAACTCCCGGCGGCGTAGATGGACTGGATGTCTTGATCGCTCAGCGCCGTCGGGTAGAGACAGACTTCATCGAGACCACCCCTCAGGTTCTGACCCGCAGCGCCCGCCCGTCCCAAAAAGGGGTCTTCCGCAGAATTTGTGGGTGAAATAGCTGGACACGTGTTCAGTTTGGAGAGTTGACCTTGGTGAGGTGGGCGGTCGTGGAACATCCCGCAGCGCGCTCCGCGACGAATCGAGCGGCCTAACGGCCGGGAGAAGGACCTCAAGCAATTCCGGCGCGTCCAGGGTATGGCTCCGGGCGTGGCTGTCAAGGTATTGCTCGCCACGTGCCCTCGTGCCCTGCTGCGCTCCACCTTGACAGCCCCGCCCTCCGCCATGATGCGCCGCTAGGGAATTGCTGGTGAAGGAGTGCTTGGCTCGGAGAGCCATCCCGGGCCACAAAGCGATAGCTGATCTGCCTGAATTCCGGTAGCCTGCGAGTTGTGAAAAAGACGCCCGCCACCGGCCGGCAGACCAGCTATGCAATTGAAGGTTAAGACGGTTCTCAACGGCATTCAACCTTTTGTCGGCTTCATTTACGACGACATCCGCTTCTGCCGGGGCCGCAGAGGCTGTGGCCGGCGCGTCGAGATCACCCTCCAGCCCCATGCCGGCATTCCTGCCAAGTGCTCCCGCTGCCTCCAGCCATCTCCGGGCTATGACCAGTTGCCCCAGCGATCCTGGCTGTTTCCGCCGCTGTGGGGCCTCAAGACCTTTTTCCTCTACGGACCGCGGCGGGTCAATTGTCCGCAGGACGGGGTGGTGGTCGAGCACATCCCCTGGAGCCAGGGCAAGCGGCCGGTGACGACGGCGATGATGGGCGTCTTGGCCCGGTGGGCCCGGCGGCTGTCCTGGAAGGAAACCGCCCAGGCCTTCCACACCAGTTGGGAGGCCGTCTACCGTTCGGTGCAATGGTTCGTCCACTGGGGTTTGGAGCATCGGCAACTGGAGGGCGTCGAGGCCATCGGCGTGGACGAGATTCATTGGGGCAAGGGCCAGAAGGCGGACAACTTCCTGACGGTGATTTACCAGATTGACCCCCACTGTCGGCGCTTGCTGTGGCTGGGCCGGCGGCGCACTCAAGCCACCTTGCGGCGGGGCTTGGCCGAATTGGGAGCCCCGGTGGTCAGCGCTTTGAAGTATGTGTGCAGCGACATGTGGAAGCCCTACCTGAAGGTGATCGCGGCCAAGATACCCCAGGCGCTCAACGTGCTGGACCGCTTTCACATCGTGGGGCACCTCAACGAGGCGGTGGACGAGGTGCGCCGGGGCGAACAGTCGCGCTTGCACGGTCGTCCAGTGGCTCAGCGGCTCAAGGGCATGCGCTGGCAGTTGTTGCGCCGGGGCAGCCGGGTGCGGGGCCGCGCCCGTTCCAAACTCAACGCCCTGTTGGCCAGTAAGCTGGCGACGGCGCGGGCTTGGAACCTCAAGGAGAGCTTCGATTATCTTTGGCACTACCGTTCTCCGATCTATGTGGTGGCCTATCTGGGTTATTGGTGCGAACGAGCCATGCGCAGCCGGCTCGAACCGATGAAGAAGGTGGCCCGGATGCTGCGCGCCCATGAGCCTTTGATCTTGAATTGGTTCGAGGCCAAAGGCGAACTCTCCAGCGCCGCCGTCGAGGGCCTGAACAACAAGATTCGAGTGGTGACCAGACGATCTTATGGCTTCCGCACCTATCCCGCCATGGAATTGGCCCTGTATCATAGCCTTGGCCGCTTACCCGAGCCTCGACTTACCCACAATTTCTGCTGAGGAGGCGGTTATCCTTGTATAGTGTTAATTCGAGTGCGACGAACGGTCGTAATTGCCCGTCACACAACTGGCTCGTAAGCTGTTACCTCCATTACTGCGTTCGGACCGAGCCAAGCCTCGTGAGCTTTAAGTCCGAATCCGAGGAGTCGTTTCTTATCTCTGATGTCGAAAGCGTCAGAACGAATGTGAAATCGCTGTAAATCAGAAGTAAAGAGTACGGATATCCTGTGATTGCGCTATCGAGACGTCTTACCGTTGCTGTTTGGATTGGAGGCCCATTCAGATCGTTCGAGTAGAACAGCCACAGGACCAAAATACAGGTATGGACGAAGGGAAGCGTGACGTTGCGGAGGCGTTTTTGTCAGATTGTCGTTGACGCCAGGGGCAGGCCGCAAAGGCCTGCCAAGGCCCTGCTATAATACAGATCGCATTCGAGCACACAACCTCCCTCCAATGCGAAGTGAGAGCGTGTCCGGATATGATAAGATTCGGTCCATTCCGGCTTGACACGGTGAACCACTGTCTGTGGCGAGCTAACGAGCGCGCGCCCCTTGCTCCCAAAGCGTTCGATGTTTTGCGTTACCTGATCGAACACGCGGATCGCCTGGTCACGCAGGATGAGCTTTTGGAAGCGCTTTGGACGGAGACTTACGTCAATCCGGAGGGTATCCGAAAGTACATCCTCGAAATCCGCAAGGTATTAGGCGATCGGTCCGAGAAACCGGCATTTATTGAGACGTTCCCGAAGCGGGGCTACCAGTTTGTAGCGCGTGTGACGGACGACAGCACCGCGACCCGTTTGGCTGCGGCGACTCAATCGTCCGCGAATGTAGTGGGACGTCAAGAAGGCCTTGGCCGGCTGCATGGCTATTTGCAAGCAGCATTGGGTGGCCGGCGACAGGCGGTCTTCGTATCGGGCGAAGCAGGCATAGGCAAGACAACCCTCGTCGACGTGTTTCAGCAACAGGCAGTCCGTCATCCGGGTCTCCGGATTGCGCGAGGGCAGTGCATTGAGGGTTTCGGCGGAATTGAAGCCTACTACCCAATGCTGGAGGCGATGGGCTCGCTGCTTCGAGGCGCAGAAGATTTAATCCACACGATCGCCACGCGAGCGCCCACATGGATGATTCAGTTTCCCCAACTCGTGAAGCCGGAGCAAAGAGAGGCTCTCCAGCGGGAGATTCTGGGCAGTACGCGCGAGCGCATGTTGCGCGAAATATGCGAGGCCCTCGAAGGTATCGGGGCGCAAACACCCTTGCTTGTGCTCTTGGAAGATCTCCATTGGGTCGATTCTTCGACGCTGGACCTGATCTCGGCATTCGCCCGCCGCAGGGAACCAGCGAAGGTGCTCCTGCTCGGCACATACCGGCCTGTGGATGTCATTCTCTCACAAAGCCCGCTGAAGACTCTCAAGCAGGATTTGCTTGTCCGCCGCCTGTGCCACGAAATCGTCATGGAGCGCCTCGAAGAGCCCGATGTCGCTGACTACCTGGCCAAGACCTTCACGGCTGAGAGCCTTCCGCCAGGTCTTGCAAAGCTGATTTACGACAATTCGGGCGGAAACCCGCTTTTCATGGTGGCGATCGTGCAAGACATGGTGAGCAAGGGTTCGATTGCGGTGCACCGGGGCAGATTGATTCTGACTGTGCCCCTCCAGGAGGTCTATCCCGGCGTCCCCGAGACGCTGCAACAGATGCTGGAAATCCAATTGGAGCGGATAAGTCCGGAAGAACTGCGCATCCTGCAAAGCGCAAGCATCGCCGGAGAACGCTTTTCGGTCTGGGCCGCCGCGGCGATGCTCGAGGCTTCCCCGGTTTCCATCGAGGAGGCCTGCGACAGGCTTGCCAGCCGGCAGCAATTCATTCGGTCAGCAGGGCCTCACGATGCCCCGAATGGAGTCCCTTCGCCTCATTACGAATTCCAACACTCCCTCTACCGGCAAGCTCTCTATCATAGTCTGGCCGGCCTTCATCGTTCTCAGCTTCACCGGAGTTTGGGCGAACTTCTGATGCCTATCTGTACGGCTGGAAAACCGGAGTTGACTTCAGAACTCGCGATGCACTTCGAAGAAGGGCGCGACTACGAGCGAGCCACGCGTTACTTGATGCTTACAGCAGAGAACGCAGCCAACCGATTTTCTCACCGCGACTCCATTCAAATCCTCCGGCGCGCTCTCGAACTCGTTAGCGTGCCGGCGCCCGGCTCCAACCCCGAGCTGGAAGTTGAGATTCTTCAGCGCATCGGCGATACGCACTACGTCCTCGGTGAGATGTCCGATTCGGCTCTCTCTTATGAAGCTGCGGTGAACCTGGCGGAAAGAGCCGGTCTCAAAGCCGCCCACGCCCGCGCTTTGGTCCACCTGGGCTTTCCAGCCTGTTATCTCGACGCCGCACGCGGCAGCGAGGTCTGCCGGCAGGCGATCGAAGTAAGCGAAAGCCTTGACGATCCCCTGCTCGCGGCACAGGTGCGGTTGGCCGTGGCCGGTTTCCGCTTCGTCTATGACGCGGGGCGGCAAGAAGACGCTGAGGTCTGCTCTGCCGCCCTCCAGACCATTCGCCGTCTCAACGGTTCGAGCACGGTTCACGATGGCTATATCTACGTGCAAGCGCTTAAGGGAGACTATCAGGGAGCTTTGGAACAGGCAGACGCCCTGATTAACGCGACGGCCAATCGCCTCGGGAGGGTTCCAAAGTTCCTGATCCTTGCTGCCAGCGGCCGGTTTGGGGAATTATTGCGCATGGTTCGAACCGGGAGAGAGTTGGATGAGAAGAACGGGGAAGATCCATGGGTGTCCATTTTGGGGGAGTCGTGGCTGCGTGCGCTCTGCTTCGATTTCGAAGGGGTGCGGCGCCTAAGCGAAATCGTCATGAGCAGCGGCGCAGAACAGCATGCCGTTTGGATGAGGACCGTTTCCAGGATCTCCTGCGGGTATGCCGAACTCTATCGGGGGAATCCGGTTGAAGCCCGGCAATGCTTCTCACAGGTCTGCGATCCTCGGATTACGCCGAGCTTTATCCTGCATTGGCGCTGGCGATTGCACGCTCAGCTCGGAGTGACGGAAGCCTTGTTGCACGCTGGCGATAATGCGGATGCTCATCGCAAGGCGGATGATGTTTTGGCATCCGCTCGCGCAGCCGCGGACCCTAACATGCGTGCGCTCGGCTGGGAAATGAAGTCGCGAGTCGCCAGAGCGGAGAACGACTTCGACGGCGCCCGCGTATACATCGATCATGCCCTCGCAATCCTCGACAGGTTCAACATTCCTGTGGCGGCGTGGCAAGTCCATCGCACTGCCTGGGATTTGTACGCGTACCTAGGGGATCGGGAAAGCGCCGACGGACATCGCGCACTTGCCAAAGAGTTGATCATGAGAATCGCCGGTTCCTTCGATGAGGGCGAGCCGCTCAGGGAGTCACTGCTGACAGCTCCGCCCGTCCGGCACGTCTTACGCGAGCAGGCTCTCCAGCCTCCCGGTTCTCGGCAAACAGAAGGCAAAGCAGGCTCCAGCGCCGCTTGATTCCAGCCACATCCGGCCGCCGTGATCAATCACGGCCTGCCGCGAGAAAGCGAGGCCCAGGCCGAGCCCGCTGGCCGTCCCTCCGTCGGGCATGACATCAAGCGCATTCACGAGCAAGTTGACAAGGACTCGTTGGATGCGCTGGCGGTCGAGTGGGATCACCAAATGCTCGGGCACGTCCTGAACGATTTGCACCGATTGAGCCTCGGCCGCAAGGGCGATTTTGTCCACCGCGCTGGTTACCAACTCACGAAGGTCGGAGGGCTCTACACCTCTCTCCGTTCCTCTGAACCGGGTTAATACCTCGTCGAGCATTTCCTTCATGCGGACCGAGGCGCCATACATGTTGCGTGCAATTCGGTGGACTTGCGGTTCGGAAAGTCTTGAGCTGATGAGTACTTCCGCACTGCCGTGGATCGTGGACAATGGATTGCGCAGGTCATGGACGATGGATGTTATATCGGGTAGGACGCGCGCTGGTTCATTGAAAGTCCTTGCGTTCATTCGTTCCTTCCTTGCGTTGGTCGCTCTGCCGTGTCTGAGCGAAGTGCTCCCGTAGGAATGCAATCAGTTCGTTTTCGGAAAGGAATTTGGCCTGCCTGCCGGTATCTACTTCCTCCACCGTGCCCTCCAACTCGCTGCCTCGCGTGACCTTCCTAAGCTGAACTACGAATGCGCCTCGCATGACGAGTTTAGAATACGGGCTTCATGCCCTTGCGCGCGTGGATATTTCGTAGAATTCCTGTAGAGAGTCCAGTGAAACCAGAGTATTCGTCGGCCCATGCGCCAGCTTGCTTCCGCATGCCCAGTTTGCCCAGATGACCTTAGAATCAGCGGTTTACAGAATCTCTTTCCGCACGCCGATTCTTGTTCCTCAGCGTCGCTCCCCGAGACGTGCGCGGCCGGAGGTTGTCGTTGACGAGTTGACGGCCATCCCTCCGGAATCAGTTCCGCCAGGTCCGCCATATCGGCTGCCAACCCGGTTCCCGCTTCGCCTGGTCGTTTGACGCCCCGCGCACTTCGGTCATCAACACAACTCCATGCCGGCCGATTACGAGTCGAGCGAGCCAGGCTGGCAACTCCGCGGAGGGTTCAAATTGAAAGCTCGGCGTGAATCTGACGGCCCAATTGGGCGATCAGTTGTGGCATCGCTTCGACGTCACCGGTTGAGGCCCGGAAGTTCACAATGCAGAAGCGCAGAGCGTACTTCCCTGCGATCACAGCGTTGGAAATGAATGCCTCGCCGCTCTTCTCTATGGCCGCCAACAGGCGCTGATTCAACTGATTCAGGTAGTCCTCCGTCTGTTGAGAACCCAGACCGGCGCGAAGTTCATGAGGGACGTAACGCAATGTCGTGATGCTGAGGTGGTTCGTGATTGCCTCCAACTCGGGATGGTCCACCGCCAAGTCATACAGGTACCGCGCCAGAGTGATGTCATCCTGAATCATTGCGCGGTAACCTGCCGCCCCCGCGTGCTGCAGAGCGAGCCAGACCTTGAGCGCCCGAAATCCACGCGAGTTTTGAGGACCTATGTCATAGTAGTTCAGGCCCTCACCCTCGAAGTTGTAATACGGCGGGTGATAAGAGAACGCCTTCATCAAAGCACTGCGGTTGCGGACGAGGGCACATCCTGCCTCAAGTGGCGTGTACAGCCATTTGTGCGGATCCACGGCCACGGAATCAGCCGACTGCAGTCCCCTTAGCTCCAGGGGCGCCCCCGCTACGGAAGATGCGAACGCACCATATGCGCCATCGACGTGGAACCAAAGTCCGTGCTCTTGGCAGAACGACGCCAAGTCCGGTAAGGGGTCGACCGCGCCGGTACTCACGGTTCCTGCGGAGCCGACCACGAGAAATGGCTGATAGCCTTCTTCTATGTCCTGCCTGTACCTGACTTCCAACTCATGCAAATCCATGGGTTGCCTCCCGTCGATCCAATGAATCGCTTTTGTGCCGAGGCCCGCCAGGTCAGCGGCTTTCTGGATCCATGTGTGAGTTTCTGTGGAGGCGTAGACACACAGGCGCGGGCCAATAGCTACGCCCTGCTCGCGAACGTCCCAGCGGGCCTGCGCGGCGCGGGCAGCCAGGAAGCAGGTGAGATTGGCCATGTTCCCACCGCTCAGGAGCAGGCCGCCGCAGTCGGTCGGGTAGCCGATGAACTGCGCGAGCCATCGAATTACCTGAGCTTCCATTTCCGTGGCCATGGGAGACAGTTTCCAGGCGCCGACATTCGCGTTGACAGCAGCTGCCAACAAGTCCGCAAGGATACCGATGGGAGCAGCACTGGATGTGATGTAGCCGTAGAAACGCGGATGGCCGTTGAAAAGGGAGTGCTCAAACAGCAGATCGGCGGCGTCTCGTAGCAGGGCCTTGGGGTCCTGCCCCGCCTCAGGTAGCACACGGGTCGCGGCTAAGGCCACACGCACTTGCTCCGGCGGTTCCGCAGGCGTGACTGGAAGTGTGCGTATAGAAGCCAGGAAGTCAGCGATCCGATCCACGAGGTCGTGCCCGAGCGAGCGAAACTGGTCGCTGGTCATGTCGAGAACAGCGGCCCGGGCCCTGAGTTCTTCGATACGAGGATGAGAAGACATACTCTTTCACCGTAACCCTTCAAATAGGTCAATTTCCAGTTTTCGTCCTCCACTCACCGAACTGTAGACGCGATAAAACTCCTGTGATCCCCACAGTGCTCTTTGCTGTTCGTCCGTAAGCTCTTCCAGCCGCTCATAGATGGACATCTGGGTTTGATGGCAGCAAACCGCTTTCCATACGATGGGCCACGAGGCAGACGTGTCGATCTCGGTTGTCACGGCCCAATCAGGCCAAGGAGTAGCCTGCCGCTGAACGCCGTCGACCATCGATGTCAGCTTGCGGAAGGCGGCCTGATAAGCCTCCCACTTGTTGTTTCGCCACGCCAGGTAGTGCAGCTTTGCAACACGGTGAGGCGGAGGCGAATCTTCCTGCAATCCATCATAAAGGCGGTATTCAGCATCGGCGGCGCATACGGTGGCGGCGGTCGTGAATTGGGATATGGCAATGTGGTCTGGGTGCCCGTAGGCTCCCTCCGGACCGAAGGTGAGGACCACGTGAGGCCGAATGCGCCGAATATGAGAGACGATGTCGCGAATGGCAATCGCGGGCTCGACTTTATCAACCCCGCCGTCCGGGTAGCTCAGGACGACGACCTCACGGAGACCAAGCACCGCAGCCGCAGCGCGCAGTTCCGCTTCCCGAACGCGGCCGACCTCAACCGGATCGCCGCACCTGCCGAGTGAGCCGAAGCGACCGCGTTCACCCCGCGTGGCTGTGACGAGGTAAGTCTCCACACTCTCGGCCGCGTACCTCGCGAGCGTGCCGCCGAAACCGAGCGACTCATCGTCGGGGTGAGCCAGAACGGCCAGCAACTTGAGTCTCATGGCAACATCCTCCTTCGGTTGACGATGAAGTAGACCACCGACGCCGTCATCCGCGACGGTTTTGGATCTCTGGAGCAAGAGCGGCTCTGATCCGGGCGAGGTGGTGGTAACTGTGGCGCACCGCATGATCCTCAAGGAAGAATTGGCAGGTGAGCGGAGCATCGCTATAGGGGGGCATGGGCGCAGCGCGATCCAGCTCTTTCTCGCTAAAGGCACGTATGGCCGCGGCCGCCGCCGCACTGTTGTTTGCCAACAACGCGAGCGTGTCTTCCTTTTTAGCGCCGTTATTCTCTTTCGCGTGGTTGCCGTTCATCGCATCGGCGGCGTCCCAAGTCACGCCGGCGATTGGGTGGCCGACAGCGAGCAAACCCGCGAGGTGGATCTCGATCGGATACACGCTGGCAACGTGATGCACCACTACCCCGATCTTCCGGCCGTCCGTAGGAAGGCGTGTCTGCCACTCTGTCTCGGAAAGTGTGGACGCAAATGTAGCCAGTGCCGTTGCACCGGCCTCGAGGCGGGCGGCGAGGGCCTCAGATCTGTAATCCATCTTTGCTCCCCGGGTGGGGAGTTGTGCTTCGATCATCTGTTCCACAGGGTTTCCGTTTCCTCTCTATCGTCTTTACAGGCAAACAGTCACACGCAGGAAGGTCGCAGGTATTGAAGTGCCGCCATTAGAGCTTTCATTCTGTGTTTTCGCCAGTTCCAAAAGTCCGTGGTGCACCTTCTCCCCTGTTCCGCTCTTTCCAGCCGACTCGTAGGCGTTCATAGTTGGGCCATAGAATCGTCTAAATGGAACCGCCGTGGCGCCATCTCCGCAGCCGAGGTCCAAAGCCCGCAACGGCGGCGCTGTGCCGATGGACTTAACGACTGCTTCTCCAGATTGACGCATGAAAGGCGGCAATCCTGGTAAAGTCGCCTTTTTCCCACAATGCTTTGTTCGGATTCATGATAGCTCCTTAACTGTCACTTACCTTCAGCCCGCGATATGGCCGGCGGGCGTTAACAAATATGGCGAGCCGTGCCCAGCCTGAACAATCTATTCAGGCCAGGACATCCGCGCATCGTTTATGCGGGGGCCCGACGCAAGGGTTCGCTCCTCCGTCCGGCCCCTGATGTCAATAGTGGCCCTGCCCATACTTATTCGGAGAAAATGCGATAGGTGTGAACGAAGTATGCGCAGACATGGATCACACTGGGAACTCAAGCCTGGGTCCTCATCCGGCTTTCGCAGGACGGAACCCCGAGTTTCTGCAGAATGGTGATCACCGGACACCGGTTGGTGAACGCCGATTGAAACAGATTCAGCCCCACAAACGCGGTGAACAGAAACCAGCCGGGATGCACCCAGTAACCCAGAGCTGTGCTAGCCATCACGAAGAAGCCCGCAATCAGGCGGAGATAACGTTCGATGTTCATGCCACTTTCCTCCTTGCGTCTAAAGTCGGTTGCTTCTTTCATAGAAGCCTCAAACAAACAGAGTCAGGCCCCCGGTGAGAATCAGTGCCGCCGCCCAGATCACATCCAGGTTGATCCAGGCCCTCCGCAGGAGCCCCAGCCCGAAGCGATCGACGACAAACCACGCCGCTAGCGCCGTCACGGCCAGATACCCCAAGCCATGCACCAGCGTCGCCATCGCGCCGGCAAGCGCCTGCGTCGACGCTCCCCGTGCATGGCAGGACGGAGCTCCGGCCACCGCTGTCATGGATAGAAACACAGGCAGAACCATCAGTCCGGCGCCATGTGCCGATGCCATCAAAAACGACCAGAGGGTCAGGCCGCCCATACTAACCCGCATGGCCGCCCAGCGCGGGTGCACATGACGGTACAACTGCCGCGCGCCAAGGCCGGTCAGCAGGAGAGCCACGGGCCAGCGGAGCATGCCCGGGGACAGCGCGGCGCCAGCAACCATCGCCACTGCGATGGCTACTGCAATCGCCAGCACGTGTCCGAGCGTCAGCGGAATGAGAGCCCGCCATACTGCGGTGCGCTTCCTCTCCTGCATCCCGAGCGCGACCGCGAATAACCACCCCATCCCGGGATTGAGGCCGTGAAAGGCGCCCAATCCCGCCAATGTGAGCCAGGAAGTGAATGTCGTTTCCATATGGCGTGGCTCCTTATGCGTAGCAATACGAGTCAGAGGAGGCGTCGCCGCCTTCCAGCCGCGTCTGGTGGGGCCGCATCCCGTCAAAATGGGGGAAGAACTGTGGATCGACGCGCATCTGGTCTGTAATTGGATCCACGTCCACCTTCATCATCCAGCCCTTCACGCCGTCGGGATAGATCTGGTCGTCCACCGCCGTGTACAGCGAATTCGTCACGTACGCACGCCGGCCGTCGCGGCTCACCTCCACCATTTGCGGACCGCCATTCAACGGCATCCCCGGCTTTGCAGGATGTCCCGCGCGCCGCACAATTCCGCCCATCCGAACCGTGCTGTTCAGCTTCGGATGGAACGGATCGCTCACGTCGTATTGACGGAATTCACCGGAACCCCAGCACGAAACGTACAGATACTTATCGTCGAGCGAAAGGTTGACGTCCGTGACAAACGGCGGCACTGCGCCGAAGCCTTTCAGCAGGGGAGGCAGCAGTTCCGGATCGGCCGGCTCCGCGGGAATCTCGATCACCTTTTGAATCTTCCACTTCGCATTCTCCCCGCGCCCATCCTTGTACCAGAGCCAGATCGAAGAAGACAGATCCTTTAGCGAGACCACCACTCCCACGAAGCCGTATGCGTTCGTCGGGTTTCGAGCGGGCCGCAGCTCGAACACCAACTGCTGCTCGGCGCCGAGATCGAGAACCTGCTTGTGCTTACGCTTCTGCAAGTCCCAGACGTGAATCTGACGCCCGTACTTGCCACCTAACAGCAGCTCGGGATTCAGCCCGCCTTCAAACATGTTCGGCGTGCCCCACTCGCTGGTGATCATTGAGTCGTGCCCGAGGTGCCACGCGAAATCGTACGACAGGTACTGGGGCCCGCGGTCCAATTCCCAGCGCCCGCGCACATCGAACGACTCGCCGTCCAGAATGAAGACGCCGCCCGGCCCTTCTCCATCGGGTGAACCCATCGCGTTGAGGTAGATGCCTTCGGGCCCGCAGTGAACGGTGTGGGGACGGCTGTACCCGGTCCGTTTCATTACCGTTTCCGGTTCGATTGCCTTCACCACTTTCGGATTCCTCGGATCCGGCTTCGTGTCGAGAATATGGATGCGAGACGACCGCAGACCCGGAACAACCAAGTAACGGCGCTCCATGTGCGGATGCGGCGAATATGGGCACAAGCAGGAACTGCAGGCGTTCCAGCCGAAATGGTGCAGTTCATCACCCGCGTTCGGCATGTCCACCTGGCCGACCATTCTGCCGTACGATTTCGATCCGGGATCGACATCGACCACCCCCATTGCGTCCGGGCGGCCCTTCAGAGTTGGATTCAACATCGCGACATATGCCAGCTTCTCGGCTGGCGCTTCCATCGCCATCGCGGGCGACGGATAGAACGTTGGATCAGGTTGCCATCTCATCTTTTTTGAAACTCCTCTTCGGGCGTTCGGGTTCGTCCCGGCGCCCATTGACAGTGTGCGGCGACATGCCCTTGAAAAGCGTTTAGCGGTTCTTGATTTTTCCTGGAGTTTCTCTTTGTCGTATGCTGTACAGAGTGGAGGGCGTGTACGAGTTCGGGCCATTCCGCCTCGAGACCAGGGAAAGGCGGCTTTTGCGCGACGGACGCCCGGTCAAGCTGCGCGGCAAGGTGCTCGACACGCTCCGTGTGCTCGTGTCCCGGCCTGGCTGTCTCGTCGAAAAAGACGATCTCATCGCCGCAGTCTGGCCGGACACGGTTGTCGAAGAGAACAACCTTGCCCATAACATAAACGCACTGAGAAAAGCCCTCGGTGACGCCAGTCTGATCGAAACCGTCCCTGGGAAAGGCTACCGGTTCCTCGGAGCCACGCATCCGGCCGCCGTGGCTCCGGCCCCCCGCTCAGCGGAAATCCCAACGGACGGACTCGCACTGCTCGAACGGGATCACCAGCTGAACAGCCTGCACGCGGCGTTTGCGGCAGTTCTCGGAGGGACACGGCAGTTTGTGTGCATTCCTGGCGAGGCGGGAGTGGGCAAGACAACTCTCGTCAATGCGTTCCTCCAGGAACTTCGCCGCACGTCGTCCGCGCGTGTCGGGCGCGGCCAATGCCTGGAGCATCGCGGCGAGGTGGAGCCGTACATCGCGGTCCTGGAGGCGCTCGGGCGCCTATGCCGCGGGACGGACGGCGCCGAAGTGGCTTCACTGCTATACCGGCGCGCACCCACGTGGCTGGCGCAGATGCCGTGGCTGGCAAGCGCTCCGGATTTGGCTCAACTGCCTCAAAGGAATCTCGGCGTTACTCGCGACCGCATGCTCCGCGAGTTCGCCGAACTCGTCGAGGAGTTAGCTTCCCCTCGCCCGCTCGTCCTCGCCCTCGATGACCTGCATTGGTCCGACGATTCCACGCTCTCGCTGCTCGAATTTCTCGCCCGCCGCGACGATCCCGCGCAGTTGATGCTGATCGGCACGTATCGTCCGGCGGAAGCAACCAGGGCCAGGCAGCCCCTGGAAGCATTAGCGTTGGGGATGAGAATTCGCGGGCAATGCCACGTGGTCCGGCCCGACCTGCTCAGCGCCGAGGCGGTTCAGTCCATGATCGGCAGCGCACTTCCCGGTATCGCTCCCGATCGGACGCTGGTGGACACGGTGCACCAGCGGACCGGTGGGAATCCGCTGTTCGTCCTGGCGCTGATCGACCACTGGAAAGCGACCACAGCGGTAGTGCTCCAGCCAGACGGATGGCGGGCTGCGGCCGATTTCGGCGAACTGGGCAAGGGCGTACCGGAAAGCCTGACGGCGATGATCCACCAGAAGCTGGAAACGCTCAGCCCGGAAGAACAGCTACTGCTGGAAGCTGCTAGTGTCGCCGGGCGTGAATTCGTGGCCGGCGTTCTCGCCCCCGGCCTCGGCTGGACGGAAGACGAAACGGAATTGCGGTGCGCGACTCTCGCCCGCCAGGGGACATTCATCCGAGACGCAGGCGTGCTCGAATGGCCCGGCGGAGGCATCTCAGCGCGTTTTCGTTTCATTCACGCTCTGTATCGCGAGGCGGTGTACGGACGTGTGCCGGCAGGCCGCCGCTCGCGCCTGCACCGGCTGATTGGCGAGGAGCTCGAGAAGGCGTACGGCGCCCAAGCCGATACCAATGCGAATCAGCTTGCCCGTCACTTCCGGTATGGCGGCGATCACGCGCGCGCGATCCGCTACTTCCGGCTCGCCGCCGAACAGGCCTTTCGACGCAGCGCCCATCGCGAAGCGGCCAGCCTGTTGCAGTGCGGTCTCGAACTTCTGGAGCAGCAGCCGCAAACATCGGAACGCCATTCCGAGGAGTTCGCATTTCGCTCCATGCTGGCGCCCGCGATTATCGCCGTAAGAGGATTCGCCGCGCCCGAAGCGCTCCTCAACTTCCAGCGTGCGCGCGAACTTGGACTGGACCTGGCGCGCGTGGAGGAGATGTATCAACTCCTCTTTCATCTCGCGTCGATGCACGAGCTTCGCGGCGAGTACCGGCTGGCGGAACAAGTTCTGGAGGACCGGCTCCGCCTGCCGAGAGCCAAAGATCACACGGCCGTCCAGATCGATTCCGACGCGCTCCTTGCCTGCTCTTTCTTTCATCAGGGCCAGTTCTCACAATCGATTGAACGGGCCGAAGACGGAGTGGATCTGTACGGTCCGCAGCAACACGCGGGCCTGTTTGCATCCTTCGGCGAAGACCTCGCTGTGGTGTCTGGGATATGCGGATCAGTCGCTCGAACGCGTAGAGCGATCGCTCGAACTCGCCGGGCATCCGGACCTTTTGTTCAGCCTGGCAGGCGCGAAGGTTCGCGCGGCCAATGTATACCAGCTTCGGCGGGACCCGTCTCAGACCCTCCACTGGGCTACCGAGGCTGCCGTACTTGCCGAGGAGCACGGATATCTGTACAAGAGCTCGTTTGCGCGAGCCCTCAAGGGCTGGGCACTTGCAATGACCGGCCAGCCAGCCGACGGTCTGATCCTGGCGCAGCAAGAGATGGCCCTATTGGATCGGATCGGCGCCAACATGGACCGTCCGTATCTGCTGGCGCTGTTGTCGGAGATCACCGCCGCGAATGGCCAGCCATCCGAAGCGCTGGCGCAGGTCACGGACGCGCTCGGCCTCATGCGCGAAAGCCGGACGTACTTCTATGAAGCGGAACTGTACCGCCGTCGCGGCGTCCTGGTTCTGCAGATCGGCGGCCGCGCGGCGGAGGATGAAGCCGAAGCCAATTTCCGCCAGGCTCTCGAAATCGCGAGCAAGCAGAAAGCGAAAGCTCTCGAATTGCGCGCCGCGATGAGCCTGTGCCGGCTCTTGCAAGGGCGGGGCATGCCGCAAGAGGGGCTCAAGGCCCTCGTTGCTGTCTACGGCTGGTTCAAGGAGGGGGCCGGTACCGCCGACCTAACCGAGGCCAAAGAACTTGTCACGGGCTCGGCGCATACATCGCCCTCAGTCAGGCGAGCGGAATCTCGAGGGTGAGGGTAAGATCGTCGGGTAGCTGCCAAGGCGCGCCTGCTGGATCTTCTCGGCCCCAAAACCTCCCACCATGCTCGCGAGGTTTCTTCTGAACCTCGCGCGTCAATCCAGCCAGACATCCGTTTACCGAACCAAATTACGAATCAATAGTCTACAGCCGCCTCTCGTCGGAAGACCTTCTCCATTTTCCTGCAATGTCGCTCTTTGGGAGCCAGATTCCCTATTCGAATCCGGACCCGGCCTTTTCCTTTCTAAAGCTCTCCTGGTTCGAGTGGCGCAAGATCTCGAACGATTCGAACAGGGCGGTCTGTAACCGGCCCGGAGCCCATATCGCTGCTTCTGTGAACCTGGCGTCGAATCGCGGCGCTCTCACGGGCCAACGCGAGCATTTCGTCCACGGACCACTGGTCGTACGCGTGAACGCCGTACTTGCATGCCAAGACAGTCCCGTCGGGCGCGATCAGAAAATCGGCCGGCAGGCCAAAACGACCGCCGGCGGGATTCACTGCGGGAAAGGACTCTTTTCCCCGGGCAATTGCGAGCAGGCTGCGCCCGATTCCTCTGACTATTGGCAGCCACGCTCGCGGGTCAAATATCGCGGCGTAGGCCGCATCGACTCCGAACTCCGCGTACAGGTGCTTGTCTGGATCGGCAATCACCTCGAATGGCAAGTCCTTAGCGTGCAGCTTCAATTCCTCCTGCCGCGAGTGGAATACGATGACCTCGCGAATCGATGCGGCTGTGATCTCCGAGTAACGTTCGACGAACGAACGCAGGTGTAAGTTGCAGACGGGACAGCCGGCGAAACGCCGGAACTGCAGGTGCACCAGCCCTTCTCGATCCGGAATTCGGACGCGCTCCGTGTCGATGTTGTGGAGTTCCCGCGGCTGCAAAACCACACCTGGTTGAATCCGATTGGTTGCCATGATACCTTCCTCACGTAATTGACCTGTTTCTAATCTCTTTGCCGCCCCGGCTCAGTTAGCTGGCGCTCGCGAACTCTCGTTCGCGATCTGGCTTTTCGTGCCGCGGCCGTTCACCGGCCGCCGACCGCCGATTCTCCGGCCGAAGGCGATATGACACCACCAACGCGGCCAGCGTCACCAGCGGGTCCAGCGCCATCAGCCCGTCTCCCGAACAAAAGTGCGAATACGCCGCGCTGATCACCGTAATTGCGAACCCCGCGTAGGCCCATTCCTTGAGCTTCGCCACTCCCGGAAGCAGCAGCACGACGACTCCCGCCAGCTTTCCGACTCCGAGCAGATTGCCAAAATAGGGCGGGTATCCCAGGTGCGCGAGGGCCTTCATCATGGGCGCCGCATGCGTAATCGCGAGCCCGCCGGAAACCGTCATAATGGAAGCAACGAACACCGTTGCCACCCAGTACGCAATCCTGTTCTTCTTCTTCATGATTCACCTCTTTTTCCCGAAGCCCTTAGGGTGTGTTTGGCGGCGCGGACCAGCCTCCGCCCAGCGCTTTGTAAACTGACACCAGCCGTGTCACCACCGCCGTGCGGCCCTGCGCGAGCTGATCCTCGTTCCCGGCGAGGGCGCGTTCGGCGTCCAGCACGGTGAGGAAGTCGGCCAGTCCTGCCCGATACTGCTCACGCGCCAGCTCCAGCGCCGTGCGGTCGGCGGCGATCGCCCGTTCCAGGCGATTGCAGTGCTCCTGCTCGCCGGAGTAGGCGATCAGGGCGTTCTCCGTCTCCTCCAGCGCCGTCAGCACCGCCACGCGGTACGCCACTTCCACCTGCTTGGCCCGCGCCTCCTGCACCTTCACATTCGCGCGAATCCGGCCCGCCGTGAAGACCGGCAGGCTTACCGACGGTCCGAACGAAAACAGGTTCCCCGTGCCGAGCGCGAGCAGATGCAGTTGCGTCGACTCGCGCCCAGCGGTTCCCGTCAGCGAGAATCTGGGAAAGAAGTCGGCCCGCGCTTCGCCGATCCGTGCCGTTGCCGCCGCAAGCTGATTCTCGGCGCGCCGGATATCCGGCCGCCGGGCCAGCAATTCCGAAGGCAACCCCACCGGCACCTCTGCCGGAATCACAGGTAGCGGCGAGGGGACGCCGAGTTCCCCCGCGAGCGTGTTGGGTTCGCTGCCGAGCAGGACGCCCAAACGGTGGATCGCCACGTCCCGATCCGTTTCAAGCTGCGGAATTCCGGCGCGGGTTAGTTCCAGTTGCGCCTCGGCCTGCGCCACGTCGCGATCCGTCGCTTGTCCCGCCGCGGCGAGCGCGCGCGTCAGATCGAGCGTCTCGTGCTGGATCCCGATGTTCCGCTCCGTGATGCCGAGGCGCAGTTGCGCCCCGCGCACGAGCGTGTAATTGGTCGCCACATCCCCCAACAGCGTGACGAGCACGTTGCGCCGGTCCTCTTCCTGCGCAGCCAAATCCGCCGATGCGCCGCGTACCTGGCTGCTGATGCGGCCGAACAGGTCGGCCTCCCAAGACATGTCGAACTGCCCGTGCAGGAAGTTCGTCTCGAACGGCAGTCCCGCGGGCGTGACGCCATAGATGATCTTCCGGTCGCGAGTGGCCGAGAGCGCCGCGTTCACCTGCGGCAGACCATTCGACCGCGCCAGCCCGCGATTCGCGCGCGCTTCCTGAATCCGCGCCGCCGCGAGTTGCAGGTCGAGATTCGCCGCGGCCGCGCGCGACACCAGCGATTCGAGCTCGGCATCGTGAAACGTCGTCCACCACTGCTCGACGGGAGCGCCTTCGGCGGAAGTGCCTCGCGCCGGCTCGCCCGGCCACTGCCGCGGGACCGAAACCATCGGCCTGCGATACGCCGGACCGGGAGCGCACGCCGTAAAGAAAAGGGCCGGCACTGCGGCCATGAGCACCACCCGGTTCTTCATTTCGTCCCCTCCTCTGCCGGCGGCGCGGCTTTGATAAACACGTCCATCTGCTGGCCGTCGAAAACCGCGGCGTTGCGGTCGCGGAAGCCGTAGATCACTTGCAGCACCCGCGTATCCACGCGCTCCTTCGCGGCGCCTGTAAGCGACTGCTTGGCGATTACGTAGGGCTCGAACCGGACGAACTCCAGCGCATACTCGTTCTTGCTATTGCCACGGACGTGCGCGACGGCGGCGGCGCCGGCCTTCACGCGCCAGGCATCTTCTTCATCCACATCGGCGCGGACATGCAGCTCGCGGCCTCCGCCGAAGACCATCAGCGGCTCATCGACCCGGCCGCACTGCGCGTACTGGCCCAGCCGCACCTTGTTTTGCAGAATGAGGCCGGCCATCGGTGCGCGCATGGTCAAGCGCTCCAGGTTGATCTCGTCCTGCCGCACCGCGGCTTCGGCCTGCTTCACCTGTGCCTGGATAATCGCCTTATCGGGAGCCCACGCGCCGGCCTTCAACAGTGCGAGGTCATCCTCCGCCTGGTCCACGCGCGCCTGTGCGGCCTGGTGCGCCAGGCGGCGACGCAGCACGTCTTCCTTTTTGACCGCCCTTGGATCCGTGACGCTCTCGATGAGCCGCACCTGCACCTCGGCGTCGGAAAGCTGCGCCTTGGCTTCGGCCACCTTGGCTTCGGCCGGGGGAATCTCCTCGGGGCGCGGCTGCGCTTCCAGCCTGGCCAACTGCGCCCGCGCGTTTTCGAGTGCGGCGCGTTTCGCCTCGAGATCGGCCCGCAAATCGCGGTCATCCACCGAGAAGAGTTTCTGTCCCGAGCGGACGCGGTCGCCCGCCTGCACGTAGAGCGACGTCACCAGGCCCGACACCGCGCAGCTCAGCGCGATGTGCTCCGTCCCCGGCTCCACCAGTCCCACCGCGGCCACGGTATCGGTCGGCGCGGCTTCGGGCGGCGCGGCCGGCGGCTGCGTCGGTTTGCGTACCGGCCGCTCGGCAAGTGTCCACGTGGTGGCGAACAGCAGGCTCACCACTGCGACTGCGGGCAATGTATAGCGTTTCATGATTTTCCCTCCTGTCTTGCGTTTACTGATTCACGGCGAGTTCACGGGCCATTCCGGCGCCCGGCTCGACGTGTGTGATCCTTCCGTCGTCCATGTGCGCGATGGTGTCGGCAAAGTCCAGCACACGGCTGTCATGCGTCACCACGATTACGGCGCGGTCCGGACGAACGGCCAACTCGGCCAGCAACTCCATCACCTTGCGCCCGGCCTGCGCATCCAGAGCCGAAGTCGGCTCATCGCAGACGACCAGCCGCGGATTGTGGATCAGCGCCCTCGCCATCGCGATGCGCTGCTGTTGTCCACCCGAAAGCTGCGAAGGCAGCGCGTGAGTCCGGTCGCCTAAGCCCAGGTCCGCCAGCAGTTCCTCCGCTTTCTCCACCGCCGGCCCGCGCTTCCAGCCGGAGATGAACAGCGGCGCCGCGACGTTTTCCGCGGCCGTCAGCGCCGGCAGCAGGTTGAACTGTTGGAAGACGAACCCGAGATTCCGCCGCCGGAATAGGATGCGCTCCTTTTTCGCCATCCGGTTGGGCAGCTCGCCGAGGACTTCCAGGTCGCCTTCGCTGGGTTCGAGCAGACCCGCGATCACCGAAATCAGCGTCGTCTTGCCGCAACCCGACGGGCCCACCAGCATGGCCAGTTCGCCCATCCCAATGTTCAGATCGAGCCGACGCAGCGCCTGAATTCGCGCCTCGTTCCGGCCGAACCATTTCGAAATGCCTCTTGCTTTCACAGCGTGTTTCACGTTTTCAACCTCGAAAGACAATTGCCGGCTCAAGCTTCAACACGCGGCGGACGCTCATCAGGCTGGCAACCGCCACGATGAACAGCACCACCCCCGCGGTGCCGGCCATCGTCTGCCACAGCAGCACGATTCCGCGGGTGGCCTCCTGGTGCGCGGTAATGGAAAAGAAGACGGCCGTCATGCCCATGCCGATCGAATACCCCACGGTCCCCACCAGCAGCGCTTGCAGCAGGATCATGCCGACAATGCGCAGGTCCGTGGTCCCGATGGCTTTGAGCGCTCCGAACTGCTTCAGGTTCTCGATCGTGAAGATGTAGAACGTCTGTCCCGCGACCACCGTGCCCACGATCAGCCCAATGGCCACCGTCAGCCCGAAGTTCACCGGGATGCCGGTGTGCGCCATGTAGTAGCTGATCGTCATGCGGCCGAACTCCTCGGCGGAGATGGCGCGCAGTCCGGTGGCCTCCGCCACGCGCCTGCCGATTTCCGACACCGGCACGCCGGGCTGCGCCTTGGCCAGAATGAAAGACATTTGCGTGCGCTGCCGCCCCACATAATTCACTGCCAGGCTGTAGCGTGTGAACATCACGGGGAAAGAGGTGAACGGCGCAGATGCATCGGAGATGCCGACGATGCGCGCACGCCGGTCGTTCATTTCCAAAACATCGCCGAGCCGCGGCGCCTGCCCCGGAAACAGGAAATGGTATCCGGCGAGGTCGATGATCACGGCATCGGGATCGCGCAGGCTCTGGGTTGATCCGAGGATCATCTTCCGCGGAGCGCCGGCCAGCGATGCGTCGTCGAGGCCCAACAAGATCACCGAACGAAAACGTCCGCTCAGCGCGCGGGCCACGGGCTGGCCTTTGAACAGCGGAACCGCCCAGCGGATTCCGCGAACGCCGCGCACGCGATATAACGCGTCGTCGCGCAGCGCGTACACCTCGTCCACGTACTGTGTGGCCGGGTCCATCACCCAAATATCGGCGTCGGTGATGTCGACAATCTGCGAGCGCATGCGATTGAGTAAACCGGCGAAGATGGATACCTGCTGCGCGATCAGGAACGAGCTGAACGCGATGGCGAAGGTCAGGCCCAGGTACTTCGCGCGGTCGCCGGTGAGCATGCGCAGGGCGACAAAGTTCATCGCGCCCTTCCCGCCTTCCGCCCGCCGCACGGGCCGGTCGAATGTTTTTGCCGGCTCCGGAAGAACTAAAGCTGATTGGCTCATCGCAGCGTGGAGGTGCACGCACCTGCCCAGTTCGCGTAATTCGTTGACGGCTCGCAGTCAAGGCGCGATTTTGTGCCTGGTAGAGCAATGCGCGGCTGACGCGTCGATGGCAATTTGCCCAAATCCTGACAAATCCAGATCGGCAGAAATGGTCAGCAGCGGCGGCGACCCCTGAAATTGCGGCGTTTGGAGAGTTGGCGTGGTAAGCGCTCTCACCGGTTGTAACGTGCGGAGGTTTGGGAGCGATGTTACGCGTGACGATCCATGACACTGCCGTTGAGCTGCATTTGCACCTGGAGGGCAGGCTTGCCGGCCCCTGGGTGCGAGAGGCCGCACTCTGCTGGGAAACCGCGCAATCCACCATCGCGGGCCGTGCGGTAACCGTCGATTTGCAGGATGTCGAGTTCGTGGATGCCGATGGCGAGCAACTGCTTGCCGCCATGCACCGCCAGGGCGTAACACTTCGTGCAGCGTGCCCCATGATGGCGCACCTAATTGAGGAGATCGCGACGGCGGAACAGGAAGGTGTTTCACACGAAAAGAGGGACTGCCAATGGCCGGCTATGCTACCGTAAAAGAAAAGATCGCAGGTGGCACGTCCTTCTGGGTACAAGGAATGTCCAGCTCGGCCCTCCAACTGTCCGACACCACGTATGCCCGGTACGAGGCACTGCTCAAGATTTCGGAGAGCATCGCATTGCACCGGAAGCTCTCACCGCTCTTTGCCGATTTGTATCACTGTCTCAAGCCTCTGATCAATTTCGATTTCATCGGCATGTGCCTGTACGATCCGGAGCGCGAGGTGACGCGTCTCCACGAGCTGGTGGCCGAGATACCCGTGAACTGCCCGGCGCCCCGCGAGCGGCCCCTGCACGAGACGCCGGCGCACATCGTCATCGAGACGCAGCAGCCTTATTACGTCGGTGACGTTCAACAGGACGGCCGCTATCCCGCCTTTTACCAGGTCCTCGCCTCCAATGGCATTCACGCCCACTGCGTCCTGCCGCTTTCCACGGCGCAGCGCCGCATCGGCACGCTGAATTTCGGTTCGCGGGGATGCGATGCCTACTCGGCCGGCGACATCGATTTCATGGCCCAGGTGGCGAAGCAGGTGGCCGTGGCCGTGGACAACGCGCTGAACCACGAAGCCGCGGCCGTGTACGAACAACAGTTGGCCCGTGAGAGAGACAGTCTGCGGCTCCTGCTGGAGCTGAACAACGCCGTAGTGACGAACCTCGAGGCGGGCGAGTTGTTTCGGGCTATCTCCGCGTGCCTGAAGAGCACCTTCGGCATGGAATACGCGAGCCTCGCTTTGTACGACGCGGAGAGCAATTCGTTCCGCCTACAGGCCCTGGATTTTCCCGCGAGCCGCGGCCTCATCCGCGAGAATGCCGTCCTTCCCGTGGACGGGTCGCCATCGGGCTACGTGCTGAAGACCGGCATGCCCAAGCTGTTCACGCCTGCCGACATCGAGGCGCTCTCCCCGGAGGCCGCCAAATATCTTTTCGGCGAAGGCCTGCGCTCGTTCGTCTCGCTGCCGCTGATCTCGCGCCAAAGGACGCTGGGGACGATCAATCTCGGCGCGCGCCGCGAGGACCTCTTTTCTCCCGAGGACGTAGCGATGCTGGCGCAGGCCGCCGGCCAGATCGCGATCGCCGTCGATAACGCGCTCTCCTACCGGCGGATCGAGGAGTTGAACGCACAGCTCGCAGAGGAGAAGGTCTATCTCGAAGACGAGATCCGCACGGAGCATCAGTTCTCGGAGATCATCGGGCGAAGCAAAGCGCTCAAAGTCATCCTGAAACAGATCGAGACGGTGGCGCCGACGGATTCGACCGTCCTTATCTTTGGCGAAACGGGAACAGGCAAGGAACTGGTGGCCCGCGCGCTCCATGGACTCAGCGGACGCCGCCAGGGCACGTTCGTCAAGCTGAACTGCGCCGCCATTCCGACCGGCTTGCTGGAAAGCGAAATGTTCGGCCACGAGAAGGGCGCGTTCACGGGCGCCATCGCCCAGCGGATCGGCCGCTTCGAGCTGGCGCACAAAGGTACGGTATTCCTTGACGAGGTGGGCGAGATTCCACTCGAGCTTCAGAGCAAGCTGCTGCGCGTCCTCCAGGAGCGCGAGTTCGAGCGCCTGGGAAGCTCGCGGACGCTGCGCACCGATGCGCGCGTGATCGCCGCTACGAATCGCGACCTGGAGCACCGGGTGCAGGAAAACCAGTTCCGCTCCGACCTGTACTATCGCCTGAACGTTTTTCCCATCACGGTCCCGCCGCTCCGGGAGCGTCCGGAAGACGTTCCGATGTTAGTGCGCTACTTCGTGCAGCAGTTCGCGCGCCGGATGTCCAAAAACATCATCACAATTTCCGCCGAGGACATGCGCGCGCTGGTGCGCTATCCGTGGCCGGGTAATATCCGCGAGCTCCAGAATCTCGTCGAACGCGCGGTGATCCTGTCCACCGGGCCGGTGCTCGCCATCCCGTCGGGAGAGCTGGAAAAGGCCACCCCCGCGGCGGCATCCACAGTGCCGGCATCGCCGTCCCCGGACGTGATCACACTTGAAGCGGCCGAACGCCAGACCATTCTGCGGGCGCTGCAACATTCCGGCGGCCGCGTGAGCGGTCCCAAGGGCGCCGCCACGGCCCTCGGGATGAAGCGCACTACGCTGCAAGCCAGGATGCACAAGCTGGGCATCAATCCCCGGGAGCGGGCGGTCTCGTAACGCGCACCGCGGCCCGCAACGGTGACTCCCGATAGTCAACTGGTTCGCCAGGACGGTGCGCGGCGGCAGCGCCAGGCACGGCGGATACGACGTCAGTCAGAAGAAACGAAAACGAATTGAAGAATGCTTCGGTTGGCTGAAGACGCTAATGGATGCCGCACGTTCGGGCGCCTCAGCGCAGTGGGGCGGATCGGCGATACAGCGGGACCACACGAACCCGGTCGATCTCGACGACTTTCTTGGGAGTTCTGAATTGAGCGCCCCAGTGGCTCGCCCCGGACGAGTTTCTGGACTTCCCGGCGCTCTCATTCGATGAAAAGGGCTGGCCGGTTACCGACCACGGCTCGGCTTCGCAGATTTCCGGCCTCTATTTTCTGGGCCTCCCCTTCCAGGTCGGGTTAACATCGACGCTGCTTGGCGGAGTGGGACGGGATGCGGAACTGGTGGTCCGACGGATAGTTCAATCGGAAAACGCCGAACCAACGCGCGCAGCCGCCGCACTCGTGTACGCCGAAGTCTGCCGCGTCCGTGGGCAAGATTGCGCTGGCGCGAAGGGCCACCGGCCGGGGCGGCTGGCCGCGGCTTTGTCGCGCGTCCAGCTCCGCCCGGCCGTAC
Source organism: Terriglobia bacterium (assembly GCA_020073115.1). Classification (GTDB taxonomy): domain Bacteria; phylum Acidobacteriota; class Terriglobia; order Bryobacterales; family Bryobacteraceae; genus BOG-224. Next base: position 24,602 of record JAIQFU010000130.1, read on the forward strand.
TACCTTACGGACGCCTGGCCGGAATAGACACCGCCCAGGTTGTCCGCGCTGACCAAATAGAGCAGTTTCCCATCCGCGGCGAAATAGAAACGGAACTCAGCGAATCCGGGAGGAGCGCCAGGTCCCAGCGAGATGGTTCCGCCCGCGCAGTCCGAGTCAATCACATAAGTTCCATTGAACGGATTATTGATCGGCAGAACCGTGCCTATCTTATTCACGGTGAATTTGCCGTTTACGACCCCCTGGGTGATGCCGGGCAACTGCCGGCTGAGCCCAGTGGTTATCGTGAAAACACCGGCGGCGGCGTCAACCGAGTCTGTGTAAATGGAAGCCTCCTGTTGGTCCATTTGGGTTGCAAAGTGGAACCCCGACAGGGTAAAGGCGTAAATGGTCGGGGCAGGGGCCGAGAGCGGGCCAGTGCCGGGGGCTTGGGTTCCGACGGGCGCAAACGCGGGGCAACGGGGCACTCCATAGGGCGGATTATTCACCTTGACCGCCTCACCTGCCAGGATGGATCCCATGTTGTCCGCGGAGACCAGATACAGCTTCGTAAAGCTGTTCGCAAAATCACTGCTGTCCAAAACAGGACAGGCTTGTGATGTCGGCGCTTGAAAGCGAAGGCTTTCGGGGCTGAGGATCGGGATTGTCGGATCGAGGTCTGTCGTTTCCTCCAGCCGC
>JAIQFU010000131.1 GCA_020073115.1 Terriglobia bacterium
ACGGTTGTTGACGCCGTGCTTGTCGGCTTAGCCCACCACCGCGTCGAAGCTCTCCACCATGATCTCCTCAAGCCGCTCATTCACCGTCTGCTCGTTCCAGAAAAAGCCCTGGCGGTCCTGCACCCACTCGAAGTACGACACGGTGACGCCGCCGGCGTTGGCCAGAATGTCGGGGATGACAAAAACCTTCTTGTCCGCCAGGATGGCGTCGGCCAGGGGCGTGGTGGGGCCGTTGGCGCCTTCGCACAAAACCTTGCAGCGGAGGCGCGCCGCGTTCTGCGAGGTGATGACGTTTTCGGTGGCGGCGGGCAGCAGGACGTCGCAATCCAGGAACAGGGCTTCCTGGCGGTCCATGTCCTCGGCTCCGCCGAAACCGGTGACCGATCCGGTATCGTGCCGGTGCCGCTGGAGGGCGGCGATATCCAGTCCCTTGGGATTGTAGACCGCGCCGTCGTATTCAACGATGCCGACGATTTTGAAGCCCTTGGCCGCCATGAGCCTGGCCGCCATGCCGCCGACGTTGCCGAGCCCCTGAATCACCACGCGGCTGTTTTCCGGCTGCAATCCCAGCCGCTGGAGCGCCTTCAGGGTGACGAACATGCACCCGCGGCCGGTGGCTTCGGGGCGCCCGCGCGATCCGCCCAGGGACATCGGCTTTCCAGTGACCACGGCGGTAACGGTGTGGCGCGCGTGCATGGAATAGGTATCCATGATCCAGGCCATCACCTTCTCGTTGGTATTCACGTCCGGGGCGGGGACGTCGCGCTCGGGCCCGATGAAATCGATGATCTCCGCGGTGTAGCGCCGGGTGAGCTTCTCCAACTCGGCGTCCGAGAGCAGGCGGGGATCGCAGATGACGCCGCCCTTCCCGCCGCCGAAGGGAATGTTCACCACCGCGCATTTCCAGGTCATCCACGAGGCCAGGGCGCGCACTTCGTCCAGGGTGACATCCGGAGCGAAGCGGATCCCGCCCTTGGCCGGCCCGCGCGCCAGCGAGTGCTGGACGCGGTATCCCGTGAAGACCTCCAGCCGGCCGTCGTCGAGTTGCACCGGGATGTTGACCGTGAGCTCCTTGGTGGGCGTGCGCAGGACCTTGCTCATGCCGTCATCGAGCTTGAGCCGCATCGCGGCCTCATCGAACCGCGCGGCCGCCGCGAGCCACGGGTTCTTTTCGTTCTCCAACGATATGGTTACGGGCGGTGTCAGCGTTGCCAAGATTTCATTGCCTCCGGATTTCATTATGCCAGTTGCGCACTCTACGATCCCAGCGCCTCCAGGGCCTTCTGAATCACGGGATCGCGGCCGGCCTCCACCTCGTCGCCTTTTTCCACGCCGAGGGCCTGGTTGAAGATCTCGGCCAACAGCCGGCTGCGGATGAAATCCTGCTCCGAGGACCACTCGCCCACGCTGGGTTGGATCCCCCGTTGCGACAGAAAGACGCGGAAGCGGTCGAGCAGTTCGGGGGTGACTTCGAAATCGACCCCGACCTTGTGGTCGCGGAGGTATTCGGTGGCGAAGTTGGTAAAAGAACCGCTGGCATCCAGCACGATGCGGAGACGATTGGTGGGCGTGGGGTAGACGGTGATATCGGGCTGGATGCCGCCGCCGCCCGTCACCGGGCGTCCTTTGTCGGTATGGAAAACGGGCTGCGCGTTGGGGTGGGCCGTGGCGCCGCCCAGCTCGAATTCCGCCGCCAGCGGCCTCTGGATGGAACGCCCGCTGGGGGTGTAGTAGAGGGCCGTAGTGAGCGCCAGGCCCGTTCCTTCGCTCATCGGAAACACGCTTTGCACCAGTCCCTTGCCGAAGCTGGGTTCGCCGAGAATGGTGGCGCGGTCGTGGTCCTGCATGGCCCCGGATACGATCTCCGAGGCGCTGGCGGTCTTCCCGTTGATCAGGATGGCCAGCCGGCAGCCGTAAGGGGCGGCGTCGGAGGGAACCCGTTCGGATTTCTCCGGCACGTTGCGGCCGCGGACGGTGAGGATTTTGTCGTCCGGCTCGAGAAAAAGCGAAGCGGTCTGGATCGCCGCCGTGAGCAGCCCGCCGGGGTTGTTCCGCAGATCGAGGATCAGCCCGGCCAACCGTTTGCCGCCCAGTTTGTCGATCGCTCCTTTCAGTTCCTGAACCGTGTTCTCATCGAAGCTGGTGGCCCGGACGTAGCCGATCCCCGGGCCCACGAAAAAGGCGCGATCGACGCTGGGGGACTGCACGTCTTCGGGGGTGAGCGTGAGCCGCATGACGCGCGCCGAGCCGGGACGCATCACCTCGATGTGGGCCTGCTGCTGGCGCGCCATGGTCAACAACTGCGTGAGCTGTTCCAGGTCGAGGCGGGCGACCACGTAGCCGTTGATGGTCAGGATCTCGTCTCCGGGCGAGAGGCCGGCCTTGGCCGACGGCGTGCCGGGCAGGGTCTGCAGCACGATGACACGGCCCGGGAGCAGGGAAACCACGCTGCCGAAGCCCTTCTGCGTGGACTGCTCCATCTTCTTGAGCTGTTCGAACTGGCCGGGATCGAAGAAGACGGAGTGAGGATCGAGCTTGCGCAGCAGGCCGGGGATGGCGCCCTGGTAGAGCGCCTGGTCGGGCGTCACCGCGTCGGCGGCGTTCTGCTCCACAAGGGCGTAGACCCCGAGCAGCGTTTTCATCTGTGTTTCGAGGTCGTCCGCGGCCGGTAAGGGGGCGCAGACGGCGATGAGGATCAGGGTGACGAGGAGGCGACGCATCAGTCGGGCCAGATTTCGTGGATAGGAATCCGGACGTTCGGAAAGAGTTTTGGTTCCAGAATGCCTTGCGAAAGAAGTTGGACGGTGCGGAGACGGCCTTCCTGCAAATGAAGCACCTCGACGACGCGAGCTTCTGGGGAGACCACCCACACCTCGGGCGTACCGATCGCGGCGTAATCACCCAGTTTTTCTTCGCGTTCCCGGCGGGTATTGGCGGGGGAAAGAACTTCGACAATGAGTTGCGGGGCTGAGTGGATGTAGCCATCCTGTTCGACAATGGTCTCCATCTCGAAGACCGCCAGATCAGGCACGCGAGAGGTAAGCGGCGACTTGCGGATAATCAGGCCAAACTGAGCAGCCACCACAAGTATTTTCCCCTTTTCGAGTTGGTCCCTCAGTGCATCGTAGATCTGCTTTACGATTTGAGCATGTTTCCATTTAGGCGGGGGCATGATTCGGATTTCGCCGTTCACCACTTCCTCGATCGCATCCTGCACTTCGGGCATACGCAGCCACTCTTCGTAAGTGACGGTCTTCGGATTGGGAAGGCTGGCCATGGGCGGCTCCCGAATCTTTCATTCTATCGCGCGGGTGGCGCAGCCAAACCCGACCCTGCCGTCCAAAATGGTATTCTCAGCGTCAGGTTCTTATGCCGAAGAATCTGCTCGTCGTGATGCTGTTGCCGCTCGTCTGTGTGGCCGAAGACCTTCCCAAACTCCCTCCGGAAACCATGGGGCTGATCGATCAGGCGCGCGGCGCGCCGCCGGAGTTCAGCGCCGATACGCTGCTGAAGCTTGCCGCGTCGCCGCTCGTCACGGAGCCCAAATGGAAGCTGGAACTTGCCGACGAGGCGTTCGCCTCCGGAGGCCGCGCCCAACTGCCCTGCACTTACTCGTGCCTCGTTCCCGTGGATGTGATCCAGTGCCAGGAACGCGAAGGCAGGGGACTCGACGCGCTGGCGCTCCAGACGCGCGCCGTGGAAGCCGTGCTACCGCTCAACCCGCAGCGGGCTGTCGAGATGTTCCTATCGATTGTCCCGCCCAAAGTCGAGGGCGTGGCCTGCGCCGACCCGGTGATCCCCGACGTTTCGGCCTATTACTCTACGGCCAATAAACTGTTCGAGCGCGGCTTCACGGCCGCCCAAAGGAAAAAAGGCGACGACCTGCGGTTTCTGGAGACCTGCATCGCGTCGATGACCTCGCCGGCCCACGTGCGTCCCGTACTGGAGATGCTCTCGGCCGCCAAGCTGCCCCCGCAGGACCGCACCGCGCTGTTGAGCCGCTTCGCCGTCACGCTCGAAACCGTGTCCGGATCGGACCGGATATTCGCCACCACCCAATGGGCTGTGGTTCCCGCGGCTTTTCCGGAGACGCCCGAGCCGATGCATCTGCCGCGACCGTTCCTGCCCGAAATCCCGGATGCCAACCTGTTCGTGCCGGCCCTGCGGTCCTACGTGGTGCGTCAGGCAAGCGGCTCGCGTTGCAGCGACAATATCACGAAAGATAAGCTTCCGCTCTCCGTCACCAATTTCAATGCCCTGGCCGCGAAACTGGATCCCGAGGGAGCGCGCTTCAAGCCGATCACCGCCGAGGAAGCCAAGCTCGGCAAAGACGAAGGAACCTACAAGTATCAACTGCCCTGGCATTCGGCGCGCGCGCAGAAGGTGCTCGCAGAGGAGAAGTGGCTGCTGCACGGGAACCGCAACCTGCCCGACGCGCAGCGTTTCTGGACCCTGGAAGAGCGCACCACGCCCGAATGGAACGCGCGCGCTCTCGATTTCATGAAGCTCATCGAGGGATGGGCCGAGGATGAGGAGTCGTCTCCGGAAGAACATTTCTGGCTGGTGGCGCAGGCGTACAGTAACCTGGCGCAACTGACGCCGCCGGGGCGCGCCCGGGACAGCGCCATGGGACGTTACCTCAACTTCCTGGAAACGCGCTACACCTCAGTCCACAGCCGCGTGCTGTGGTTCGTCTGGGTGAGGGACATGCTGGGGCGCCCAGCCCGATCCAACGATGCCGCGAAGGACGCCACAGAGCGTGAGTGGGTGCTGAATTCCCTGCTGCGCAGCGCCAACCCGGTGATCGCGCTGTACGCCAGGCTGGCCCCAAGGAACTGATCCCCGGGTACCGCCGGTGGTCGGTTTGCGCCACCGGTTCTTTTGCTCGCGGGCAAAACCAACCGTCGCCAACTCATCGCGCAAACCGCGTCGCTTTCTTGCGGCGGTGCCGATCCAGCGCCAGCTCAATCAACTGGTCTATCAGCGCGCCGAACGGGATCCCGCTCTGCTCCCACATCTTGGGGTACATGCTGATGGAAGTGAAGCCGGGGATGGTGTTGATCTCGTTGATGTACAGTTTCCCCGTCGCGATCTCCAGCAGGAAGTCCACGCGGCCCATGCCTTCGCAGTCCACCGCGCGGTAGCACTCCACCGCCAGGCGGCGGAGCTCGTCGGTTTTCTCGGCCGGCAGGTCGGCGGGGAGCTGCGTTTTGGCCTCGGCCAGGAGGTACTTGTCGTCGTAGTCGTAGAACTCGCGGGAGGGGAGGATCTCGCAGGGAAGGGAAGCCAGCGGTTGCTCGTTGCCCAGCACCGAGCATTCCAGTTCCCGGCCGATGATGCCGCGCTCCACAATGATCTTGCGGTCGTACTGCGCCGCGCACGCGATCGAAGCCTGCAGCTCTTCGGCGTTGTGCGCCTTGGAAATACCCACGGACGATCCCAGGTTGGCGGGCTTAACAAACAAGGGGAACGGCAGCTTTGCCAGGGCCGCGGCGGGGTCCTGGTTCTCCCGGGTAACGGTCACGTAGTCTACAATCGGCAACGCGCGTTCCGCGCAGACACGTTTCATCATCTCCTTGTCCATGGAGACGGAGGAGCCGAGGACGCCGGCGCCCACGTAAGGCAGGTCGGCCAGTTCCAGCAGACCCTGGATCGTGCCGTCCTCCCCGAACGTGCCGTGAAGGACGGGGAAGACCACGTCGATATCGGGCTGCGCGCCGGGTTCGGGCAGGATCGGGCGCGGGCTCCACTTGCCCTGCTGGTCGATAAAGTATTCAATTTTCTCGTATTTGGCGGGATCCAGGCCGGCCATGACGGATTTGGCCGAACGGACGGAGATCTCGTGCTCCCCGCTGCGGCCGCCGTAGACGACGGCTATGCGTAGTTTCATAGAATTCGTTTTCCCAGCCCGGACATCACCAGTTCCACGGCCAGGTCGGCCGTGCGGTTCACCTCGTCGATCACGGGGTTCACCTCCACCACCTCCAGGGAAAGCATGCGCTCGCAATCGCAGATCATTTCCATTGCCAAATGGGCTTCCCGGTAGGTTGCGCCGCCGCGGACGGGGGTGCCGACGCCGGGGGCGTAGGTGGGATCTACGAAATCCATGTCGAGGGAGAGGTGAAAACCGGCCGCGCCGTCCGAGGCGAGCCTCATCGCCTCTTCCATAACGGAGCGGAGGCCGCGCTCGTCGATATCGCGCATGGTGAAGGCGTGGACCCCGGAATCCAGGACCTGGGGCTTTTCGGTCTTGTCCACGTCGCGCAGGCCCACGATGACCGTGTTCCCGGGCTCGACCTTGGGGCTGTAGCCGAACAGGTTGGTGAGCTCCGGCGGGCCGATCCCCACGATGCACGCCAGGGGCATGCCGTGGACGTTGCCGCTCGGGCTGGTCGCCGGGGTGTTCATATCGGCATGAGCGTCCAGCCAGATAATGCCGATCTTCTGCCCTTGCTCGCGAAAGTACTGGGAGACGCCGCTGGCGGTCCCGACGGCCACGGAGTGGTCGCCGCCGAGCACCAGGGGCACGCTGCCGCGCCCCAAGGTCTGGCCGACCATGAGGGCGAGGCGATTGCAGGAGGCGGCGATCTGGGGCAGGTACTTGGCATGGGCATCGCCTTCCGGCGAGGCTTCGGCCTGCTCCACCGGCACGTTGCCGAGGTCTTCCACCACATAGCCCAGCGAGGCGACGCGGGCGTTGAGATTGGCGACTCGCACGGCGGAGGGCCCCATGTCCACGCCGCGCCGTCCCTGGCCGAGGTCGAGAGGCGCTCCGATGATGGCGATGTGAGATTGACGCATGGAAAACCTTTACTCACCGCCGAGACGCCGAGGACAAGAGACTCTCTGCGCTCCTGCATCCTCGGCGGTAACCATTCGCTACGGTCGAAGCCGGTAGAGCATTCTCGGGAACGCGATGGTCTCTCGGATGTGCTCCAACCCGCAGATCCAGGCGACGCAGCGCTCGATTCCCATGCCGAAGCCGCCGTGGGGGACGCTGCCGTACTTACGGAGATCGATATACCAGTCGAAGGCCTCCTTGGGAAGATGGTGCTCTTCGATGCGGCTCAGCAGAACATCCAGATTGTCTTCGCGCTGGCCGCCGCCGATGATCTCGCCGTAGCCCTCGGGCGCCAGAATGTCGACCCCCAGCACCACGTCCTCCCGTTCGGGATTTCGCTTGAAATAGAAAGCCTTGAACGCGGCGGGGAAGCCATCGATCATGATCGGCCGCTCCTGGTCTTCGGTGAGGAGCGTCTCGTCCGCGCCGCCGAAGTCGCCGCCCCACTGGATCTCGCTGCCCTTGGCCTGCAGGGTCTTCACCGCATCGTCGTAAATCATGCGGGGGAACGGCGCCTGGATCTTCTCCAGCCTGCTCACATCGCGCTCCAGCCGCTTCAGTTCCTCCCCGCGGTTTTCCAGGACCCGGCCGACGATGAAGACGATCAGCTCCTCGGCCACCTTCTTGACGTCCTCCAGGGTGGCGTACGTCATCTCCGGCTCCACCATCCAGAACTCCGTGAGGTGGCGGCGGGTCTTGGATTTCTCGGCGCGGAAGGTCGGGCCGAAGCAGTACGTCTTGCCGAAAGCCATGGCGGTGGCTTCGTTATAGAGTTGGCCCGACTGCGTGAGGTAGGCCTTGTTGTCGTCGAAGTAGTCCACCTCGAACAGCGTCGTAGTGCCCTCGCAGGCGGCGGGCGTGAAAATGGGCGTGTCCACTAGGGTGAAGCCGTGGGAATCGAAGTAGTCGCGGACGGCTTTGATCACCTCGTGGCGCACGCGGATGATGGCGTGCTGGCGCTGGCTGCGCAGCCAGAGGTGCCGGTGGTCCATGAGGAAGTCGATGCCGTGCTCCTTGGGCGTGATGGGGTACGGGTCGGACTCGGGGACCCGCTGCGCCACTTCCAGGTTTTCCACATCCATCTCATAGCCGCCGGGGGCGCGCTGCTCGGCGCGGAGCTTGCCGGTGATGAGGATGGACGATTCCTGCGTGAGATTCTTGACGGTCTCGAACAACTCCTCCGGGAGGGCGCTCTTAACGGCGACGCACTGCATCAGGCCGGAGCCGTCGCGCAGGATAGGGAAGGCGATCTTGCCGGAGCGTCTCAGGTTGTAGAGCCAGCCGGCTATCTGCACGGTTTCGCCGACATGGCGGCCGGCTTCGGAAATGCTGATGCGAGGGGGCATGATGATGTGCTGTTAGAAAATCAAAATCATTGGCCACGGATGAACACGGATGCACACGGATAAGAATAGTTCTTCATCTTCTCCAGCGGGTCCGTCGGATGACCCCAGATGCTCACGAATAAGAATAGTTCTTCATCCGCGTTCATCCGTGTTCATCCGTGGCCATTTTATTCGGCCTCTAATCTCTCGAAAATCTCCTTCACCTTCTCCAAAGGGTTCGTGATTTCCGGGTGCTCTTTCAACTCCAGCAGCAGCGGGTATTGGCTGTCGCGGCTGCGGAGGAGTTCCATGGTTCTTTTCCAATCGATTGCGCCGGTGAACGGGAACAGGTGGGTGTCATCGTTTCCGTCGTTATCGTGGATGTGGGTGGAGCGGATGCGGTCCTTCATCGTCTCGAATGCCGCCTCCACGCCCTCGTTCATGTTGGCGTGGCCGGTATCGAAGACATAGTTCAGGCCGATGTGCGTCAATTCCTGAAACTGCCGCAGGCGCTCGGCGCTGGAGAGGTCATTGGGGATGTTCTCCAGCAGGATTTCGACGCCGCGCTGGCGGGCGAAGATGCTCAGCTCCTCCAGCGCGGTGAAGGCCGCGTCGAACTTCCGCATGTCGAACTCTTCGCCGCCCACGCCCAGGTGTTGGACCAGGTAACGGCAGGGGATGGTTTCCGCGATTTCCAGCGCGCGTTTGATCTCATCCACCATTTTCATGCGCTGCGACTTCACCGGCTCGGTGATGGTGATGATGGAATGCGGTCCGGAGCGCCCCCAGATCTCGTCCGTGTACATGGGCGCATGAAGCGCGTGGAGCTTCAGTTCGGATTCGCGGAACCAATGACCGAGCTCCGTCACCTGCGCTTTGTTCTGATAATCGAGGTGCTGGCGCGCGCAGAAGATTTCGACGGCGGGAATTCCCGCCTGCTCGATCCGGCTCAAAAGCGCGGTAGTCAGCCGGTGATTGACGAACAGGTGCGTGGAAAGTGCGTGGTTCATCTCGTGATTAATATCCTTCCGCCGAGCCTTCGGTGCGGGAATCGGGAGCGCCCTCGAGCCAGCCGTTTCCGAACAGGATGGCCGCGGCCTCCCCCTGGGCGCCGACGCGCTTGATTCGATAGCCGCGTTTTTGGAGTAGCGCGATGGTATCGGGCGAGTAGCCGCGCTCCATCTGCAACTCGTCGGGCAGCCACTGGTGGTGAAAGCGCGGCCAGTCGACGGCATCCTGCACGTTCATGCCGAAATCGAGGACGTTCAGGATCACCTCGAGCACGGTGTTGATGATGGTGGGGCCTCCGGGCGAACCCACGGCGAGGTAAGGTTTGCCGGCGCGCAGGATGAGGGTGGGGGTCATCGAAGAGAGCGGCCGTTTCCCGGGCTGGATGGCGTTGGCCTCGCCTTGCACCAGGCCGTACATGTTGGCTTCGCCGGGCTTGGGCGCGAAGTCGTCCATCTCGTTGTTCAGAAGGAACCCGAGGCCGGCGGGCGTGACCTTGCTGCCGTAACCGCCGTTCAGAGTGTACGTCACGAGGGCGACGTTGCCTTCGGCGTCGGCAATGCTGTAGTGCGTGGTCTCGCTCGATTCGTGCGGGAACGGGCCGGCGTGGACCTGGGCGCTGGGCGTGGCGCGCTCCACATCGATGGAACGGCGCAGGGCGGCGATGTAATCGGGCGCCAGCAGGCGCGCGACCGGGACCTTGATGAAATCGGGATCGGCCAGGTGCTCGGAGCGGTCGGCGAAGTAGCGGCGCATGGCTTCGGCCATGTAATGCACGGCGGCGGCGGAGCCCGCGCCCGCTTTCTCGTATCCCGTGCCCTCGAGGATGCCCATCATCTGCAGAATCCCGACGCCCCCCGAACTGGGTGGAGGGGCGGTGAGGATCTCGTAGCCGCGATACTGGCCGGTGAGGGGCTTACGCTCCACTACCGCATAGCTCTTCAGATCGTCCAGGCTGATGAGTCCGCCGTGTTCGGCCATGTCGCGGGCCAGGAGGCGCGCGGTTTCGCCCTCATAGAACTCGGCGGCGCCAAGCCGGGCGATGCGCTCCAGGGTGCGGGCCAGTTCGGGCTGCACGAACTTGTCGCCGGGCTCGTAGTACTTGCCGTCGCGCTGGAAGATGCGCCTGGTCTCGGGGAAACGGTTCAGCCCCGCAATCCTCCGCAGCGATGCGGCCTGCCCGTAGGAGAGCGCGAAGCCGTTGGACGCCAGTTCCACCGCCGGGCGCACGAGGTCCGCCCAGGGTTTCCTGCCGAATTTCTTCGCGGCGTATTCGAGGCCGCGCACCGTGCCCGGTACGCCGGAAGCGCGGCAACCGACGACGCAGTCTCCGGTGGCCTTGCCCGCGGCATCCAGGTACATGTTGCGCGAAGCCTTCTGCGGCGCACGCTCCCGGAAATCGATAAAAGTAGAGCGCCCGTCCGCCAGGCGGATGAGCATGAACCCGCCGCCGCCGATGTTGCCGGCCGAGGGGTGGGTTACGGCCAGGGCAAACCCCACGGCCACCGCGGCGTCCACGGCATTGCCGCCCGAATCCAGAGCCTGGAGGCCGGCTGCGTGGCGTGGGTTTCGCGCGTCACCACCATTCCATGCCGCGCGCGCACGGGCTGCGCGCCCCACGCCGGGAGCGCGGCCGCGACCAACAGCAGGATCAAGGAGCGTCGCATCAACTCGATTCTACTATGAGGTTTCAGTGGGGCGGCCTCTCCGGGCCGCCGCCCGCCTTCCGCCCGGCGCGTCTCTTCCATTCGAACAGAACGATGCCCGCTGCCACGGAGACGTTGAGCGAGGAGATTTTGCCCGACATGGGGATGCGGACCAGGGCGTCGCAATGCTTGCGCACCTGTTCGTGCAGGCCCTTGCCTTCACCGCCGAAGACCAGGGCGCTGGGGGTGGAGAAGTCCACGGCATCGTAGGCGTCCTGGCCGCGCTCGTCGAGGCCGTAGATCCAGAAACCTCGCTTCTTCAGGTCCTCGAGCGAGCGGTTGATGTTCGTCACGCGCGCCACGGGGAGGTGCTCCAGGGCGCCGGCCGCGGCTTTCGCCACCACGTCCGTCAACCCGGCCGAACGCCGCTCGGGGATGATGATGGAGCCCGCGCCGGCGGCGTGCGCGGTGCGGATGATCGCGCCGAGGTTATGCGGGTCTTCGACGCCGTCGAGCACCACCACGAGTTGTGACGCCGCGGCCTGGTCGAGATCGGCGTAGGGGCGGGAGGCGCCCATGGCTACCACGCCCTGGTGCGCCGCGCTGCCGGCCAGGCGGTCGAGGGCGCCGCGCGGTTCGAAGCGGACGGGGATGGAGGCGTGGCGGGCCAGGTCGATGATCTCCTGCAGCCGGGGGCCGCCGGCTCCTTGGGCCACCAGCAGGCGCTCCAGTGGGCGGCCGGCGCGGAGCGCTTCGGCGATGGGATGGATTCCGCTAAGGATCATAGGCGAGGAGTCGGGAGCCAGGAGTCGGGAGCCTGAGCGGCCGAGGTACTCCTGACTCCGGGCTCCCTCATTCCGGTTTCACCCCCAGGGCGTTGTTGAACCGATTGGTGAAATTCGCCATGGCGGCCACCAGGGTGATTTCCACAACCTGCTCGTCGTTGAAGTGCTCCAACAGTTCGCCGCGGGTTTCATCCGCATCGGCGGTCTGGGTCAGTTCCCGCGCGTAGCGGATCACGGCGCGCTCCGGGGCGGCGAATCCGTGATCCTGTTCGGTTTGTATGGCCTCCATCTCTTCCGCTGTAATCCCGCCCTTCCCTCCGCTGGCCACGTGGGAGGCGGTGCAGTAGGCGCACTCGTTGGCGTAGGAGCAAGCGAGGTAGGCCAGTTCCTTCGTGCGGCGGTCCACGGACCCCGGCGCCATCACGGCCTGGTAAAGCGGTACAAAACTCCGGAGGACATCGGGCCGGTTGGCCATGGTCCGGAAGAAGTGGTTGGCGCGGCCGGTCTTGGCCTCGAGGCTGGCCAGATAATCGTTTCCGGCCGGGTCCGCCATCTTGATGGTCGACATAGGAACCAGTATAGAAGCCCTCTGGAACGTTCCGGTTTGCGAAAACGCACGAATGAAGTCGCGGTCGCCCTCCACGAAATCGAAGCCCGGGAGGGCGGCGGGCGGCTCCCAGCGCATCTCCTCGAAAATGAGGTTGCGCGGCTCGCCGCCATATTCCAGGACGCGAAAGAAGATCAACTCCACGGGAGGTTTCCCGGGGTAGGTGAAGGCATAACGGGTGATTTCCGCGCCCGTGGCCCCGCGGATCCCGAGTTCCTCTTCCAGTTCGCGCGCCAGCGCCTGAACAGGACTCTCGCCCGGCTCCACTTTGCCCCCCGGAAACTCCCATTGGAGCGGGTGCTGCTGGCGGGCGTTGCGGCGGCAGATCAGGACGCGCCCTTGGCGCTCGATGATGGCTGCGACCACCTGAAGCATGCCAATATTGGAACACATGTACCCGGAGCGCCTTCTGGAGCACTTTCGGAACCCCCGCAACGTGGGCGAACTGGGGCCGCCCGCGGTAGCGGTGGAAGCCTCTAATCCGGCCTGCGGCGACGTGCTGCGGCTGTGGGCGCGGGTCGAACGCGGCGTGGCCGTGGAGGTGCGGTATAAGGTACGCGGGTGCACGGCGTCGATTGCCGCGGGGTCGGCGCTGACGGAGTGGCTGCGGGGAAAAACGCGCGAAGAAATCGCGGCATTCGGAACGGAAATGATCGAGGAGGCGCTAGGCGGTTTGCCGGCGGCGTCGAAGCACGCGGCGGGGCTGTGCGCAGAGGGAGTGCGGGCGCTTTTGGCGGCGTGGTAGGAGCGGGGTATCGAGGTTGGCGACGCACCGGGCAAGCCGTCGCTGAGATCCGCGGCAGTTCGTGGGAACCGCGAGGATCGGTCGTTCGTATTCAGGCTCGTGGAACGGAAACTCCCCTTTTGCCGCACCCGCAGGGAATTCCTGACATGCGCCACCGCCTCAATGCTCCCCGGCGCGCTCTCATCGTCCCAAGCCGCGGAAATTAAGCCGGTTGTGAGCGTCGTCAAGATCCGCAACGGGAATATCGAAGCCGCGGTGGAACGAGCCATCGATCTGCTGGGCGGCATGGCGGCGATCACGCGGGGCAAGGAGCGCATCATGCTCAAGCCCAATCTGGTCGCGCCGATCCCCGAAGCCACTACCAAGCTGCCCGTGATCCGGGCCCTGGTGCGGCTGATGCGAAGCGCACACAGGGAGGTTTCGATCGGTGAGGGCTCGGCTGCCGCGCCGCCCTTCAACGTGCGCGACGGCCGGACCTTCCGCACCTCCAACAAGGATCTGCTCAACGGCCTTCAGCAGCGCGTTTTTGACGAGTTGGGCTACAGCGAATTCAGCAAGGCGCAGAAGGTTCCGCTGGTGAACCTTCACACCGGCGACCTCGTCGAGGTGAGTGTTCCCGGCGCGTTGCTGTTCGATAAGTTGACCCTGCACCGGTCGCTGACCGAGATCGACCTGCTTTGCTCGGCGCCAATGATGAAGACCCACGTTCTGGCTGGGGTCACGCTGGGAATGAAGAACCTGATCGGCGTCTACCCGGGGGCGGTTTACCAGGCGCTGCGCGGCGACATGCACGACAGGGCGGCCCAAATCGAGCCCTCCGCCACAGCCGCGCCTATCGTAGACATGGTGCGGGCCAACAAACTGGGGCTGGTCGTGATCGACGGCTCTTCGGCAATGGAAGGAAACGGTCCGACGGACGGAACCGTAGTTCCCATGGAAACGATCGTCGCCGGCACGAATCCGCTGGCGACCGACCTGGTGGCGGCGAGCCTGATGGGCTTCGCGCCCGATGAGGTTTCGACTTTCACCTGGGCGCACAAAGCCGGGCTCCGGCCGCGCCGCCTGGAGGAAATCGAAACTCGCGGTGACCCGCTCGAGCGCGTCCGGCGCGAGTTCGTACGGCCCGTGCTGTCTCCCTGGAACCCCGCCTACGCCCCGTTGCTGCGGTGATCCATCACTCAGGGGTGGCCGCCGGCGCCGTGGGCGCCTGGGTTCCGAGCCTATACTGTTGGAGTGCACGGCCCGGTTTTGCTGGCGATTATCTGGGCGCTGCTCCAAAGCGGAACCCCTGCGTCCCTGAGGGGCCTGGCCGTGGTGGACGACAACGTGGTGTGGGCCAGCGGCACGTCCGGCGCCTGGCTGCGCAGCACGAACGGAGGCCGGACCTGGACCGTGGCGCACGTACCGGGCGCCGAGACGCTCGATTTTCGCGATGTGAGCGCAGTGGACGCACTCTCCGCATACCTCCTGGCCAGCGGACCGGGCGCTCAATCGCGGATCTACAAGACCGTGGATGGAGGAAGGAGTTGGATCCTCCAATTCACGAATCCCGATGCGGCAGGTTTCCTCGACGCATTCGCATTCTGGGATGCTCGGCGCGGCTTGGCGCTGGGCGATCCCGTGGACGGCCGGTTTACCGTCTTCGCCACCGGCGACGGCGGCGCCCACTGGGAACAGCGCATCGGTCCCCCGGCCCTGCCGAAAGAAGGGGCTTTCGCGGCCAGCGGTACGTGCCTGATCGCGGCCGGGGAGCGCGAAGCATGGTTCGGCACGAGCGGGGCGCGCGTGTTTCATTCGGCGGACGGCGGCCGCACGTGGACAGGAGCGCAGACTCCCATCCGGCACGATGGCGCCGGCGCCGGCATCTTTTCCCTGGCGTTCGCCGGCGCGCGCCAGGGCGTGGCGGTGGGCGGCGACTACACAAAGCCCGAAGCCAGCGAGCACAACGTCGCAGTGACATCCGACGGCGGCCGCACCTGGAGGGAACCGCAGGGCGCGCATCCCCGGGGTTACCGGTCGGCGGTTGCATATGTACCCGCGCTGCAAGCGTGGATCGCGGTGGGCCTCTCCGGCTCGGAGATCTCTCACGATAATGGCGAGAGTTGGCAGGCGTTCAGCGGCGAACCGCTGCATGCGGCCGCATTTGCGCCCTCGGGCAAGGGCTGGGCGGTGGGGCCGAAGGGCGCGGTCGCGGTACTCGGCGGGACCGAAGGACAACCATGACGCCCCACAACGGGATGGGATAGACTCTCATCGAACTTCATGGAATCGCTTTACGACCAGGATCTCGCCTATATCCACGCGGCAGGGTTTGGCGGGCTCGCACAGGGCGCCGCGCCGGAAATCGTGCGATTGCTCAAGTCTGCCGCTATCCCGGTTCGCGGCATCGTGGATGCGGGCTGCGGGGCTGGAACTCTGGCCGCCCGCCTCGTGGAAGCCGGATTCGAAGTGACGGGGATCGACAGTTCCGCCGATCTTCTCGCGATCGCCCGCACGGCCGTTCCCGGGGCGCGTTTTGTGAATGCGTCCATCTACGACGCGGACGTGCCTCCCTGCGAAGCGATGGTGGCCTTGGGAGAGCCTTTGACCTACCACTCCGAAGAGGCGGATGCGGACAGTTTGGTCCAGAGCGTATTCCGGCGGGCATCCGGAATCCTGCCCGCGGGCGGGATGCTCATCTTCGATGTGATCGAGACCGGTGAGCCCACACTCGCCGGACGCGCATGGGCTTCCGGTGAGGATTGGGCCGTATTGGTCCACACCAGTGAAGACCAGGCCGCCCGAACGCTTGTCCGCTCCATCGAGACCTTCCGGCGTGTCGGCCAACTTTATCGGCGGGGACGCGCGATCCACAGGATCCGGGTTTTCGATACGGGCGAGTTAGCCGGCGCGCTCGCCGCGTGCGGGTTCGCCGTCGAGACGGCGCAGGCGTACGGTTCACAGCGGCTCGCTCCGCGCCGCCGGGCCTTTTTCTGCACCAGGCGTTAGGATGCAGCCGCGCCGAGTTGCGCGGTCTCGAGCAGGCCGCCGATATCGATATCGGCGCTCGCGACAAACGATTCGAACTCAACGGGAACGCC
>JAIQFU010000132.1 GCA_020073115.1 Terriglobia bacterium
AGTCAAAAGGCATACTACTTGCTCCGCTCGTTTTGCGGTACCGTTTGGCCTCAAATAGCCCATCCGAAAAACGTCGTATCCTGCAGCCGCTGTTAAGTTCGATTGCATGTAGGAAAGAGAGGACCTGATAGACCGGGGGGGGGCAGCGAATCCGGATTGACCCGGAGGCGGCGAATACGGCGGTGTCTGCCGGAGCGTCGGAGGCCGTGAGTATCGCGATCGGGTGCAAACCGGCAACTCATCGAGTGTCCCGATCCGCCCCACGATCCGCCGGAAGATTTTCCGCCAGGTCTCGCCGTCGGCGCAAGGCTCGCGTCCAAGCCGGCGCCAGCGCGACGCGCCAGCGCGACGCGCAGCCAGCCTACCCCCCCCTCTCTTTCCTATATGCATTGGGACTTAACAGCCGCTACCAGCCGGGGCAGCCGAGCATGCCTGAAGCTTCAAACCGCCGTTCGAAGGGGACGGGTCAGTGGCGATGAGTTCCTTGAGTGCGTCCTCCGTTGCGCCAAGCCCGCCCGGGTGGCTTGCCGAGCACCATATTTCTTATTGGAGCTGTTTTATCTCGTTGTCCCGCCGAAACGGCGTTGCCGTAGAAGTGGACCGCCGCGGTCCACACGCAGCCCCAACACCTCGCTCGATACTCTGGACGCAACCCCGATTGACAGGATTCCTGGGCCGGTTTATCTTTGATGCATCTTCCCGAATCTCGCTGCGTTCACGCAGCATCGAAGGAGCACAGCGTGTCGCCACATGCGACCGATTCCTTCACGGGCTTCGCAGCTGTCGAGAGCATCTACCTCCTGTATCTCGCCAAGAGTCCCCGGCCGTTATCGAACGGCGTCGAAAACGGCAAGGCTCTCCTGCCTCTCTGCGTCACGCTGATTCCGTACCCGCCGCACTCGCCGCGATTGAGACCGTGGCTCCCCGGAAATCGGCTTTGGACCGGCGACAGGATGCCGCCGGGCAATCTTTGTCGAGGTGACTTAGCGGATTAGGCGCGGGTGAGAAATGGATCCACAATTAGCGATTGGCCACTACCGAATCACGGCTAAACTCGGCCAGGGCGGCATGGGCGAGGTCTACCGCGCCACCGACACCAAACTCGGCCGCGAGGTCGCGATCAAGATTCTTCCTCAGACCTTCGCAGACGATCCCGACCGCCTGTCGCGTTTCAGCCGTGAAGCGCATGTGCTGGCGTCGCTGAACCACTCGAATATAGGGGCGATCTACGGCCTTGAAGATCACGCCCTGGTGATGGAACTGGTGGAGGGAACGACGCTTGCGGAGCGCATGGCGCGCGGCCCCATGCCGATTGAGGAAGCTCTTCCCATTGCCCGTCAGATCGCGGACGCCCTAGCGTACGCGCACGAGCGGGGCGTCGTGCATCGCGATCTGAAGCCGGCCAACATCAGGATCACCCCTGAGGGCCGGGTGAAGGTGCTGGATTTCGGGCTGGCGAAAGCGCTGGGAGGTGAACAGCCGGCCCCGGCGGATCTTTCCAGCGGCCTGGACTCGCCCACGCTCACGATACGCACCACCAAGGCGGGCGTGATCATGGGGACGGCGGCATATATGGCCCCCGAGCAGGCGCGCGGACAGAACGTAGACCGGCGGGCGGATATCTGGTCTTTCGGCGTGGTGCTCTGGGAGATGCTCACCGGCCGGCGGTTGTTCGCGGGGCCGACGATCTCGGACACGATCGCGGCGGTCCTGAAGGAGACGCCCGATCTGAGTAGGATTCCCGTCAAGCTTCGGCCGTTGCTCCGGCGTTGTCTGGAAAGGGACCCGAAAGAGCGGTTGCATGACATTGACGATGCCTGGGCTTTGCTGGAAGAATCTCGCGAGCCCGAAGCCGCGGGCCGGCCCGAGCGGCATTTGCTTCTGTACGCTCTTAGCGTAGTGCTCGCCGCCGCGGTATCCGCCGTTTTGTGGCTGCGCGCGCCGGCGCCCCCAAGCATCTCCGGCCGTTTTCTCCTCGAAGCTCCGGGTGAGGCACCCTATGTGGGGGAAACGGCAGTCTCTCCGGACGGCCGCTACATCGTGCTCGGCGCAAGGAAACCCGGGGAGCCGCCATCGTTGTGGCTACGCCAGCTCAACTCGGTCAGTGCCCGGCTATTGCCGGGCACTGACGGTGCTTTTGGCCCGTTCTGGTCGGCTGACAGCCGGTCGATCGGGTTTTTTGCGGGAGGAAAGCTGAAGAGGACTGAGGTCGCCGGCGGCCCGCCACAGGACCTGGTCGATGCCGCAATGCCCGGCGGCGGCGCCTGGAACCGCGCAGGACTCATTCTCTACAGCGCTGAAGGCGTGTTGTTCCGAGTGCGCGGCGCCGGCGGCCCGCGGCAGCAGGTGACGGAATTGGATCCGGCGCGCAAGGAGGAGTGGCACAGCGTGCCCCAATTTCTGCCGGACGGGAAGCGGTTCCTGTATTTTATCCGCAGCGCCGACCCGGACACCCAGGGTGTCTATGCCGGGTCCCTCGAAAACCCGAAGGAGCGTCTTCGGATATTGACCACCGGGCACAAGGCCCAATATGTTCCGGTGCGTGACGGCCGCCCGGGGTACCTGCTGTGGCTGCGGAAACGAACGGTGCTGGCGGATTCGTTCGATGCGGCGAAGTTGCGCCTCGGGGGAAACCCCGCGCCGGTCGCCGACGGCGTCGCTGCGTCAAGTGCGCTGGCGGAGTTCTGGACCTCCGATGCCGGACCTTTGGTCTTTCGGCAAGGCGCCGCGGTGAACAGGACCCTTACGTGGTTTGACCGGCAGGGAAAAAGAACAGGAACTGCCGGAGAGCCTCATGTATATCAGGAATTGGCTCTTTCCCCCGACGGATCCCAAGTAGCCGTTTTCCGCTCGGACAGCGGGGAAACAGGCGAACAGGATCTGTGGCTGATCGACGTCGCGCGCGGATCATCCACGCGCCTGACCCCCGGCCCGACAAATGAATCCTATCCTGTATGGTCTGCCGACGGAAAGCACATCGCCTTCGGCTCCAGTCTCGGCGGACTGTACGCGAAGGCCCCCAACGGCCTGGCGCACGAAGAACTGCTTCTGGAGACTCGCCAATTTGTCGGGGCCCCTTTGGACTGGTCCGCCGACGGCCGATTCCTCCTCTACCTCGTGAGAGGACAGAAGACGCTGGGCGACCTGTGGGCTCTCCCGCTTCAGGGAGATCGGAAGCCCGCGGAATATCTTGCTACAGAGTTCGATGAGAGCCATGGCAAGTTCTCTCCCGACGGTAAGTGGGTTGCTTACGAGTCTAATGTCTCCGGAAAACGGGAAATCTATGTCTCGCCTTTTCCCAATGCGAAGGGAGCGGGACCCACGCCCATCTCAAACGGCGGCGGCAGGCAGCCACGGTGGAGGCGCGACGGACGGGAACTGTTTTATCTTGCGCCTGACAACAGGCTCGTGGGGGTGGAGGTCTTTAGTGGCTCCTCATTCAAAGCTGGGGTTCCGAGAGCCTTGTTTCTCGTGCCGTCCGTTTGGGTCGTAGACGACGGAGCCGCCTGGACTTGGGATCTAACCAGGGGCGGTCAACGATTCCTGTTCAGCACGATATCTGCCGAAGACAAACCTGCGCCGCTGACCGTCGTCCTGAACTGGCAGGCGGAGTTGAAGAAATGAACCTCCGAATGGGCCTGGCCGTGGCGCTCTTGTCCACGGGCGCCATGCTCCCTTCCGGTTCGCGGCTTGCTGACTGTGGAGCGCCAGCGCCGAGGCCAGAACGGCCCAGGAAGACAAAAGGCAACACTCGTTTCATGAATTGCACTCTCCGCGACCGGTCACATTAGCGCTTCACTGGTCAGCCTCTGATCTGCACCACAACCGGCCGCCCCGGACCAGACGGGTTTGCTCTAGCGCTTACTGTTGAGCGACGTTCCGACAAAGTTGCACACCGCGGCACCCGTCTCAAACAAGCTGGCGGTGATAAGGGCCACCAGAGCGAAATCAGCGTAGCGGGGATTCACCCCGGTGATTGCGGCAATCGCATCGGCAATCGGTTCGATTAGAACCAGGCGAACCCCCGTCAACAGCGCGAGGCGGTCCACCGTTTCGTAAAGCGCTACCCAAACCACGGGCTTTACAAGCAGCGGAAGAACGCGGAACAACATACGAACCTCGGCGACAACGCAAAATGCGTGTTCCGGATCGCCACCATGCTCCTACGCCCGGTGCTGCCGCACAAGATTGCTGTTGGTTGTAGTACCGCTACGGTGAAGACCGGCGCTACACGTGCGGGGGCGACGGAAAGGGAACGACATTAAGCACGATGCCGATCTAGTAGCTTGGGTGCGATAAGAGATACTTGCCTCAGCCGGCCGTGGCGGTTCGACTGAGTTGGATCTTTGCGGGTTTGATTGATGATTTGCGGTGTGGCATCTTCCTGACGACAGACTGGAGCTTGCGCAGGAGTTCCTCCGGTGTAAACGGCTTCGGCGGCAATGGGGTTCCCGGTTCCAGAGCCGTGTCAGCGTAGCCAGACATCACGAGGAATCGAGAAATGGAGCCCAAAGACGTGGCCCTCCGTATCAGTTCTGCCCCGTTCATCCCCGGCATGACCAGATCCGTTAACAGGAGATCAAGCTCGTGCCCGGCCAGAATCCCGAGGGCGTCCTGGCCGCTTGCCGACGTCAAAACATCGTATCCGCCCCGACGAAGAGCGGTGGTGCGGTAAAATCGGGCCGTTAAGGGAGATTAAGTGTACAAGCGAACCGTGAAGGCCCTGTTTCAACGACCGCCGTCCAATCGCATTTCGGCCTGGTTGGGGCGCTCGGGAGCGCCCTCTCAAAGCGAACGGGAAGCAGAGATTCTATGCAACGTCCGCTACAGCGACCAGCTCGTGGTCGGGACAGAATACGTTCATGTCTCGGGGGCCCGGCGGCGAATCGCGCCCAGCCTAAAATGCGGGTCCCGTCGAAATCCTGCGCAGAGCCCTAATACCATTAGTGGCTAGATTCCTCCAAAAGGCTTGGCTTGCTGCGATTCGGGCGCTCTTCGGAAACCTCTCCATCAACCACACCGCCGCGGTTGGAAGGACCGCGCACGATAGCTGGAAAGGCTCAGCAAGACCGTCGTGGCCCGCGGTTCATTTCGGAAGTGCTGGGGAGGACGAACCGGCAGCAGGCCGTTCTGCCAGTCCACGTAACCACGGCGCGCTGGCCGCGACTCCGTGGCCGCCAAGCGCGGGAACGCACAGACCAGGACGCCAAACCCGAAAAGCGGCGGCTGTTTCACACGTCCGGGGAACTGGCAAGCATCGTGCCTTCGCATAACCGGGAGGACACTATGCGTACTTGTCTCATTGTACTGGCGGCAGCCGCGGTTGCCGCCCCGGCCGGAGCTCTGGCGCAGAACCGGCGCTACTACTCGGACCAACAGCAGCAGGAGGCGATCCGCGCCTGCCGTAGCGCCGTGCAGGACCACGCCGCCAGAGACTTCGGTGGAAACTCGATTGAATTCCGCGACGCCCATTGGGATGCAGACGGCGACGCGGTGATCGGGCTGGTCGATATCCCGCGCGGCAATTACGAAGAACACATGCGGTTCACGTGTTCGATGGACTTCGACCGGGATGAAGTCCGGTCCGTACGCTTCAGCCCGATTTCCGGAGGTACGGGGTACCGCGAGCGTAGCGCCGAGGGCCCGGACCGGGCCATGGACAACTGCCGCAGCGCGGTAGCGGGCCGCATCGAGGGCCAGGGTTACGGAGGTGTGCAGTTCAATGCCGCACGGGTGGACCAACGCAATCAGCGGATCTCCGGCCGCGCCCGCGCCCAACGCGGCGGCTACTGGGAATCGTTCAATTACTCGTGCGCGGTGGAGTTGCGCGACGGCGACCTAAGATCGGTGAACGTTACGCGGCGGTGAAAGGGGCCCTTTCAGGCGGGCGGACACCCTGGTCCGCGGCCGGTCCCTTTGGGCGCTCTCCAGGGGGCCTGCGCCGGCCAGGGGCCCGTCCCTCCGCACGGACCTCCGTTCCGTCGGAGATCATTTTCCCGATACCGTCCATATCCGTGGGCAATTACGTAGGCCTGACCCAGGAGATGCGCATACAGTTCACGGTTGTAGGTATCGGGACACGCGAGGAAGCCATATCATCGGACCACTGACTTCCGTCCTTCTCAGCATTACTTCTCGTTCAACTCGCCGGCTTGGAGGATGTAGCAGCCAGGCGCAAGGTTCAGCCACGCGCTCCCACTTCGCGGCGCATCGGTGACGGACAGCCGCGGCACCGCCTCTGCGGTTAGAACTGAAATAAACCCAGCGGCCATCGGCGGGCCAGCTTGGAACCACATCTTCGGAGGGGGCGCTGGTAATCCGCCTGGAGGGGCCTCCGCCGGCCGGTATGGAGTAGATATCCGCCTGGCCTTCGACGCGGCTGTCGAACGCAATCCGCCGTCCGTCCGGAGACCAGCGCGGGGTGCCCGTGAGCCCGCCGGCAAAGTGGGTGAGTTGCGAGGCGCCCCGGCCTTCCGCATCGCTCATCCAAATCTCATGGAAGCCGGAGCGGTTGGAGCGGAAAACCACTCGGGAACCATCCGGCGAGTATTGCGGGCTCGAATCGTACTGAGTGGATGCGATCAGTTCGGTAACGCGGGAGGGATCCGCCGTGTCCAGCCGCCAGATGTTGGTATCGGTGGTGAATTGCGTGTACGCGAGTTTCTTTCCGTCGCGCGAGAACGCGGGGTCTGAGCTATTTGGACCGGCCAGCGGCAAGCGCTCGGGGCTGCCGCCCGAAATTCGCGCTTGCCACAGGGCCGTTACCGCCGCGCTCGGAGGAGAAGACAATGGAATGCCCCTCCGGCGCCCAGGTCAGCCCCAAAATGTAGCGATTGTCGAAAGTAACCCGGCGGCCCGCGCCGCCGTCCACGGGAGCGACATAGACGTCGCCGACCCCGCCCGAAGGGGCGCGCACGAAAGCCAGGTGTTTCCCGCCTTTCGAAAACGCGGGGCAGACGTCTCCGATGGTCCGTTCGGGCGGGATTGTGACCGCGCGTTTGGCGCCGCCGTTCACGGCCACAAGGACAATGCGGAACGGTTCTCCGGGCGAGTTTTTGTCCGACACCGCCAGGAAGGCCCCGTCCGGAGACGAGTCCAGTTGTCTGCGAACCAGATCGAGACGCTCGGAGAAAACGTCGGCCACCTTCTGCGGCAATCCTCCGGCCGCCGGGACCACATAAACGGCCGCGCCCTGGCTTCCAAGCCGCAGCCAGGCGATGCGGGATCCGTCGGAAGACCACGCCGGGCTCAAGTCCACTGCCGGATCGGTGGTGGGCCGCTTCAGTTCCTGCCCGCCCGCCGGCTGAATATAGATGTCGCGGTTATTTCCATTCTGACCATCCCAGGTGTAGGCCACCTGCGCGCCGTCGGGCGAAAGCGCCGGCTGCGATTCCCGGCCCCGCAGGCTGGTGAGTTGGACCATCTGGGGAGCCGGGACGTCGCTTTGGAGCCGCTTCCGGACCTGCCACGTGACGCCAAGAGCAGCGATGGCCGCAAGCGTCAC
Source organism: Terriglobia bacterium (assembly GCA_020073115.1). Classification (GTDB taxonomy): domain Bacteria; phylum Acidobacteriota; class Terriglobia; order Bryobacterales; family Bryobacteraceae; genus BOG-224. Next base: position 7,505 of record JAIQFU010000132.1, read on the forward strand.
GGCCACCGAACTCACGGCTGCTCTTTGGCGGCGGATGAATTTCCAGACGCGATAGCCGAGTCCATTTGGCTGCGCCGCCACCGGCAAGTACACCAGATACCGGCGGATGCCTTCTTCCAGCCCCCCGGCGGCCGGATACCGCCGGGCCGGATCCAACGCGAGCGCCTTCAGGACGATGTGGTCCAAATCGCCGGCAAGGTCGCGGCGCCCCGCGCGGCGGCTCGGCAGATCGGCGTTTTCCGGCCCGGTGGTAACACGGCGAAACGGTGTCCGCGGCGGAACAGGGTGTGTCCCGCAGAGCAACTCCCACATCACGAGGCCGAGCGAGTAGACATCCGATGCCTCCGAGACCTCGCCGCCGTTCAGTTGCTCGGGACTGGCATAGTCCGGAGTCATGACGGCCCCGACCGTCGGTGCCGATTCCGGAGCCTCCCCGAATCTCTCGGGGTTCAGGATCTTCGCAATGCCGAAATCGAGCAACTTGGGGACGCCGCCGGCGTCCACCAGAATGTTGTTCGGCTTGATATCGCGATGCACGACTCCATGCTGATGCGCGAACTCGACCGCCGCGCAAACCGTGCGGAATAACTGGAGCCGCTGTCGGACGTCGAGTCCGCGCTCGCCGCAGTAGGCGTCGATGGGCTCGCCGCGAATGAACTCCATCACGAAGTACGGCTCACCCTCCGCGGTGGCGCCGCCGTCCAGCAACCGGGCGATGTTGGGGTGCTCCAGACTGGCCATGATCTGGCGTTCCACGCGGAAGCGTCGCACGACGCGTTCCAGATCCAACCCCCGGTTTACGACTTTGACGGCGACTTCCTTGTGGCAGCTCTCGTCCGCCCGCACGGCGCGGTAGACCGATCCCATGCCGCCGTGGCCCACAATTTCCACGATCTCGTAAGGACCGAGACGCGCGCCGGCGGGCAGGGCGCCGGGCTCCGCCGCCGGGGGCGCCTCGAAAAGGTCGCCAGCCTGCTCGTGCGCTTCGATCAGCGATTCTACTTCGTCTCTTGATTTCTGGTCGGACTCGCAGACGCGGCGCGAGGGCGAGCATCTGGACCGAATCCGCAAGGCGCTGCCGACGATCTCGCAGCGCGCGCAGGCGGTGGCGGATCTGAACGCGTTGTCGGCGGTCGTGCTCCTCGCCGAGGATTACGGCGCGCGATTGCAAGACGCGGAGGCGCAACTGCGGGCCGCGCGGCAGGGACAAGATGAGACCAGAGCCGACTTGGCGCGCATCGCCGAAAGGATCGCCGCGTTCCGCATTCCCCAGGCGCTGCTTGCGGCCGAGGAAACCATCAGCGCGCTTTTTCAGGAAAAGAGCGTCATTCAGAAATCGAAGCGGAATCGCGAACGCCGCGTCGCCGAAGCAGCCGAGTTGAATCGGCAGTTGACGGAACAGTCGCAGCGCCTGCGCCCCGGGCTGAGCCTGGAGGACGCCGCGAACCTGGAGCCCGGGCAACTGGCGCGCGCGCGGATCAAGGAACTTTCGCCGGAAGCGCCCAGGCTGGAAACTCGCTGCGAGGAACTGAGCCGTTCCCTCGACGAGAGCCGGCGCAAAGTGGCAGACTGCGACGCGGCGCTTGCCACCTTGGAGGCCCCGTCCGACACGACGGCCCTTACGGCGATTGTGAACCGCGGTCGCCGCGAGTTGGACCCGGCGCGCGGACGGGATCTGCGCGAAAATCGCCTCCGGGGAGAAGGCGCTGGAACTCGCCGCGCGGTCCGCGTGGACGAACACGCAAAGGCGCTCGCCGAGGCATCCAAGCAGGCCGCTTCGGTTCGCGAACGTTGGATGGCGGTGCGGGCCGGGTGCGGCATCGCCCCGGAATCGCCCGCCGCGATGCTGACGTGGCTGCGTCGGCGCAGCGGGATTGTCGAGCAGGCGGCCCGCCTTCGGGAGATGCGGGTCGAAGTGAGAGCCCTCGAGGACGCCGAGGCGGCGCTGGCCGACCAGCTTGCGGCGGCGCTCGCGCAATTCGGCATTCGCGCGATGGGCAGCGCGCCTGACTTGTTGGAGATCGCCGAAGGGGCGCTCACGGCAGCGGCCGCGTCCGCTGAAAAGCGCCGCACCGCGCTAAAGGTGCGGGAATCCCAGGCGGCGGAAATTGCGCGCATCGAAACAAACCTGGCCGAAGCGAAACTCGCGCTGGAGGCGTGGCGCGGCCAGTGGCAGTCCGCGCTTACAGACGCAGGTCTGAATACCGCCGCCTCGCCGGTCGCCGCCGAAGCCTATCTTGCTACGGTCCGCGAGATCTGCGCAGGCGCGGACAAGCTTCGCCACCTGAACGGCCGGATCGGCGCGATGCAAGCCGATGCGGCGCGGTTCGCCGGGAGCGTTGCGACGTTGACGGAAGATCTCGACCCCACGCTTCGCGGCCTCGAGCCCGAGATCGCCATCGTGCAGTTGAATCGGGCGTTGCTCGAAGCCCGCGAGAACAAGCGTCTGCTCCGCCAGGAAGTGGACCGGCAGAGCGAAACGCCTCGATAAAGCAGGAGCGAAACGAGGTCGAAACGCAGCGGCGCGAACTCGACGCCGCAGCTCTCGCCATGCAGGGTGGCGATCTGGCGGCATCGGCCATGCAACGAATCAGCGGAATCGCCGGACGGCTCGCCGGCTGCAACGAATCAGCGGAATCGCCGGACGGCTCGCCGGCGAGGTGGAGCAGTACATCCGCCTGCGAACGGCGTCGTTCGTGCTGCGCAAAGCCGTGGAGCGCTACCGCAGCCGCAACCAGGGCCCAGTGCTCGAAGCCGCGCGCTGTCTATTCGCGGAGTTCACGCTCGGCAGCTTTTCTGCGCTGCGCGTGGAATCCGGCGTGGGCGCCAACACGCTCGTCGGAGTCCGCGCCAACCGTAAGGCAGTTCCGCTGGCGGGCATGAGCGACGGCACGCTCGATCAACTCTATCTCGCCCTACGCGTGGCCAGCCTGGAACACTATTTCACCGCGCACGAACCGGCCCCGTTCATCGTAGACGACGTCCTGTTGAATTTCGACGACGAGCGTTCGGCCGCCGCGCTGAGCGCCCTCGACACGCTTTCCGAAAAAACGCAGATCATCTTCTTCACGCACCACCGGCGGCTGGCCGAACTCGCCGGGAAGCGGACGCGGGCGGCGGTGTGCGTGCTGTAACCCCGGTCCGTCCACCCGGCTCTTGACCGCGATCAGCGGGCTTCGCCTGGCCCTCTCGGCGCCCAATAGATCTCGATCGGTTTCGGGTCGGCCAGCTCCAGCTTCATAGCGCGCAGTTCCATGGCTTGGCCGGAGGGCCAGGATTGGAAGCGCGTTCCCGCTGGGATCGACAGGTCGTCCAGTTCGATGGTGGCGGGCTTCTGGCCGCCCGCGCGGTTCAGAAACACCAGAACGTACTCTTCGGGGCTGGTGCGAAGGTAGGCGTACCGGTCCTGCTCCACCAACAAATTGGTCAGCGAGCCGCGGCGCAGCGCAGGGTTCTTCTGGCGGAAGAGGAGCAGATCGTGCAGCGCGTTGAACACCAGCGCGGAATCGCCGGTCCTGCCCTCGGGCGTGAACCGATTCACGGGGTCGCCCGGGAATCCGCCGGGAAAATCCTCGCTCTGGTTCCGGCCGGCCATCGCGATTTCGTCGCCGTAATACAACTCCGGAATCCCTCGCGTCGTGAGCAGAAACGTCTGCGCCATCAACAGGCGAGAGACGTCGCCCTGGGCCATCGCGAGAAGGCGCTGGTTGTCGTGATTATCGAAGAATGAAACCAGCGATTCGGGCCGCCGATAGAGCGAATCCTGCGCAAGCAGGTCGGTAAGTTGTTTCATCGACTGTCCCCTGGCGAAAACATTTCGCATGGTGTTGAAGAACGGAAAATCCAGCATGCTGGTCAGTTTGGTGTCTACGCCTGCGCGGACCTGGCCGCCTTCGAAGAACGAGAGTACGCCCGGAGTCGAGGCGGTGATCTCGCCCGTGACGAAGAACTTCGGGAACTGGCGGTTGATGGCCGTTTGCCAGCGGCTCCAGAAGGGCCGGTCGACGTAGGGATACGTGTCTTGCCGAATGCCGTCCACGCCGGACATGCCGATCCACCAGAGCGTGTTCTGGATGATGTAATCGTTGGCCATCGGATCGTTCTGGTTGAGGTCCGGCAGTTCGGAGTTGAACCACCCGAGCAGAGGAAGCTCTTTGCGCTTCGGCCGCGCGTACGGGTCGGCCAGCGCGGCTATTTCGAAGTTGTTGCGCAGTTTCGGCACGCGGTCGAGGCCATTGAACCATGTCTTGGTCGGCGGGTCCTGAACCCAGTAGTGCCCCGGACCGCAGTGGTTGGCCACTTGGTCTTGCATCACCTTCATGCCCATGGAGTGGGCCTGCTTCACCAGGCCGATGAAATCCTGGAGCGAGCCATAGCGCGGATCGGTGTCGTAATAGTCGGCCGCTTCATAGCCGTAATAGTAGCCGGGCGCCTTGCCCTTCCAGGAATTTCGGAATACAGGCAGCATCCAGACCGCCGTTACACCCAAGTCCTTCATATAAGAAAGGTGGTCGCGAATGCCGCGGAAGTCTCCGCCGTGATAGTAGCGTCCGTTCTTGCGATCGGCCGGGGGGCCGGACTCGGGGAGCGCGTCGTTGGCCGCATCTCCGTTGGCGAAGCGGTCGGGAATCACGAGGTAGATCACGTCGTCCGAAGTGAAACCCTGAAACCGGCCCGCCTCGGGCTCGGGCGGCAGCAGCGCGAAATCGAATGCGGCCGTACCGGAAGCGGTCTTCACATGAAATGTGCACTTCCGCGGCTGGCCAACTTTGGAAAAATCGACATAGAGGAACAGATAATGGCCGTTTTCCGATGCTTGCCGGACCTGTACCGTGATGCCCGCCGGCGCGGTGACCACGGCTCCCGAGAGATCGTGTCCGGTCAAGAGCACCTGAATCGGGTTGAGCGTGTGGCGAACCCACCAATGGGGCGGTTCAACTTTGTCGATTACCGGCTGCGACATGCAGCAGAATGAGAGTGCGATCAGGAAAAGCGCGAGTCTGTTCATTAGCCGCATTGGTTTCCTCGTTTCGGGTTCTGTCCGCCGACACTTACCAGCGTACGGCGATTTTCTGCCGCGCCCCGGACTGCGGGATCCGCAGACTCAGGATTGACCGGGTCTGGTCAAACTGGATTGCCTCTGCCGGTAACTGCTGCTCGTTGAGCGAAACAGCCTGTGGCGCCTTGGCGAAGTGCAGCGCGATCGTGTTCCGGACGTGCCGCGGGGTGAATGTCCCTTGCGCAGCGCCCAGATCGACGGTAATGCCTCCGATTTCCGGCTTGACCGATATGCTGCGCTTGAAGTAACCCTCTTGCAGGTGCGTATAGGAAGAGCCGTCGTCTTCGTAATACTCCCGTTCGGTGGCCTGATGCGCAAAAACGTCGAAAATCACCTCAGAGAAAGGCCATTCGGCGGTTGATTGCATCGTGGGCGCGCGGAACAGAATGCCGCCTTCCGCAACGAAGAGGGGGATTTCGTCTTCCGATGCTGCTACGTCGACCCGCCGGCCTCCGCGCTCTACCGCGTCCGTCCGCAAATCGTACCACGTCCCGCGTGGCAGATAGACCTGACGCGCCTTGGATTGAGGCGCGACGATCGGAGCCACCAGCAGGTCCGCTCCCACCAGAAATTCGTCAGCCGCATCGTAGGTAGCGGTGTCGTCTGGATATTGAAGCATCAGCGCCCGGATTATCGGCATTCCGGTCCGGGAGGTCTGGTAGAAACAGTTGTACAGGTAAGGGAGAAGCTGATACCTGCGTTCTATGGCATGCCGGTTGAATGCTTCATGCTCCGGCCCGAATGCCCACGGCTCTTTATCCGGCGCCTCCGGTACGGTATGCGCGCGCATGAAAGGAAAGAACGCGCCGGCTTGAATCCAGCGCGTGAAAAGCTCGGCATCCGCGGGCCCGGAGTCGCTAAAGCCGCCGATGTCATTGCCCACAAACGGGTATCCCGAGATTCCCATTCCCAGCAGGGTGCCCACGCCATCCTTGAAATGGCGCCAGCCGGCCACATTGTCGCCGGTCCAGACCGCGGCGTATCGTTGGCCTCCCGCATAGGTTGCCCGGGTCAGTACGAAGGGGCGCTGGTTGGGGCTGTGTTGCAGCAAGCCTTCCTGTGTCGCCAGGGACATCTGTTGGCCGTAAACGTTGTGGATCTCCGCGTGAGTTACCGCTGAGCCATTGTGGCGAAACACAACGTCGTCAGGCATGGTGCCACCCGGCGCGCCCATCACCGCGGGTTCGTTCATGTCGATCCAGATGCCGGCCAATCCGTTCGAAACAAAGTCCGAAATCTGCTGCGCCCACCATTGCCGGGCGGGAGCGTTGGTGAAATCCGGGAAAACCGAAGCGCCCGGCCAAACACGCCCCGAATAGAGTTTCCCATCGGGGCTCCTGGCAAAGACGCCGGCTTTGACGCCACTGTCGTATACGTTATAACCCGGGTCGAGCTTAACGCCCGGATCGATGATCGCCACTGTTTTGAAGTTGATCGCACTGAGATCCTGGAGCATCTGCTTCGGCTGCGGAAATCGCTTGGAGTCCCAGGTGAATATGCGGTACCCGTTCATGTAGTGAATGTCGAGCCAGATGGCATCGGCAGGGATCTTCTTCTCGCGGAAGGACTTGGCCACCTCCATCACCCGGCTGTCCGGATAATACGAATAGCGGCACTGCTGATAGCCCAACGACCACAGCGGAGGCAGCGGCATCGGCCCTGTCAGCTCGGCATAGCGGCGGAGCACGTCGGCCGGAAGCGGTCCGGCGAGCACGTAATAGTCCAGCTCCCCGCCTTCGGCTCCGAAACTCATGATTTTGGGACTGATCCGGCCGATATCGAAACTACTTCTCCAGGTGTTATCGAAGAACGTGCCGTGCGCGCGTCCATTCCGCAGCGTGAGGAAGAACGGAATGGCGTCGTAGAGCGGATCGGTGGTGTCATCGTAGCCGAACGCATCGGTATTCCACATGACCTGGGTGCTGCCGCCGGATCTCGCGCCGCGCTTGTCGAGCAAGCCGCTCTTTTCGCCGAAACCAAAGAGATGGGCGTCGTCGCTCAAGTCCTTCCAAACTCGGGGACGTCCCTCCGGATCATATGCCATCCCCATCGCGCCGGTGTCCTGCTCCAGAACCCGTCCCTGCGGATCGAGAAAACGAAGCCGAAAGGGAGTGCGTGCTATTTCCACACGCAACTCGGAGGTGGTCAAGTGGTCTACGGCTCCTTCGCTGGAAAATACGAATGCGGTCTTGGCCCGTTGCATAGCCGGCAAGACGGCATAGGAGTCGGTGGCCGGGAGTTCCTTTCCTCTCCCGTAGCGAACGCGGACGATCCCGGGCTGGATGACGCTGATGCGGACTACACCGCTATCGTTCCGGTATTCGACACCGCCTTCCACCCGTTCCGCTCGGGACATCGGGCCGACGCCCTTCCAATCCGCGCGTAGCGGATTCAGCCCGAAACTACAGAAGGCGAGCAGCAGCGAAAACGCCAGCCGCGCTCTCGAAACACACAGACCAGGGACATTGTACATAACGGGAGCTTCACAGAAAGCGCCGGGGCGTTCAATGCATGGTGGCTCGTTTATGCGACAAGTTTTGTTCACCGTGTAAACTCCTGATTTGGCGGACCCTAGCTGGGGTCTTCACCCGTCGGCCGCATTGATTGCAGAGTTCTTCTACATCGCATGGACGGTTCCTGTGAGTTCAGTTACAATGCGCGTAGTGGCAGTGACGCCATGATCGAGCAGATTCCCGCCCACGGTGGCAAAGTCCGATTCGGCGCTTTCGAAGTGGACCTTCGCGCCGGTGAACTCCGCAAGTGTGGGATCCGCCTCAAGCTGCAGAATCAGCCCTTCAGGTTGCTTTCTATACTGCTCCAGAATGCCGGAGACGTGGTCGCCAGGGAGGATTTGCAGCGGCTGATTTGGGGAGCGGAGACCGTGGTGGATTTCGACCATAGCCTCGGCACGGCCGTTAACAAGGTCAGGGAGGCGCTCAACGACTCCGCGGAATCGCCGCGCTACATAGAAACGCTGGCGAAACGAGGTTACCGGTTCATCGCGCCGATACAGGTTGTACAGCCCGCGGAGCCGCCCGCCAGCACAGTTCTTTCAGAGCATCCGCGGAAGGAGACGGTGGCCCGCGTGGTTCTTGCGCCGGCAGCTGTGAGGCCGAAAAAACCGCTCGCCTGGAGGGTCCCCGCAGCGGCGGTAATCGCCGTTTTGGGTCTGGTGTTCCTATTTTGGAAGATCTCGCTAACCCCCAGGCCGCAGGTGCTTCGATTCACTCAAGTTACCTTGTCTGACTCCATCTTCCCGGGGGATCAGGGGCTCGAGAGATTCCCCGTTTTACTGACGGATGGGTCGCGGTTGTACTTTTCGACAATTTCGAACGGGCGCGTGGTGTTGGCGTATTCGTCGACGTCCGGGGCTGAGGCTCATCTTCTGACAACGCCATCCGAAATCGCGGAACCGGCACTGGCCGATATATCTTCGGACGGCTCTAAGTTGCTGATCATCGACCAGTTAGTTTCCCAAATGGAGCGGCCTTTGTGGATTGTCCCTTCGGCCGGGGGCGCCGCGCGGAAGGTCCTCAGCGGACTTGGGCACGACGCCACGTGGATGCCAGATGGACAGACCATCCTATACGCGGCGGGCCTCCATCTGTTGGTGACCCGCAACGACGGCCTGCCGCCGCGGACCCTGGCTACTCTTCCCGGACGGGCGTTCTGGCTCCGCTGCTCTCCCGATGGTTCCCGGGTTCGTTTCACGGTGGTGGATCCGATTACGCGCGCCACTTCCCTTTGGGAACTGACATTCGATGGAAACGTACTGCGGAAACTGCTGCCGGGCTGGAGCGAGCCGGCGTCTGAATGCTGCGGAAACTGGACGGCCGACGGGAAACATTACTTCTTCCAGTCAAATCGAACGGGAACAAGCGACATCTGGGTTGTGCCCGGGCGGACCGGGTTCCTCTCCTCAGCTCCGGAGCCGATTCAAGTCACCGCCGGTCCATTGAACTACCTCGGCGCGGTTCCCTCGCGGCGCGGCGATCAGGTCTTCCTAATTGGGGCGTACCGGCGGAGCCAGCTTTACGGCTATGACGCGTCCTTGAGGAAATTCGTGCCCTATCTGCGCGGCATTACCGCAGGCGGCCGAACCGAGTTTTCCAAAGATGGCAACCGCGTCGCCTGGGTAAGCACGGCTGACGGTAGTATGTGGCAGAGCAGGCTGGACGGTTCGGAGCGCTTGCAGTTGACTTCCCGCCCCATGAACGTTTTTCTTATGCGCTGGTCGCCCGACGCGCGCCAGATCGCGTTCATGGGAAAAGAGGCCGGCAAGACCTGGAAGATCTATACCGTCTCGCCGGAGGGCAGCAATCCTCAACTTGTCCTGGACGAGGCTCGCAGCCAGGCGGACCCCGATTGGTCTCCGGACGGGACCGCCATCGTTTTCGGCCGCTCCTCGGAATTGATGGCCGAGGATTCCACCCTCAAGGCGATCCAGATAGTGGACCTTAGGACGCGGACATTATCCACGCTGCCGGGATCGCAAGGTCTGTTCTCCCCGCGGTGGTCGCCCGACGGCCGCTACATCGCTGCCATGCCGCTCGATCAGGGGAGGTTGACGGTCTTCGACCGGACTACGGGAAAGTGGGCCAACCTGGGTCCAGCGGGGGGGCGATTCAATAATCCGGTGTGGTCCAAAGACGGGAAGTATATCTACGTCCAATCCATTTCGGAGGAAGGATGGCCGATCTGCCGCGTAGGGGTGCCGGACGGGCGCATCGAAAGGGTGGCGAGTTTCAGCGATTTGAACCCGGGAACCGTTGTCAGCTATTGGGGAATTACACCAGACAACGCTCCGATCGCATCGTTCAATTCCCTGACGGCGGATATCTATGCGGTGGATTGGCCGCGCCGCTGACTCTCCCAGCAGGATCGCACATGTGTCACCGAGCCCGTCTTGGGCCAGATGATGTGCTTCCTTATCGACCCTGTTTTCCTGGCTTTAGCTCCTGAACCAGGATAATACCCCCCAGCTCCCATTGGCCGGCGGTATTTCCCGTCTCCGGGCGTCTTCGGGCGCCGCAATTTAGACTAATCGAGGTACTATTATCTTGTTCGGCTTGAACCGCTACAAAAGGAGTACTTCCTGATGAGCTCGACCCAGCCCGCGGAGGGCTTTCGGCCGAAACTGGAGACTACGCCGAAGCGCTGCCCGCGAAATTGTTCGCGACCGAACCTTGATCAGGCTTCGAATTACGTTGTTTGCTCGAAACCAGCGCGGATGTCAACCTTCAGCCAAGCCGGCCCTGCCAAAAGGTAAGAAGGTCCAACTTTCTTAATTTCAGCATTTTGGCGCGTGAATCAAAATTGAATAACAAACGAACCTCCGCGTATTGCAAATCCGCTGAGGGGCGTTAACCTTAGCCCACGCCGTTATTGCGAAAGATTGTCGCTTGACGGGAACCCCCGAAAAGGGAATTTGCTTTCAGGAGTGCAATGTGAAGAACCTTGTACGTTCGGCCGTTTGGCTGCTCGTAGCGGCCACTCTGGCGATCGCTCAAAGTGACCGCGGCGCCATTACGGGCGCAATAACGGACCCGACAAACTCAAGCGTTCCCGGGGCCAAATTGGTCCTTAGGAACACGGAAACCGGCGCCGTAGCCGAAACCGAGACAACGCAGACGGGCAACTATACCCTTGCTTCGCTCCCCGTAGGCGTTTATGACCTTACCGTTCAAGCGACGGGCTTCAAAACCGCCGTTCAGAAACAACTGATCGTCCAACTCGCGCAGACTCTCCGGTTGGACATCAACCTGGAAATCGGCGCGACTACGGAATCGATAACCGTCTCTGCCAGCGCAGAGATGCTGAAAACGGAAAACGCCGAGCAAAGCATGAATGTCAGCGGCCAAAAGCTGAACGAGCTGCCGATCAACTTCGGCGGCGCCAGCACGGGAGGCGGCATCCGAAATTGGCTGTCCTTTACCTACCTCGCCCCAGGCGTAGCGGGAACCACCGCTGATGCTAAGGTAAACGGCCTGCCGGGCGGCAATTACAAAGTCTACCTGGAAGGCCAGGACTCGACGAGCCCGGTGGCGGTAAGCTGGACCAGCACCGTTCAGGCCGCATCGGTGGAAGCCATCACCGAATTCACGGTACAGTCTTCCAACTATTCGGCGGAATACGGCCAGGTATTGGGCGGCCTGTACAATTTCACTACCAAGAGCGGCGCCAATCAGTTCCACGGCTCCGCGTATGAGAACTTCGTCAACGAGGCTTTCAACGCCAGGCAACCTTGGAATCACAACAAAAACAAGGACCGGCAGAACGATTATGGGTTCTCCATCGGTGGCCCGGTACGCATTCCGAAAGTGTACAACGGAACCAACAAGACCTTCTTTTTCTTCAATCTGGAGCGGTACCGCAACAACCAGTCGAGCCAGACGCAGAACGGAACCATGCCGACGGCGGCCTATCGCACCGGCGACCTCAGTTGCGCTCTACACGTCACCCAGACCAATTGCACCGGTCCGATGGTGACGCTCACCGACCCGGCCAGCGGCTATCAGTACCTGCAAAATCAGGTTTTCGACCCTGCCAGCACCTATACGGACGCGAAGGGTAGGTTGGTTCGGAACGGCTTCCCCAATAACATAATCCCCATGAATCACATGGACGCGACGGCGCTGAAGCTTCAGGCCATGCTGCCGGCCCCGATCGGCGCTCAAATCACCAATAACTGGGCTCCCTTGTATGTCACCCATACCAGGCAGGATATCCCGAGCATCAAGATCGACCAGAACTTTGGATATGCGACCAAGCTGAGTTTCTACTTCAACAGGAGTACGACCAACACACCAGCGTATGATGATGGTTTGCCCCTTCCCCTCAGCGGTGTCCGGAAGGTCGAGGGCCAATTGGTCGGCGGAAATCAATACCGCATGAATATCGACCGCACGATCACGCCCTCCCTCCTTGCGCACCTCGGACTCGGCTACTGGCGCTTCGAGAATCCTGACAGCTCGCCGGCTTCCGTACTGAATTACGATCAAAAGAAGAATCTGGGCCTGGTAGGCAGTTCGACCGGCGTTGGTTTCCCTCGAATTAGCGGCTACGGTTACAGCACTCTCGGAATGCAAAACTCCACTTTCCAGGAGACGGGCATCGCATCCGCGCTCGGCAGCCTGATGTGGACGCGCGGAAAGCACAACTACAAAGCCGGCTTTGAACTCAAGGACTCCGTCTACAGCTCCCAGAGCAACAATGGCGTCCCTGGAAACTACAGCTTCAGCGCCGCGCAAACCGGCATTCCGTTCCTGAACAGCAACTCCGTCGGCAGCGGATCCGTCAGCGGCGGCATCGGCATGGCGTACGCCAGTTTCCTGTTGGGACAGGTGAACAATTACCAGGTCTCGCCGCCGGTGGCTGCGCAGCAACGCTCGGTTCAATCCGGCGTTTATGTGATGGACAGCTTCAAGGCGACCTCCAGACTGACGATCGAAATCGGCGCCAGGTGGGACCGCACACCACTGGGCCACGAGGCTTGGGACCGCCAGTCTCAGATCAGCCTGAGTACGCCAAATCCCAACGCGGATGGCTTGCTCGGAGCCACTCAGTTCGCGGGTTACGGCCCGGGCCGCTGCAATTGCGAGTTCGTGGGAACGTACAATTTTGCTATCGCCCCCCGCCTTGCCATCGCCTACCAGATCAACGGCAAGACCGTGCTTCGCGCCGGGTGGGGCTTCAGCTACGGCACGACCGACCAATGGAATTACTTGAGCAACAACTATCTGATCAACGGAATGGGGTATACAACCCTCAGTCCGGGTTCGAATCCCCAGTTCGGTCTTCCCTATTCCCAGCTCCAAAACGGAATCGCCTACAACATTTCGGACCTGTACAAGATCAACCTCGATCCGGCCATTAACAGTCCGAAGGGCGCGATTGGCAATCCCAGCGCGAGTGTTATCGCCTACGATCCGACCGGCGCTCGTCCCCCGCGGGTCAACTCCTGGAACATCGGACTGCAGCGACAGTTGTCGAAAAACATGACGCTCGAAGCTAGTTATGTCGGCAACCGGGGCGTCTGGGAACAGACTAGCGGCATGGTGCGGTCGAATGCCATCACGCCGGCGCGGTTCAAGGCCCTCGGCATCGACCTGAGCAACGCGGCCACCAGAGCCGTGCTGACTCAAGGCGTCTGCTCCGCAGCGGCCGTCGCGGCAGG
>JAIQFU010000133.1 GCA_020073115.1 Terriglobia bacterium
CAGTTGAAGTCGCAAGCCATCCTCCGGCTGCGTGCGCACCTGGCCGAGCGGTGGCCGGCCCCGAGAGGCCTGGCGGTATGAGCGAGGGCGATGTGGATAGCTCCATGCCGGAGCGCGCGCGGGCGCTGCTCGACGGGTGGGCGGCGACCCTCGCCGAGGTCTTTGAGTCCATGGCCGATCAGAGGCCCGAAATCGGCTGGAGTCCCGTGGCCTGGCCCGCGGAGCCGGCGGAGGGGCAAGCCGAGGAGGCGATGCTGTGGTGGGCCCAACCCTTCCGCGGCGCGCCGGGCGCGACGGCGTGGGTCGGAGCGGCGCGATCCACTTGGGAATACGCGGGGGTGGCGACCCTGCGCGCGGTGGGGCTGGAGACGGTGGAGCCCGCGGAAGCGAGGAATACCTGGCTCGAAATCCTCGGCCAGTCTCTCTCCGCCATGGCGCGTTCGATCGGGTTGGCGATCGGCCGGGAGGTTGTAGCCGAAGGCGGCGCGGAACAGGCGCCATCGCCCGACGCGCGCGAGTTTGCCTCCGTGTCCGTCAAATTCACCGGCGCGGACCTGCCTCCGGTCCTGATCGGCTTCAGCGCCGGCCTTCTGGAAGCCATCTCCGCCCCGCTTTCCCCGGACCCGGAAGCGCTCCCAGGGCCGCCGCGGCCCGCGTCTTCGGCGGCGCCCTCCCGCACGATGGGCCTCCTGCTCGAGATCGAGTTGCCCGTCAGCATCTCCTTCGGCAAAATCCGCCTGCCCATGAAGGATGTGCTGAAGCTGACCACGGGGTCGATCATCGAATTGGACCGCGGGGTCCACGAACCCGTGGACGTCCTCGTGAATCAGTGCCTGGTAGCCCGCGGCGAGGTGGTGGTGGTCGAAGGGAATTACGGGGTTCGCATCCGCGAGATCGCCAGCCGCGAAGAACGCCTGCGGAGCGTGCAATGACGCAGATCGGCATGGCGATCGGCGTCCTGTACGCCCTGGCGCTGGCGAGCCTGGGCTTGGGGCTGTTCGTCCTGTTGCGGGCTTACGGGTTGCAGCACGCGTCGGAGAAGCGCGCCGAGTCCACGCGGGCCCAGTGCGACGCGGTCTTTCAGGCGCTCCGCGGAGAAATCGAGGCTTGCGCGGAACGGTTGCGCGACCTGGAGCAACAGTCGGGCGCGGCGCCGGCCGCTTTCGCCGGAAAGGCGGGGCTGAACCTGACCAAGCGTTCGCAGGCGCTGCGCATGCACCGCCTGGGGGAGAGCGCCGTCCGGATAGCCGCCGCCCTGGAAATCCCACACGAGGAAGTGGATTTGCTGCTGAAGGTGCACCGGATCGTGATCGGGGAGTTGTAGGACCGGCCTCTGCGTGGAACGCGGCCCTACTCCTTGAAATTCCGGTATGCCAAATCCAGAATCTCCACCACGTGCATCACCCGCTGGCCCGAGCCGTGCAACCGCACGCCCGCCTGGAGTTGCAGCATGCAGCCAGGGTTCGCCGTGGCCACGATCTGAGCCTTGCTGGCGCGGACCGATTCCATTTTCCGCGCCAGAATGCGCATGGCCATCTCGTTCTGCGCGATGTTGTACACCCCCGCGCTGCCGCAGCAGACGTCGGGAGAAAGCATCTCGCGGAACTCCAGGCCGGGAACGGCGGCCAGAAGTTTACGCGGCGCCGACCGGATGCCCTGCCCGTGCGCCAGATGGCACGAGTCCTGGTAGGTTGCGGCGGCATCCACGGCCCCCATATCGGCGTTCAGTTCGATCGAAGCCAGGAACTCGGTGATGTCGCGCATCAGCGCCGCGAATGCGCGCGCTTTTTCCGCATACTCCGGGTCGTCCGCCAGCAGGTCTCCGTATTCCTTCAGCGTGGAGCCGCACCCCGCGGCGTTGGTGATAACCGCGTCGAAGCCGCCACCCAGCACGGCGTCGATGTTGCGCCGGGCGAGTTTGCGGGCCTCCTCCCGGAGCCCGGCGTGAGCGTGCAACGCCCCGCAGCATCCCTGGCCTTCGGGAACCACCACCTCGCAGCCGTTCCGCTGGAGAACCCGGACCGTGGCCTCGTTGAGCCGGGCGAAGAAGACGTTGGCCACGCATCCGGAGAGGAATGCCACGCGGTAGCGCCCGTCGCCGCGCGGCGGGAATGTCCGCCCGATCTGGCTGAAGAAAAACGGCGGCTCGGCCGCGGGCGCCAACTGCGCCAAATCTCCCAGCCTGCCCAGCAGCTTCATGGACGCCACGCCGCGCACCAGGGCCTTCATGCCGCTCGCTTCGTAGAGGTAAAACAGCGTTCCCGCGAAGGTCAAAGCCCCGCGCGATTCCAACAGCCGGACAAAAATCAACCGCCGCATCCAACGGGCCAACCAGCCCCGCCTGACATGCTGTTCGATGCCGGCGCGCGCGTCTTCCACCAGCCGTCCATACCGCACTCCGGAAGGACAGGCCGACTCGCAGCCGCGGCAGGCGAGGCAGAGGCCGATGTGCTCCAGGTACGCCGGAGTGATGGGAGCGCCCTCGGCTACCTGCACCATCTGGTAGATGCGCCCGCGCGGCGAATCCATTTCCAGCCCCAGCTCACGGTACGTGGGGCAGGCGTTCAGGCAAAGGCCGCAATGAACGCAACGGTCCAGATCGATCTGTTGCAGCGTCCGGACCGGCGAAGCCGCCTGTCCCACCTCGTTTTTCTCAGATACGGCCATAGAGTCTGCCGCGGTTCAGGAGGTTGCCAGGATCGAACAACCCCTTCACCCGGCGCATCAGCTCCAAATCGGGTCCGGGACAGGGCCACAAGTCCAGCGCGCGTTTGCGCTCCTCCGGCGCGAATTCCACAACGGTCTTCCACCCCCGCCGGGCGGCCTCCGCGACCCAGCCGGCGGCGGCCCCGCAATCCTCGAAGTAGCCGTAGCATACGCCCGAGCCGGCCCGCGCCAGCGCCGGACCCGGTAAGGAGGCCAGGACGTCCCCGACCTCTTTCAGCGTACACGAGGCGCGCACGACGCCGCCATCGGGGTTCCGCTCCAGGAACCATGGCGTGAAATTCCCGATATGCTCCCAGAGCGATTCCTGCTGAGGACTCTCAAGGGCAATGCCCTCGCCGAGCGCGGCGAGCTCCCGTTCGTAACGGTCGACGGCTGTGGCGGTCCCTCCCGCGCGCAACGCCAAAAGCCAGCCGTTCCGCCCTATGGAGGCGCCGCAAGCCGGATTCAGCAGATCGACGGCGGCGGGCTGCAGCGCGCCGGCCAGGATGCTTCGGCGCGCGGCCAGCGCCTCGGCGGGCGATGGAAAAGCCAGGAGGAAGCTCCGCTCGGCCTCGGGCGCGGGGCCCAGCTTGAAATTGACCGATGCCACGGCCGCCAGGGTCCCGAAGGAGCCGATCATGAGCTTCGCCATATCCAGCCCGGCCACGTTCTTGACCACCATGCCGCCGGACTGCGCCAGTTTCCCTTCCAGCGTGGCGAACCGCATGCCGATGACGAGGTCGCGCGCCGTGCCGTACAGCCGCCGCCGGGGACCGCTGGAGTTCGATGCAATCACCCCGCCGACGGTCGCGTCCCTGGAGAAGGGAGGATCGAGAGGGACGATCTGCCGGTGTTCGGCCGCCGTGGAAACCAACTCCCGCCAGGGGAGACCGGCCTCCACGCTGATGGTGAGGTCGTGGGGCTCGTACTCGAGCACGCGCCTCAATCCGGCGGTCGTGATGGCGCAGTCCGCCGGCTCCACCGGGCCGGCCATGAGCCGTTTCGAAGAATTGCCGGCCAGGGAAACGGAGCGCCGCTGAGCGGCTGCTTCGCCCAGCGCCTCGGCGAGTTCTTCGGGCGTCTGCGGGGCAAGCACCCCTATAGGGTAGCGCTAGTAGCGGCGCAACAGCGGCGCCGCCGCTCCGCGCATGACCCGCCCGGAGCGCCGGGATGGCGCTACACACGCCCCGGAAAGAACACGATGTGGCGCAGGATGAAAGTGAGGATCGTTAACACGATCGATCCCAGAAAGGCCGAAAGAAAACCGCGCACCGCGAACCCCGGGGTGAAGAGCGAAGCCAGCTTCAGCAGGAATGCATTGAGCAACAGCAGAAACAGGCCCAGCGTCAGTAAAGTGATCGGAAAGAAAACGACTTTCAGGAGCAGGCCGACGGTGGCGTTGACGACGGCAATCACGATTGTCGCCGCGAGCGCGGCGCCGAAGCCCCGGACCAGGATCCCGGGAATGATCTGTGCCACGAGCCACAATGCCAGCGCGCTGATGAGCCAACTCACGAGAATGTGCAGGAGCATGCGACCTCCGGCTAGAGATAATGATAGACCATGGCGACCCTCTACGCCGGGACTTCCGGCTTCGCATATCCCGCCTGGAAACCGGCGTTTTATCCGGCCAAACTCCCGGCGAACCGGTTTCTGAAGCACTATTCCGAGCGGCTCAACGCGGTGGAGATCAACTACACGTTCCGGCGGCTGCCCGCGGCGTCCACACTGGCCGGATGGGTGGAGGCCACGCGTCCCGGGTTCGTCTTCGCCGTGAAATCCAACATGCGGATCACCCACATTCTGCGGCTGAAGAACGCGGAACAGGCCACCGAGCTGTTCTTCAAAGCCATCGACCCCTTGCGCACGGCGCGCCGCCTGGGGCCGATCCTGTTCCAGTTGCCGCCGCAGATGAAGTGCGACCTCGCGGTTTTGCGCGACTACCTTCCCCTCCTGCCGGGAGGGATGCGCTACGCCTTCGAGTTCCGGCACGAATCCTGGTTCGCGGACGCGGTCTACGACGAGTTGCGCGGCCGGAATATCTCGTTGTGCGTGGCGGAATCGGAAAAGCTCGAGGCGCCGGAAGTGATCACCGCCGATTTTGTCTATTACCGGCTTCGCAAACCGGACTACGCGGAGAAGGACGTGGAGAACATCGCCGCCCGCGCGAAAGAGCTGCTGGCCGGGGGGCGGGACCTGTACCTCCTGTTCAAGCACGAGGAAAGCCCGCAGGGCGCGCTGAACGCGGAACGGGTGCTGCAGATGGGACCGGCAGGTTAGGGTCCTGTCCAACCCGGCGCGCAGCTATAATGTCCGCATGTCCCGCCGCCCTGCTCCCGGGGTTGCGCTGGCTGTCGCCGGGCTGGCGGTCTTTACCGTCTGGATCACTTGGCGGGCCAAGGCGCTGGAGCTGAATTTCCATGTCGTGGAAAGCCAGTCCCACCGGAAACTGCTGAACAAGCCGGCTCCGGCCTTCACCCTCAAGAGCTTGGACGGCGCCACCGTGTCCCTGGCCGATTACCGGGGCAAACAGAAGGTGGTGGTCAGCTTCTGGGCCAGTTGGTGCGGGCCGTGCAAGGCGGAGATGCCATCGTTGCGCGGCTTCTACCGGGACGCCCATAAACCCGGCGCCGAATTCGAGATCGTGGCCATCAGCATCGATGCCGGCCGCGAGGAAGCGGCGCAGTACGCGGCTTCCGCGAAGCTGCCGTTCCCGGTGCTCCTCGACCCTGACGGCGCGGCAGCCGGCAAGGCGTACGGCGTGGATGCCATCCCGCAACTGTTCATCGTCGATAAGAGCGGGACGGTCACGTACGGCCACACCGGTCTCGATCCCATGGTGGACATGTCGCTCGCGCGCGAACTGGGCATCAAGGACTACACGCGTTCCCTGGCCGTGCCGCAGGTGGAGAAGCAAGGAGCGCCCAATGCCGGCTCCAGCCATTGAGTTCCGCGGGGTGGCCAAGACGTTCCACCACCGGTTCAGCGAAATCGAGGTGGCCGCCCTGGCGAACGTCTCGTTCGAGGCGTCGCAGGGCGAAGTGTGCGCGTTTCTGGGGCCGAACGGGGCGGGCAAAACCACCAGCATCAATCTCCTGATGGGTTTTCTTTTCCCGGATTCCGGGGAAATCCGGGTCCTTGGCTACCGGCCGGGCGATCCGCGGGCCAAGCGGCGCATCGGCTTCGTCCCGGAGAACTTCGCGTTTTATCGATACCTCACGGCTCCCGAGCTGCTGCGCATGCACCTCGCGCTGGCGGGTTGCCGGGAGAACGGCGCCTCACGCATCCCCGAGCTGCTGGCTCGCTTGAAGCTCAACGGCTACGAAAGCTTGAAAATCGGGAAGTACTCGCGCGGCATGGTCCAGCGGCTGGGAATCGCCCAGGCTTTACTGGCCGACCCGGAGCTGCTGGTGCTGGACGAGCCGACCTCCGGGCTCGACCCCGCGGGCCGCAAAGAGGTGCTGGCGCTCCTGGCCGGCTTGAAGGCCGCGGCCAAAACCGTCTTTCTGAGCTCCCACATCCTGCCCGAAGTGGAGCAGATCTGCGACCGCGTGGTGATCCTCGACCGCGGGCGCCTGGTCCGCGCCGGGAGGCTGGACGAGATGCTCGCCGGCGTCGGCCGCGTGGAAATCGAGGTGGACCAACTACCGGAGGAGATCGAGGCGGCCTGGGCGGCGCGCGGCGTGGCGGCGGAACGCGCCGCCGCCGGAATCCGGCTTACGGCGCCCGACGCGCTCAAACGCGAACTGGCCGAGTCGCTCTGGTCGGCGGGGTGCGACGTGATCCGGGTGAACCCCGTCAAAAGCACCCTCCAGGATTTGTTTCTCAAACTGGTGGAAGATTACGAGGGGGCGCAATGAGGATTCGCGCGATCGCCGCCAATACCTTCGCGGGCCTGCTGCGCAACAAGCTGATCGTCTTCTTCTTCGCCGGCTTCGTCTGCATCGTGCTGCTGATGATGACGCCGCTGCTGATGTTGAAGAGCATGGCGGCGTCGGCGCCGGAGACGCTCCAGTCCAGCACGTATCCCATGATCGGGGCGGTGATGGGCATGGTCAGCGGGTTCGGCAGCCTGCTGGCTGCGTGGGCGGCGGCCGATTCGGTGTGGGGCGAAATGAAATCCGGGACGATCCTGGCGGTGATGGCCCGGCCCGTCCGCCGCTGGGAGTTCTTGCTGGGCAAGTACC
This sequence comes from Terriglobia bacterium, assembly GCA_020073115.1. Lineage (GTDB taxonomy): Bacteria > Acidobacteriota > Terriglobia > Bryobacterales > Bryobacteraceae > BOG-224. The sequence goes on from JAIQFU010000133.1 coordinate 6,894, forward strand.
TGGGCGTTCAGCTCCTGATGGCCGTCTACATCGTCCTGATGTTCGGGTTGAGCTACGCGCTGGCGTGGCTGGGAGGCGGGCGCATCCAATCCGCCGCGCCGTGGGCGCTGATCGCCTCTGGTCACGGTGATGCATCCCGTGGTGGCGTTTGGGATCGTGATGATCGTCTCTGTCCTCGCCTCGATCCTCAGCCCCGGCTCGCTCGGGTCTTTTCTGCCGCCGTGGGTGCGGAGCGCCGTGTACACCGTGCTTCCCTCGGCCGCGCTGCTCTCGGAGTCGCGGTTCCTCACCATCACCGAAGCCAGGCTGAAAGAGATCCCCTGGACCGACCACGCCGTCACCCTGGCTTACGGCCTGGACTACGCGCTGGTCTTTTTCCTGTTCGCCGTCTGGGCGTTCCGCCGCCGCGGCCTGGCGCGCGACTGAGCCGGCGCGCGGCCAGCAGCCAGGCGTTGATCTGACCCAGGGAAGCGAAATGGCCGGCGTACGTCGGCGGCAGCGCGGGCGGAAGCTGGCGTGAGCCGCGAAAATCGGCGGCGCGGAAGAGGTCGGTCCGGGAGATCACCGCCGCGCCCATGGCGCGGTATTCCGAGGTCCCCGCCGCCCAGGCGAGGTCGCCGTCCACCCACAGCGCGAACCCCATGCTGGAATTATGCCGCCCTATTTCCCCAGGAGCGCATCGGCGAGCTGGTTCACCGTGTGCTCTTCATCGCGGCGGCTGGCCTCGCTGCGCGGCACGTTCGACAGCAGCGGAGCGAGTTTCAGATGGATCAGTTCGTGCACCACGGTGAACTCCATATCGTCGAGCATGTCGTGGAACGGCAGGCGGTAATCGGCCGGGTCGAGCACATGGATCACGGCCTCTTTCTTATCCGTGTCCCAATGGATATTCCCCAGCGTCTTGGGCTTCAGATCGCCGGTCCGGCTCATCACCACGGCGATGTCCCAGTCCTGTAATTTCAAGCGCTTCTGCCACACCGAGAGGCGTTCGGTGGTGAAGCTTTGCGCCATAATCGTGCGCTCGCGAGGCGAGGGAACGCTCGCCGCCGGCTGCGCGTGGCAACTCGAAGCCAGCAAAACTATAGGGAGGAAGAGACCTGGAAACCCAGAGGAGAACCGCCCAAACATGTACCTAATAGTACCAGACTTCTACAGGAATGGTGTTGGGCGGCACGCAAATGGCGCCGAGATTTTCAACACCGGTGTAAAGCCGGTCTGAAGCCGTGCGCAGTCAGCTCACTCAGCCCACGGTGAGCACCGGGCAAGGGGCGTGGCGGACGGCGCGCAGGGTGGTCGTGCCCAGCACCAGGCCGTTGAAGAACCGTCGGCGCGCGGCCCCCAGCACGATCAGGTCGTACGGCTCCTCGCCTGCCACCGCCACGATCTGTTCCGCGGCGTCGCCGTGGCGCACCAACTCCCGAATTTCACAGCGCGCCCGCTCTTCCGCCGGAATCCACGAGCACAGGTTCGGCACGGCGTTGACGGCGTGCGGTTCCCGCACATGCAGAGCGGTGAGGGTGGCGTGGAAGCACTCGGTGATTCCGGCGGCGACTTGCAGCGCCTGGTGTGAAGCCTGGGTATCGCTGACCGGACACAGGATATGCCGGACGGGCTGGCCAGCGGCGCCCCGCACGGTCAGCACCGGGACCGGGCTTTCCCGCAGAACGCGTTCCGCCACGGATCCCAATATCCAGCGGTTGTAGCCGCTCCTGCCGTGGGTGCCCATCACAACGGCGTCGGCATGGACCTCGTCCACGAGTTTCCGAATGGCGTCCGCCGGCAAGCCCTCCACTACCCGGGTCTCGACTCCACTCGCTTCGCCCCCCAGGCTAGATTTCACCAACAACTCCCGGGTGCGCGCGGCCTCCGCCAGCGAGTCGCGGAACTCCCGTTTGAGTTCCTCGATCCGCCCCTCCGTGAAATAGGGCGGGGCCTCGAACCAGTTGGCGTACGCGGCCACGACCTTTCCTCCGCGGCAACTCGCCAGCCGCGCGGCATAGCGCAGGGCGTGTCCGGAAAGCTCGCTGAAGTCTACGGGGCACAACAGGGTCCGGAAACCTTCGCGTTGCATATCTCCTCCAACTGTCCGGATGCGAATGAGGGCCGGTGCGTGACACTGCGGCGCCACGGCGTTACCTTCCGGCCGCGGCAGTATCTCCACGATCAGGGCCTTTTAATATCTTTGTGGCCGTGACGATCTCCCACTGGAAATGGACTGCGAACGCCCTACTGGCGGTAACACTGGCATTGCCCCTGGTTCTGGCGGGAGGCGACGTGAGCTGCGACGTCCTCGCGAGCTGTTCGGGCACGAGAGAGGCTCTTCTGCCGGAGCGGCGACGCAACACCTGGGCCGGTTCGAGCGGGCGCACGGCGGCACGCTGTTCCTCGACGAAACCGGCGAACTCGACCCCAGTCTCCAGGCGAAGCTTCCGCGGGCGCTTCAGGAGAAGACCTTCGAGCGGGTGGGAGGGAGCAGGGAAATCACGGTGGACGTGTGGGTCATTGCGGCCACCAATCGCGACCTGAAGAAGCTGGCCGGGGAACGTGCGCGAACTGGAGAACCGCCCGCTGGCCGCGCAGCAGCTGGGGATCAGCTTGCGGACGTTGCAGGACCGGTTGAAGGAATACGAGATGGAAGGCGCGGAGCCGTAGGCGCCCGGGACATGCCCCGCGCGGTGCTTGTGGCGCGGGGCTTCTGCCCGGCGCGCCGGCCGGGCAGAAGCCCGGCTGCGGCCCGGAAGGGCCGCCCCACTTAGATGCTAGGCCACCCGGTCTACCGCGCGGCGCAGCTTTTCGTTCACCTGCCGCGCCATGGTTTCCATCTCGGGGTTTCCGACGATCGAAAGCATTTTGACCGCATCGACGGCGCCCACCACCGTCTGGCCGTCGCGCTCGTAGACCACGGCGTTGCACGGCAGCAGCAAGCCGAGGTCGAGCTCGTTTTGGAGCGCCTGGTGGGCCAGCGGGGGATTGCAGGCCCCGAGGATGACATATCGCGGGAAATCGACCCCGAGTTTTTCTTTGAGCTTGGCCTGGATATCGATGTGACAGAGGACGCCGAAACCTTCGTTTTTGAGCGCTTCCTCCATTTTCGCGACGGCCTCGCCGAACGGCAGATGGACGGGGCGAAGGTAGCCGTATTGGATCTCTCCGGCAGCTTGCATGGATTCACCCCCGATCCAGGATACCGCGGATGTCACGGCCCGGATCTGTTCCACCACCAGTTCCGGCGTCTCCATCGGGATGTAGTGATTCCTGCCGGCCAGCGCGATATCCCGGCCCCGCGGGAACTGCGCCGCCAGGTCCGGCCATGTGGGCGAGGCTCCCAGGTCGAAAACGCCCGGAGCGGGTCTCGCGTCCGCGCGCAGGACAGTTACGGGCAGCGCAATCCGCGGGATCTCGCCGTAGAGATTCGAATCCGGCGCGTTGCTCCGGGCATAGATAGCGGCTTCGATGGGCGGGGGGCAGGCGAGGGTGAAGGCCTCGCCATCCGGCAGCAATCCCCAATCGCAATAGTCCCGCAGGACCTGCGGCTGCCAGTCTTTGAAAGGCCGGCGGCCCTGGAAGCTCCGGAACATCTCTTCGGGCAATGCCCAGCGGGCGCGGCGGCGGAGGATGAAGTCGGCGTGCACGGGGTGGGCGCCGTAGCGTTCGGGCGGGAGGATCACGGGGTCGATCAGCAGCAGGGCGGCGAACGCGCCGGGCCGCGCGGCGGCGCACGAAACCAGGGCATGGCCGCCCATGGAATGCCCGATCCCGACGGCGCCCTGGAGTCCGAAAAAGTCGGCCACGGCGGCGGCATCCGCGCCGAACGCACGCCAGCTCGAGGGCGGCGCGGGCTTGGCGCTGCGGCCGTGCCCCCGGAATTCCAGGGCGAGGCGGCGCCGGCCGGGAAAAGCGCGGATCACCTGATCCCAGCAGCGGCCGTGAAACCCCGTGGCGTGGGCGAACAGCAGCGGGGGGCCGGCGCCGGGCCAATCCCAAACGGCCAACTCCACGGAGCCGGCGCGGACGAATTGGAGGCTGGGGCTTTCCAACATGGACCTGCATCCAGATTAGCGGAGCGTGCGGTCCGGCGAGAGCCTGTGATGACCGCCGCCCTACGGCAGCGGCTCGGCGAACATCAGTGACACGGACCCGGAATAGTCCCCCGGCGGGAGGTCCTCAGAGAGCGAGAATACCAACGCACAGGTGAGTGTTCCGGAGCGGTTCCAGCCGGAGACCAGTTGCTGGGATGCCCCCGTGGCGAACGATCCGCCGGCGCACGCGGCTTCCGCGCCGCCATGGGTCGCGGCGGACCGGGATCCGCGCCAGCGCAAAGCCGAACCAGGGACGGCCCCGGCCGGGCCGGAGAGGTCGCGCAGCACGGCCGTCACCCCGATCCTCTGATTCGGCAAGGCCCGCACCCAGGCGGAGAAGGGCACTGCCTGGCTCGCGTCCGCCGGCAGGCGAAAGCGGAGGGAGACGGCGGGCGGGTTGAGATGCGCTTCCGGCGGCACGTGGACCACCAGCGTCGTGCTCGCGCTCTGCTGGCCCGCTATCCTGGCGCCAGCCCATAGCGCCACCACGGCTGCCGCCGCCGCAACTGTCCGCGTACCCGCCAATCCATCTTGACTATGCGCCGTGGATAAAGGGGGAGCAATAGACCGGGACGCGAGAAACGTGCTGAGAAGTAATGGGAAATTACTTGATTTCCAGTACTTTTCGTATGGGTTTTTGCTGCGGATTGACACCGATGGAGAAGTGGACCGGGGCCACGGGGGCGCCCGTGCGGACGGCCGCCGGCACGCTCCGGGGCGAGAGCAGTTCGCCTCCCTCCGGCAGGGATTTCGGGTCGATCGCCACCTCATAATCGCCTTCCCGCAAGTTGTAGAAGACGAAAACCCCGTCGGCGGACGCGTTGGTGTAACGCTCGCCGGGAAGCAGGCGGACGATGATGCCGTCGAGCGGGACTCCCTCCGGCCCCCGGATCTTGCCTTCGAGCGGGAGCAGGGGCAGCACCTCGAGCTCGGCGCGGGCGGTCCGGCGGGGCTGCACGACCACGCGCGCGTTGCGCAGGGCGCCGGGGTCATAGTCGGCTGGAAGTTCCCGTGAGGAGAGCGCCACCTCGTGCGTCCCTTCCGGGGTCTCTTCGAAGCGGAAGCGGCCGTCGTCGCCAGTGGACACGGTGCGATAGCCGTCGAGCATCACCGGGATGCCCGCCGCGGGCAGGCGGGTACTTCCGGCCAGGACCCGGACATATCCTTCGATGACGCCCGTCAGGGGGACGTTCCGCGCGGTGAACTGGTTCAGGTTCTCCTGGGGCAACCCGCCGCCCCAACGGATCTGCCGGGTGAGGCGGAAATAGAGGCTCCACTGGTTGAGGTCCATGAGGTTCCGGCCGATGGGGGCGCCGCCGGCGGCCAGCACGAAAGCGCTTTCCGGGTTGAGGTCCATGTTGAGCCGGTTGCGGAAGGCTTCCATTTGCAGGTTCCAGTCGCGGGAGATGCGCGCCGCCAGGCCCAGAGCGGTGGTGCTATAGGCGCTGACGGCGAAGATGGTAAGGTTGGCCAGATCATTTCCCAGCTCCACGTTGGCGAAAGCGCTAAACCGGCCCAGGTTTCCCTGCGCCCTGCCGCGAAAGAAGACGGAATTGCGCCGGTCCGCCCCGGCGGCGCTCTGCAGCCGCACGCTTCCCCCGGCGAAGAGGGGACCGAGATGGTACATGTCCTCTAGCTCGGCCGTGCGCTGGCGCTGGGTGGCGCCCGCCATCGCCAGCTTGAGGTCCCGCCAGTTGAGGCGCAGCAAATGGCGGCTGACGGCGCGCGACAGCCCGGCGGAGATCTGCCGGTTGCGCGAGGCCACCGTCGCCGCGCCGGGAGCCTGCGAGCTGAAGCGCACGCTGGTAATCTGAGCCGTCGCGCCCAGGTTACCCGGAAGCGTCGCGGAGAGCCCGGCGGACCGGGTGGAGGTGGAGAAAACGGTCACGCTCGCATCGCGCTCCAGGTTGTTCCGGGTCGCGCTCCCCATGCTGAAGATCTCGAACCACTTCCGCACCTGGTAGCGCGCCTCGGCCATGGGACCGCGCCGGTCGCCGGTGAAATAGCCGGCCAGCGGCAGGTATTGCGCGCCCTGGCGCAGGTAATTGGCGCGAAAGGTGAGCCGCCCTCCCTCCCGCGAGATTCCAGCGGCGGATGACGTCACGTCCCGCTCCGAGGAAGCGAACGGGCGCGAGACCTCCCCCCAGAACTTCCAGCCGGCGCGCGGGGAGTAGATCGACTGTACGGACAGGGAGCGGGCCATGCGCAGGCCCTGCCCGCGCGGAAATAGAAACAGGTTCTCCTCCATGGCGGCGGGGGTGGCGGAGAGTTGCAGGAAACGGGCGCCGATCTCCAGGCGGCTGCCGGACCGGCGCACCGCCGACGCGCCCATCACCATCTGCGGCCCCGTGATCCGGTAGGCCACCCGCGGCCCGGCGGAAAGCGTCTGCTGTCCGGCGAAGAACGAGTACCGCACAGTTGCAGGTAGTTTTCGCCGGTTTCGAACCGGTTCTGGCTACCGTAGCCCTCTACGCTCCCGCTCAGGATTCCGAGGCCGGTAAGGAATGTGCGGAACCGGAGCGCCATGCCGGAAGTGCTCTGCAACGAATCGGAGCTGCCGCCGAGGTAGTAGCCCTGCGCCGCGATGTCCGCCTCTCCGCGTCCCTGGGCGAACGCGGCGGGGCAGACGAACGCCAGCACGGAGACGAAAGCCAACCACCGCGAGGGCAGGCCGGGTTTCCGCGCCACATGGAGCGGGTTCCCGCCCTGCCCGCCACGGCTATGGCTGGGGTTTCGAGGCGTGCACAACTGCCGTCGCCTCCTGAATCTCGGCGCCGCCTAGATCGACTCGCGCCCGCAGCGTGTACTTGCCCGGACCTGCCGTGAGCTTCAGCGGAAAAACGAAATTCTGATCCCGTTTGGGGAGTACGGGGAGCGCCATGAAGGGCGCGGACTCGACCACCTGGCCGGCCTCGTCGAGCACCTCCAGGCTGCCCGCCGGGCGAAAATGCATCCAGCCCGGGTTGCCCAGAACCACGGTTGCGTTCCAGGCCGGTTCCCGGCCCACGGGCGCGTATTCCAGTTTCAGATTCTTGACCACGCCCTCAAGCGGGGGATTACCGACTACGGCGTAAAGCGCGCCCACGACCTGCACCGCCGTGCGCAACCCGGTACCGCGGGCGGGCGCGGCGGCCGCCTGCGTGGTGAAGCCCACGGCGCAGTGATAGCTGCGCTCCGCCGCGTCCTGCGGAGCGCCTGCGACCACGCGTCGCAGGTGGTTGAGGAGTTGCGGGAGGCGGCCGAGGGCCTGGGGCAGGTGGGCGGCGGCTGGCACCCGGACCTTCACCGGCGTGTCGTTGGTCAGGGCCAGCGCGCCGGACCGCTGCCTGCCGGGGCCGAGCTTGAACTCCTCGCGCATGGGAGAGAGGCCGAGGCCGACCTGCGCGGCGGCGCTCCCGGCGAAGGCCAGTGCGGCGGCGCTCAATTGAAATCGGCGGTATAGGTGATGGAGACGGAACATGGCGTATTCGCTTGGGCTATATATTTCCAACTGTCGCTCCAACTCAGGAGCAGGTTCACGGCGTAGGAGATGTCCGCCCCTTTGACCGCGCGCAACTGAACCAGGTATTGCGGCGCCGCGGAAAGGGGAAACGAGGCGCTGCAGGGATAAGTTACGCCGTCGATGACCAGGCTGGAGCAGGTGACCGTAACGGCCGAGAGCGGGACCGTGGGGCATAAGGAGAAATTGGGAGTAGCGGACTGCGCGCTGAGGCTCCACAGTGTCTTGTTCTTGCCGTCGGCCGTCCAGTTCACCGTGGCGGAAACAGGGGCCGGGGCGGAATCCGGGTTCTCCGCCCGAAACACGATGTCAGTGGGGCTGGCGGTAAGGATCAGGACCGGAGTGGGCGCGGCCGTGAGGATGACGGCCGGGCGGGACTTGGACGCCTGCGGCGCCGGCCGTCCCGCTCCGGAAGCTAACAACGCGGCGATGAGAAGCCACGGACTCATGGTTTCAGGTCGCGCTGATGGTAAAAGTCACCACGGCGGAGTAATCGCCCGCCGCATAGATCGGGTCATTGGGAAGCGACCACTGGACGAAACCGGTGTTCCCGTTCTTCGTGGTGGATTTGGCGCCCGTACCGAAGCTGGCGACCGAGGTGGCCGCGCCGGTACTGGCAACGGTGTTGTCGGCGCACTTCGTTCCCGGTCCGCCCAGAGTGCAGCTATAGGTCAGCGTGTCGGTGGGATCCGGGGGGGTGGTGACGGACGGTCCGTTCGCCGGGCTGAAGTCGGTGGTCACCTCCAGCGTGATGGATCCTTGGCCGCCGGTCTTCAGGGTGCGGATCTTGTAGTTGAAATTGGTTGCGCCCGTAAACGGATTGGTGAAGAGCCCGCCCGAAGTGTCCAGCGCGCTGGTGGCGTCGCTGATCGAGATGGAGGCTTCGTTGGGAACCGTTACGGACAGAGTAGTCGTTCCTGAGAGGGCCTGCGCCTGCGCTATGCCGGTGAGAACCAGCAGGGCGCAGGCGAGGACCGCCAGGGAAGCGTATCGTGACATGAGTCTATTTCTCCTAAGTGGCGCTAATAACAAAAGTCAGGGTCGCGGAATAGGAACCCGCGTCGTATGTGGGATCGTCGGGCAGCGTGAAGTTGAGCGTGACCGAGTTGGGATCCTGAACGCTGCACGGACTGCCCCCGCCGGTGCAGGCGGAGCCGGGCAACCTCAGGACCGGTGTTTGCATGGTTGTGGACGCCGTCTGGACGCCCGGGCATGGCGCGCCGATGGCCGCGCCGGCGCAGCTATAGGTCAGGGCGCCGGATGCCACCGCCGGTCCTCCGGCGGGAGCAAAATCGGATGTGACCTGGAGGGTGATGGTCCCTCCTCCCGAAGGGGTGGTTCGCACCTTGTACTGGACCGGGAAGCTCGCCTGAAAAGACGAGAACGGATCCGCGCCGCGCAGCAGCAGGGCCGAAGGAGGCGCTGACAGCCTGGCGGCCGGAAAAACGTAGGCGCCGACGGTCTGGGTAACGGACCCGGTGGCCCCAAACCCTCCACCCGCGGGTGGAACCGCCGCCGCAAGCAGGATTGCTCCGACCCGCCGAAAACAGCCGTGCCTGCTCACAGAGCTCATGGAGGCCAGCATGCAACGCATCGGGCGGCGGAACAAGACGGGAAAGGTTAACAGTGAAGATGTGACTTCGGTATCAGGAACGGTGCTGCCGATCCGAATGAGAGTCCTGGTACGGCCGTCCCAGCATGTCGCGCTGATTAAGGAACTTTCATACCTGTACACCCGAAATCAAGAGTCGGGCGGCAACAGGCAACAAATCGGCAGGGGGCCGGGCATGCCCGGCGCGGCGGCGGCTATTTCCTCAGTTCCTCTTCCACGGTGATAAAACGGTCCGCGGCCACGCGGCTCAAGCGTTGCACAATGCCGCTGGGCCAGCGGATCTCGATTTCGCCGGCTTCCGTGGCCTGCCCGAGGCCGAAGTGCACTCGCCGGTCGCTCGCCGAACAGTAACTGCTTGCCGTGCTGACGGTCTGGTATTGGCCTCCGGCCGGGGTCGTCAACTTAACCACCGCGCCGATGCCGTCGCGGTTGCTCTTGCGGCCGACCAACTTCAAACCCAGCCAGTGGTGGCCGCTCGCGGTCTCGTTGCGCAATACGTATGCGGGGCCATTCTCGGTGGTTACGACGACGTCGAGCCGTCCGTCGTTGTCGAGGTCTCCGACGGCCATGCCGCGGGCCGGCCAGCGCTCCTCGAACACGCTCCCAGCGAACTTGGAGACGTCCACAAAGCCATGCCCCGTATTACGCGCGGCGAGGGGCGGCTCTTTATAGTGCAGGTCCGGGTTTCCCAGCCCAATGGTATCCAGGACGTGGCCCTGCGCCACAAACAGGTCTTTCCAGCCATCGTTGTCGAAGTCGAAGAGCCGCAAGCCCCACCCCGAATGGAAAACAGTCATGTTCGCGAGGCCGGACCGGTAGCTGTCGTAAACAAAAGACCCGTCGCGCGAGTTGCGGTACGCGGCGTACTTCTGGTTCGCGAGGTCGCTGACCACCAGGTCCGGCCAGCCGTCGTTGTCGTAGTCGGCGAAATCCACGCCCATTCCGGCGTAGGTTCCCCCGTCGGCATCCAGGCCGGCTTCGGCTCCGAGGGCTACCTCCTCGAAGGTCCCGTCGCGCTTATTGTGAAACAGGAACTGCTGCATCGAATCGTTGGCGACGAAGATATCGGCGTAGCCGTCCCGGTCGTAGTCCGCAATCGCGATACCCAGCGCCTTACCGGGCATGGTCAGCCCGGCCTGTTGGGAAACCTCGCGGAAGCGCTTGCCGCCTTCGTTGTGAAACAGCAGAAGCTTGACGGGCTTGAACAGATCGGGATGGCAGTAAGACCGGTATCCGGGCTTATGTTCGCCGCACCACAAATCCGGGAAATCCCATTCCAGATAGCGACCGACGACTAAGTCGAGCCGGCCATCATTATCGTAATCGACAAAGGCCGCGCTAGTGGACCAGCCACCCGCGGCGACGCCGGCTTCATCGGTAACATCCGTAAACGTGCCATCTCCATTATTGTGATAGAGGGTGTTGCGTCCGAACGCGGTAACGTACAGGTCTTCGTAACCATCGTTGTCGTAGTCCCCTGCCGCGACTCCCATTCCGTAGCCCGCGCCGGCCACGCCCGCGCGTTCGGTAACGTCCTCGAAGGTCCCGTCCTTTTTCTGATGAAAGAGGCGGTTCCAGTACTGGGGGCCGTCTTTCTTCGGAACGGCGCCGGGCGGCGTGGGGTCTTCCAGGCGCGCGCCGTTCACGAAATAGATATCGAGGAGGCCGTCGTTGTCGTAATCCAGGAGGGCGACTCCGGAGCCCATGGTCTCCAGCAGGTACTTTTTGGGAGTGGGAGAGGCGCGGTGGAGAAACTGCGCCTTGACGGCTTGGGTGACGTCGGTGAATCGGACGGGAGGGTGAGGGGTGGGATCCGACGCCTTGACATGGGGAAGGATCAGCGCGAGCAGACAGCAGGCCGATAGAGAGCCCGCGGAAACCCGAAGCGCCGCGGGCCGGGCGTGCCCCGTCCCCACAAAACGAGCCATCGCGCCCCGCGCGCACGGGCTCATTTGGACGCAGCCCGTACAGGCTCAAGGCCTGCAGCGCCTGAATCGGTTCCCGGCGACTTCGCCAGGGCGAACTCCCGGTCGGCTTCCGCTTTCCGCCCCAGTTTCGAGAGGGTCAGTCCGTAGTAATAGTGCGCCTTCTGGAACGACGGCGCGCTGCGCACGGAGCCGGCAAGTTGCTTCTCGGCGGTCAGGTACTCTTTGGCGCGGTAGGCGATGATCCCCAGCCCGGCGAGCGCGCCGGCGTGCGCCGGATTGAACGAAAGCGCCTCGCGGAAGCGCCGGGCCGCATCGTCCGCGCGGCCCTCCCGGAGGGCGATTTCGCCGAGCTCAAACAGGGATTCGGCCTGGCGCGGTTGCAGCGCGAGGGATTTCTCGAAGCAGGTTTTGGCTTCTGCGGTCTTCTGTTCGGCCGCGAGGATGTACCCGAGCCCATACTGCGCGGTGGCGTCTTGCGGACGCGCCGCAAGGTAGAGGCGCATCTGCGCCTCGGCCAATTGCGGCTTGCTCTGCGCCAGGTAGGTCCGCGCCAGCGCGTAGCGTGCGTCCGGGTACTCCGGTTGGATTTCCAGCGCGTGTTCCAGCGCCAGGCGCGCGTCTTCGTACAAGCTGGAGCTCATGGCCACGAGAGCGAACTCGTAGAGCACCCCGCTGTCGCCGGGGGCCGCGTCGCGCGCGCTTTGAGCAATGGCCATGGCGCGCTCCTTGTCGCCCGATGCGAGCGCGTCCGCGGCGGCCGCCCTGGCGCTGGCGCGCAAGGCCAGGTTCGGCGCCGGCGCATGCGCGGCGAGCAGCGCCTGGCAGCGTGCGAACTCACGCGCGGCGTCTTCCGCCTTCCCTTGGCCTTTCAACGCGCGGGCGAGCTGGTAGTGCAGCGCGCCGCTCTCGGGCTGCGCGGCCAGGGCGTCGCGCAGGGCGGCCTCCGCTTCGGCCATTCGGCCCAGACTCAGGAACACCCTTCCCCGCACTTCGCCGAACCGGTCGGATTTGGGCCGGATGGCCGCGGCCGCGTCCAGGATAGCGGGCGCATCCGAAGCCCGGTTCTCCCCGAGCAGCAACTCCGCGAGGTTGATGTACGGCTCCTGGCTGGGCGCGCCGTTGGCGCGGTCTATCTCCATGGCTTTGCGGTACGCCGCTTCCGCGCGCTCCGATTCGTTCCTGGCGGCGTAAGCCAGGCCGAGATTGTTCTCGGCCTTACCGTAGCGAGGGTCGATTTCGAGCGCGCGCTGGAAGGCCGCGAGGGAGCGGTCAAACAGGTTCTGCAGGTAGCAGACACGGCCCAGGTGATAGGCGGCTTCGGCGTCCCGCGGATCGCCGGCCGCGGATTGTTCCAGCCACTTGATGGCGTCCGGATAGTCCCCGAGGAGCGCGTAATCCAGGCCGACGATTTTGAGCGCCGCGGCCGAAGGCTTCTGGATGGCCGCGGCGCGGGTGAATGCGGCCAGCGATTCGCGCGGCCGGTCTCTGCGGAACAGGATGAATCCAAGCAGGTACTGGGCCTCGGGAGAGGCGGGGTGGGCCGCCAGGTACATGCGGACGGTCTGTTCGGCCAGCTCGAACCGTCCGGATCGCAGGGCGGCGCGGGCCTCGCGCAACTCGGCGCCGCCCTACTCGACGCCCGCGACAAGATTCAGCCTGTCGTGACCGGGCGAAGCCCGACCCTACGCTTTAGATGGAGTTTACCGCCGGCCCTCGTTTTCCCGCGCCGCGGTGTGTACGCCACAATCCAAACCAGCGGCGCCAAACCCCGCGCATCGGCAGTACGTGGCTCGGCGCACCAGGAGGGCGTGCGGTTGCGCCCGGTCCCCGTCGAAAACGCCTGCACTCTCATTGACAGGGTCGGCGGCAGCGAAGTACAAACTAATAAGTTTGTATTAGGGGACGTGGGGGGAATGCGCCAAACGGGGAGTCTCGTCGCAGTGATCGCGACCTTTGCGCTTGCCGCGCAGTGGCCGGCCCGGAGCCAGGACGCAGGCTTCGAACAGCACCTCCAAAACGGAGTCACGGCCATGCGCGGCGGGCATCTCGACGCAGCGGCTTTGGAATTTTCCCGGTGCGCGGCATTGCAGCCCTCGTCCGCTGAAGCCTACTTCAACCTGGGGCTGGTGCGATTCCAGCAGGCGCGATGGCAGGACGCCATCGCTTCGCTCAAAAAGAGCCTGGCTCTCAAGCCGGCTTTTCGGGGCGCGAACCTGTTTCTGGGAATCGCGGAGTATCGCCTGGAAGATTACGCCGGAGCCGAGACCGCGCTCAAGCGCGAGACGGCGCTCGACGCGGCCGGCGCCGACGCCCTGATGTGGATGGGAATGGCGCAGATGGCCCGCGGAGAGCTGGCGCCGGCGGCGGCCGCTCTCGATAAGGCGGCCAGCCTGAAGCCGCACGACGTGGACATTCTCTATCACCGCGGCAAAGTCCACATGCTGCTGGCCAAGGAGAGCTACGAAAACATGTACCAGGCGGACCCGAAATCGTGGAGGGTCCACCAGGTGCTAGCCGAATCGTTTTCGCAGGCGGACCGGCTGGACGACGCCGTGAAGGAGTGCCAGGAGGCGATCCGGCTCAAGCCTGATGAACCGGCCCTGCACCAGCAGCTTGGCGACGTGTATTGGAGCCAGAACCGGCTGGACCTGGCGGAGTCGGAGTTCCGGAACGAGCTCCAGGTAGACCCGCACAACGTGGCCGCGAAGTACAAGCTGGGCGTAGTGAGCCTGGAGCAGTCGAAGCCCGAGGCGGCGGCCGATTTGCTCGCGCAGGTCCTCGAAAAACAGCCGGATTCGGCGCAAGCGCACTACCAACTGGGCCGGGCGCAGCAGCAACTGGGGCGCAACGAGGAGGCGGCGAAGAACTTCCGCACGGTAACTTCCGGAGCGGCCGACGACAGCGACGAGGTTGTGCGCCAGTCGTACTACCAACTCGCGCAGCTCTACCGCCGTATGCAGCGGCCCGCCGATTCGCGGGCCGCCCTGGAGAAGTTCAGTGAATTGAAGCAGCGGGCCGACTCCGCGCAGGCCCGGAAGCTGGAAGAAAAAATGAAGCGCGCGGCGCAGGAGCCAAAAGCCCAATGAATTGGCGAGCGCCCGTTTTCGACGATTCTGTTCCTCCCGATCGAGATCCGTTTTCGGAGGGGTGTGAGGTATGAGTTTCGCGCGAACGCAGTGGTTGTCGCTTTCGGTCCTGTTCCTGGCCGCGCCGGCGTTTCAGGCGATTGCCCAGACCAACCAGGGCGCCATCTCGGGCAACGTGCTCGATCCTTCGGGCGCCCTGGTGCCCAATGTCGCCATCACGGCCAAGGAAGAGGCGACCGGCACCACTTACTCGACCGTGTCGAGCAGCGCCGGAGCGTATGCATTTCCCAACGTGAGGATCGGCCGTTACGACATCACCGCCACGGCGCCGGGATTTAAGGCGGCGCAGCTGACGGGCGTCGTCGTTCAGGTCTCCACCACCGCATCGCTGAACATCACGCTCGAGACCGGCGCGGTAACCGAGACGGTGACGGTTTCGGGGAATGCGCCGACGGTGGATTCCACCACGGCCGACGTCGGCACGGTGGTCACCACGCGGCAGGTGCTGGACCTGCCGCTGCCGCTGGGCAGCACGGTGCAGGCGATGCGGTCGCCGGAAGCATTCGTGTTCCTCGTGCCCGGAACGGTCGGCCCCGGCACCAACGGCGCGGGACAGCCCGGCACCACCAACGGAGGTACCTTCGAATCGAAGATCAGCGGCGGGCAGAACTACGGCACGGAGATCCTGCTCGACGGAGCCAGCATGTTCCGCTCGGAAAACGGGTCGTCTTTCGACGAGACGGCGCCCTCGGTCGAAGCGCTGGGCGAGTACCGCGTGGAAACCTCCACCATGCCCGCCATGTACGGCCGGACGACGGGAGGAATCGAGGTCTTCGGTACCCGCTCCGGAACCAATACCTACCACGGCGACGCTTACGAGCTATTCCGGAATGAGGACCTCGACGCGAATACATGGTTCAACAATCTGCAGCTGTCGCAAACCACGGACCCGAATACGCGCGCCAATTTCCAGCGCCCGCTGGACAAGCAGAACGACTATGGCGTGACGCTGGGCGGCCCCGTGTGGATTCCGAAGCTGTACAACGGCAAGGACAAGACGTTCTTCTTCTTCTCCTGGGAGCAGTTCCGGCAGAACGTGGGCGGCGTATCGTCCACCACCCTCCCGACGGCAGCGGAGAAGAGCGGGGATTTCTCGGCGCTGCTGGACACGAGCCAGGTTCTGGGGACTAACCCGTGCGACGGGACGCCCATCTACGCCGGCCAGATCTTCAATCCCGCCACGACGAAGACCGTTGGCGGCACGGTATGCCGGACCGCTTTCCAGGGGAACAGGATACCGTCCAACCAATTCTCCGCCATTGGACAGAAAATTCTCAGCTACTATCCCGACCCGCTGAACGGCAGCGCCATCAATAACTACTCTTTCGCGTTCAGCTATCCGATTCTGGACACGACCATGACGATTCGCGGCGACCAGAATATCTCGACCAACAACAAGCTGTTCCTCAGTTACTCTTCGCGCGATAACGTCCGGCTCTCCACGACGCCGATTTTCGCCAACCCCGCCGGCTCGGGGCGGAACCAGGACTTCTTCACGCACTACTACCGGCTGGGGGAAGACTACAGCATCTCGCCCTCCTTGCTGAATCACGTCAATCTCGGTTATAACCGGACCAACAGCACCAACGTGGGCGCGGGCGCGCGGTTCGGTGGAAACTGGGACCAGACGCTGGGAATCACCGGCGTCACCGGCGGCCGCACCTTCCCCGGCATCGGCATTGCCGAAGGCCCGATCACCGGAATTGGCGACTCCGTGGAGAATTTCACGATCGACAACGGCTTCCGCATCAATGACACCCTTTCGTGGAACAAGGGCAAGCACACGATGATGTTCGGCGTGGACCTGCGGCATCAACAGTACTCGCCCATCAGCAACAGCGGCACCGGCGGGAATTTCAATTTCCGCCGCGCGGAAACCGCGGCGACGGTGACCACCAATGGGCTGAGCGGCAACGCAGTGGCGAGCGCTCTGCTAGGTTTGGTGGACAATGCCAACACCACCGCGTACGCCGGGCAGGCCAAGTGGCTCTCGAATTACGTCGCCTTGTTCGCGCAGGATAGCTTCAAAGTCACCCCGACCTTTACCCTCAATTATGGGCTTCGTTGGGACGTGGACCAACCGCGCGCGGAAACGCATGGAGACACGTCGAACATCAGCCTGGCGGCTCCCAATCCGGGTGCGGCCGGACGTCCCGGCGCGCTCGTGTTCGCCGGCGTGGGTCCGGGCCGCAACGGCAACGTGGACGAGCGCTGGGCCAACACCTTCTTTAAGGACTTCGGGCCGCGCGTCGGGTTCGCCTGGGCGCCGTCGGCGCTCGGCAGCAAGACCGTGGTACGCGGCGGCTACGGGATCATCTACGGCGCCTTAGTTTATGCGGACTTCGGCGCCCGCCTGAGGACCGGGTTCCAGGCGAACCCCTCCTTCGTCAGCCCTGACGGTCTCTCGCCGGCGTTCAACATCGGCTCCGGGTTCCCCGCCTATGGTCCCCCGCCGAATCTGGATCCGTCGCAGCTCAACGACCAGAATCCCGATTACATCGACCCGTCGTTCGGCCGCCCGGCGATGGTGCAGAACTGGAGCTTCGAAATCCAGCAGCAGCTTGCCACGGACCTGATCCTGGACGTGGCATACGTCGGGCAACATTCCACGCACTTGCGCTCCAACTTCGACGCCACCAATTCGATCACGCCGAACTACTTCGGCCTGGGGAACGTTTTGAATCAGCCGGTCAGCTCGCCGCAGGCCCAGGCCGCCGGGATTGGGCTGCCGTACGCGGGATTCTCACCGAACTTCCTCGCGGCCCGCGCTCTGACGCCCTTCCCGCAGTACAACGGCGGGTTCAACACCGACTGCTGCATGGAAGACCTGGGGCAATCCACGTTTAACGCGCTGGAGGTCTCGCTCCGGAGGCGCTTCCGGAACGGTCTGAACCTGCTGGCCTCCTATACCTGGTCGAAGACCATGACCGACGCCGACAGTTCGCTGCCATTTTTCGCCACGCTGCACGGCGGGGGCAGCCCGCAGGACCCGTTCAACAAGAAACTGGATAAAGCCATCAGCAACCAGGACGTCCCCAGCAACCTGGTGATCAGCTACCTCTATGAATTGCCGATCGGAAAAGGGAAGAAATTCCTGTCGCATGTGAAAGGGTCGGAGCGGGTTTTCGGCGGATGGGAGGTGGCCGGCATTCAAAGCTACCACAGCGGCCAGCCTTTCTCGTTCTGCTGCGCCACCGGGATCCCGTACTTCTCCGGCGCCATCCGGTTCAGCCAGGTCCCGGACCAGCCGCTGCTGAGCCAGCAGTTCACGAGCGGTAATTTCAACCCGGTCACGGATCCGATGTTCAACAAGGCGGCGTTCATCGACCCCAACGCTCCGGCGCGCATCGCCGCGGGCGGCGCATACCAGTTCGGCACGATGGCGCGCACCATAGGATTGATACGAAGTTTCTTCTACGAAGACGAGGACTTCAACATTCTGAAGCACACACGCATTACGGAGAAGACCGACCTGCTATTCGAGGCGAACCTGATCGACGCGTTCAACCGGCATATCTTCGACCGGCCGCCGGATTTGAACGCCAACGACCCGATCACCCAGTTCGGGAGGATCAATCCGAATGCCCTGATCCTGGGCCCGCGAAGGGTTCAACTGCAACTGAAACTGGTGTGGTGAGGCAGCGGGTACCGCCGGCGGCAGATTGTTGCCGCCGGTACTTTGAAGCGTGCGTTCAAAAACAACCGGTGGCGGAGACCGGCCGCCGGCGGTACCTCCTCGCCGGAGCGATTGCCTGCGGGCTGATGGCGGCGGCTTCGGGGCAACCGCCCGCGAAGCCGCCGCAGGGCGGCATGGCTACGGGCGGGGTGTTTGCGCCGGTGCTCGACGCTCAAAAGCGCCCCATCACGGCCGGCGGGCTGGTGGAAGCGGGGCCGTCATTGTTTCAGGACGTGGCGGAGAAGGCCGGGCTCACGCGCTGGCGGCACGTCATGGGCACGCCCGCCAAAACCTACATACTCGAAACCGTCGGTTCCGGCGTGGCGCTGCTGGACTACGACAACGATGGCTGGCTCGACATCTACCTGGTCAATGGATCGACTTATAAAGCCTTGAACGGCGCCGAGCCGGCGCCGCACGCAGCCCTGTTTCACAACAATCACGATGGGACGTTCACCGACGCCGCCGCCAAAGCCGGCGTGACGAACGACCGCTGGGGTTTCGGCGCAGCCGTCGGCGACTACGACAACGACGGCTGGCCGGACCTGTACGTGACGAACTTCGGCAAGAACCGGCTGTACCACAACAACCACGACGGCACATTCACGGATGTTGCCGAAAAGGCCGGGGTGGCCCTGGGAAACTGGTCCACCGGGCCGGCGTTCGGGGATTATGACGGCGATGGCCGCCTGGACCTCTTCGTTCCCGGGTATGTACATTACGATCCCGCTCATCCGCCGATCGCGGGATCGGACGTGGTGGGGTTCAATTACTGCCAGTTTCGGGGGACCAACGTGATGTGCGGCCCGCGCGGGTTGAAAGGCGAGCCGGACCATTTGTTCCGCAACAACGGAGACGGGACCTTCACCGACGTCAGCGAGAAAGCCGGAGTCGCGGACGCGAAGGGGTATTACGGACTCACCGGGGTATTCGCCGACCTGAACGACGACGGCAAGCCGGATCTGGTGGTGGCCAACGACTCGACGCCGAACTACCTCTACCTGAACCGGGGAGACGGCACGTTCGAGGATGCGAGCTTCGCCTCCGGCTATGCTTTCAACGAGAACGCCCGCGAAACGGCGTCCATGGGGATCGCCGTGGGCGATTACCTGAACAACGGCCGGCTCGACCTCTACAACACCGTGTTTTCCGACGACTACAATCCGCTCTACCGGAACGACGGAGGCGCCAATTTCAGCGACGTGAGTTATCAACTCGGGATCGCCGTACCGACCATCCCGTTCCTGGGCTGGGGGACCGGATTCCTGGACTATGATAACGATGGCTGGAAGGACCTGTTCGCCGCCAACGGCCACGTCTACGCCGGGGTGGATGACATGGGGTGGGGAACCACCTTCGCCCAGCGGCCGCTGTTGTTCCACAACCTGCGAGGGAAATTCGAGCTTGCGCCGGCGGTGAAGGGCACGGCCCTGGGCAGCGTATTCGCCGCCCGGGGCGCGGCTTTCGGCGACCTGTTCAACGACGGCAAGGTGGACGTGGTGGTGAACCAGATCGACGGGCCGCCGGCGCTGCTGCGCAACGTCGGCGGCGCCGGGAACCACTGGGTGGCCCTCAAGCTGATTGGCGGCCCGAAGAGCCCGCGCGACGCCGCCGGCGCGACGGTCTACCTCACGGCGGGTTCGACGCGGCAGAGGTGCGACGTGCTGAGCGGCGGCAGTTACGCTTCCTCCAACGACCCGCGCCCACACTTCGGCCTGGGAACCGCCGAAAAGGTGGACAGCGTCGAAATCCACTGGCCCAGCGGCGCCGTGGAGAAGTTCACGCTGCCCGCGGTAGACCGGATCTTCACCGTGGAAGAGGGCCGCAACGCCTCGCCCACCGTGTCTTCCGCGCGGCGTTGATCGCCGCCCCGCCGGGGGAGTACACTTCGGGGGAACCTCCAATGTCGACCACCAGAGCCGTACTGCTGGCGGCGCTCTGCGCCGGACTGCACACTCCCGCGACCGCGGCGCCGCGGCGGGCGGAGTTGCTCAAACTGGAAGGGGACCTGGCGACGCACGACCCGGTCATTATGAAGGAGGGGAACACGTATTACGTGTTCGCCACCGGGCGCGGCGGCGGGGGCATCATCCCGATCCGCTGTTCCACGGACATGCGGCGCTGGACGATGTGCGGCAGCGTGTTCCAGAAGCTCCCCGACTGGGTCGCCAAAGAGGTTCCCAAAGCCCGGGATGCCTGGGCGCCGGACATCTCCTATTTCAACGGCCAGTATCATCTCTATTATTCCGTCTCCTCTTTCGGCGTGAACGATTCGGCCATCGGACTGGCGACGAACGGCACGCTCGACCCGAAGAGCCCGAAATACAACTGGGAGGACCAGGGGATGGTGGTGCGGTCGCGCGCCGGAGAGGACGATTTCAACGCCATCGACCCCAACCTGGTCATCGAGAGCAAAGACCAGATCTGGCTCGACTGGGGCAGCTTCTGGGGCGGCATCAAGATGAGACAGATCGATCCGCAGACAGGGAAGCTTTCGAGTAAAGATACGACGCTGTACTCGCTGGCGAGCCGTCCGCGGCTCAAGCCGCACCAGACGCCGCCGGTGGAAGGGGCGATCGAGGCGCCGTTCCTCGTGCGGCGCGGCGGCTACTGGTACTTATTCGCTTCCTTCGATTTCTGCTGCCGGGGAGTAAAGAGCGACTACAACGTGGTGGTGGGGCGTTCGAAGAAGGTCACCGGGCCATACGTGGATAAACAGGGCAAGCCGATGACGGAGGGCGGCGGCACGCCCGTGGTTCCGGCGATCGCCCCGCAGTGGCACGGCGCCGGGCACGAGGCGGTATTCCGGGACGGCAAGACAGACTACCTGCTCTTCCACGCCTACGACCCGAAAACCGGCCGGCCGCAGCTTCAGATTTCGACCATCGCGTGGGAAAACGGCTGGCCGCGGGTGGCGCAGTAGCGCTCGCACGGGCAAGCGTCCCGTTTAGCGCTGTGGCTTGCCGTCCTCCAGGATCGCGTATGGCGTCTGGGCATAGCCGCCGTTCAGGGTTTGCGCCGTGCTGAGCGGGGAATTCCCGGCGAGGACCAGGACCATGTGCGCCGCATCGAGCGGGTTCTTCGCCGCATAAACCAGGGAATTGCGCTCGGAGGCGTATGTCTTGCCTTCCACCCTAAAGACGCCGCCGCTGTAATCGAGCCCGAGTTTGCCGGCCCAGCCCGCCAACGCGGAATTGGCCTCCGGGCGGCCGATGAAAATGACGTCGCGGTGTCTCAGTTGTTCCTCCGCGGCCTCGAAGTCCTTCAAGATGGGAATGTTCCAGCCGTCGTCGCGATAGCGGCCCTGCAGTTCCTCGGCGGCGTACCGGTTCGTCCCGGCTTCAGCCGCCGTGCCGTACACGATCACCGCTGAAGCGAGCCGGCGGTAGATGTCGCCGGGCAGGTAGGCCGGACCGTCGGGCGGCTCGGTGAAGTCGAAACTGGTCCCCGCCTTTTCCAGGAAGGATTGCGCGGTAACCGGCTTCGTTGCGCTGGCGGTGAAGTAGCCGGCCATCAAGGGGAAGAAGGCGTCGTCGCCCATTTTGCGCCGCAACCCGTCGAGAAAGAGCACGCCCTTGATCTGTTCCAGCCGAAAGCGGTTCGATTCGTCATCCGGCGCGAGCTTCAGCCCGCGGTACTGAGTACGCTGCGCTTCCAAGGCGCGGTCGAGATCGCCGGACTGGAGCAGCCGGTAATATGCGGCGGAGCCCGCCACGAACCACGTATCCGCGGCCGACGCCGGCAGCACCCATCCCTTCCACAGGCGCTCCGTATACGACGGGGCGTTCGGTCTCGCGGACCGCCTGGGCTCCGCGCTCTGGCCGGCCAGACGCGCCTTCTCGTTCTCCTGCGCGGCGCTGCGCAGGCCGTCGGCGGGCTCCGCGCTGAACACGTAGTACCCGCCGGGGTACAACCCGCGATCCGGGCCGGCATTCGTCGCCGGCGGCCGCCACATGGTCTCATTCGGACGGCCGAAAGCGGCCCAGACCATCAGCCGGTTCGCCATGTCGGCGGTGGCGATCTTGGCATCCATCGTGCCGCCCGAAACCAGCGGCGAGGTGCGGAAGGCCAGGAATCCAAACTGCTCGTCGATCCGGCCCTTGTACCGGCTGTAGAGATCCTGCCAGGCGAGATCGCGCGCGCCGGGGACGTACGGCACGTAGGACGGCGGCCCCTGCGGATCGGGCTGATACTCCAGGTTGACTGTCAGGTCCTTGGAGTTGTTGTCGCCCCAGTAAAACCCCGGCGCGCCGCCGAACCACTCGTCCTTCGAACTGCGCCAAAGGCGCGTGTGGCGGGTGCCCAGCTCGAACAGGGCGATCTCGTTGTTCTTGCCGTCGCCGATGATCCACTCATTGGTGTACAGGCCGTTGTTGCGCGCTCCGAGCTCGCGCACCACCTGGTCGATGTTGCCGCCGTATTGGATGGCGCGGCGGGCGCGGAACGCTACGGGAGCGCCTTCGATATTGAACGGCGTCTGGCGGATGGTGGTTTCGGTCAGGACCATGCCGGCATCGTTCTGATACCAGTCCGTGCCGCTTTCGATACCGCCGGGGTAGCTCTGGATCAACATGCGGTGGCCGGACTCGGGCTGGATATCGAGCATGACGTTGGTCTGCTCGGCGAGGGTGAGCGGCCACCACGTGACGTGCCCGACGATCATTTTGCCGTCGCGCGTAGCGGGTCCCGTGGCCGCGAAGGCGCTGCACCGGTCCGTGGCGGCCGGTTTCGTCGGCCGGGCGTAGTTGGGGAGATCGAATTCCAGACCCTCCAGGCCGGTCGGCGTGGTATTCACCGCGCCGCGCAACTCGCCCATCTCCACCTCGGTATTCGCCACGACGATGTCGATGAGGTCGAGCTTGCGGCCAAGCCACCTGGCCCCGTTGGCGTTGGCGCCGTCGGCGATGCCGCGCATCTCTTCGAGAATCTCGCGGTCAAAGCCGCGCAGGAACAAAGCGTTGGCCGAAGTGCGGTATTGCCCCCAAGCCTGTGCATCGGCCTGGCCGCCGAGATCGGATGCGCAGCGCTCCAGGTATTCGGGGATCTCGCGGGCCATGAGGTATCCATGTTGATAGCCCCGCTCGTACGGCTTGCCCTGGATGTGAAGGTAAATCCACCCGCGGGCCGGATAGCGGTATGCCGGGCCGAAAGTCTGCACGGCTTCGCGCGCCGGCCATTCCTCCCGGGACGAGGCCTCGTCGAGGCCCACGCCCTCGAACCAGGCTTTGCCGCCCAGCGCGCCGCCGCTGCCGGCGGTGATCAGGATGGCGTCCTGAGCGCGCGTGGCGATGAAGCGGAGAGTGAGCCTCGTCCAGTCGCGCGTGCCTCCGGCGGAGGCCGAGTGGACATCGAACGGCATGGAAGCCATGGTGAGCGCGGCGCCGGACGCGATG
>JAIQFU010000134.1 GCA_020073115.1 Terriglobia bacterium
GTTTCCCCAGGCCCAGACGTTCCGCGGCCTGACCTTTATCGCGGGTGGCGGCGGCGGTGGCGGGTTCGGCGGCCGCGGGGGCGGTGGGACGGGCAATCAGCAACTGGAAGGGAGCGACGACGGCCGACAGTTCCGTGTCATAACGCCGATGGGCGCAGGACGCACTATTGCCTTTCCGCCGGCCTCGGCCCGTTTCTTCCGAATTTCCATTCTGACCCCGCAGCCTCAGGCGCAGCAGCAGGGGCGGGGCGGCGCGGGAGCCTTCGGCGGCCCCGGCGGCCCTCCCGGAGGCGCGCAAGGCGGCAGACAAGGGGGAAGGGGCCAAGCGCCCGCTGCCCCGGCCGGAACCCAAATCGCCGAGTTCGTACTGCACAACGCAGTCGTGAACCGGTTCCAGGAAAAAGCGGCGTTCCAGTCCGCTACCAATATCTATGCCATGGGGACTCCGCCTGTGCCTGCTTCAGACGCGGTTCAAAAGGCCGACGTAATCGATCTGACCTCGAAAATGCGGCCGGATGGCACGCTCGATTGGACGCCGCCGGCGGGGCGCTGGGTTGTGATCCGGATGGGCTACTCGCTCACCGGACACCAGAACTCCCCGGCATCGCCGGAAGCCACCGGTCTGGAAGTAGACAAGCTCAACCCCACATACACAAGGGCGTATTTCACCAACTACCTGGACCAGTACAAGGATGCCACCGGCGGGTTGATGGGCAAGCGCGGCCTGAAATATGTGCTCACCGACAGTTGGGAGGCGGGCGTGGCGAACTGGACCGATAACATGTTCGCCGAGTTTTCCAAACGCCGCGGCTACGACATGAAGCCCTGGCTGCCGGCTCTCGCCGGGCACGTGGTGGAGAGCGCGGAGGCCACGGATCGATTCTTCTGGGATTTCCGCAAGACTCTGTGCGAAATGGTGGTGGAGTACCACTATGACATGCTCACTCAGATCGTAAAGGAGCGTGGCATGATGGGCCGCTACAGCGAATCGCACGAGGGTGGCCGGGCCTTGATCGCCGATGGCATGGATGTGAAGCGCACCGCCGCCATTCCCATGAGCGCGACGTGGACCGCGGGACCGGGCCGGGCGCAGGTGCGGTACGACGCCGATGTGATCGAATCCGCGTCGGTCGCTCATGTTTACGGCCAGAACCTGGTGGCGGCGGAGTCGCTGACGGCCAGCCAGGGCATCGGCAGTTCGTGGGCATTCTCGCCCGAGACGCTGAAACCTACGGCCGATCGCGAGTTGTCCAATGGCCTCAACCGGTTTGTGATCCACACTTCGGTTCACCAGGCCACCGACGACAAAATCCCCGGCCTCAGTCTTGGACCATTCGGGCAGTGGTTTAACCGCCACGAAACCTGGGCGGAATACGCGAAACCCTGGCTGACCTACCTGGCGCGGAGTTCCTACATGCTCCAGCAGGGCAAGTTCGCCGCGGACATCGCTTACTACTACGGCGAGGATTCCAACATCACGGCGCTTTTTGGCGCCAATGCGCGCCCGACGCCGGCGGGCTACAGCTTCGATTACATCAACTCGGACGCTCTTTTGAAGCTGCTCTCGGCGTCTCCCACTGGAACGCTCACGACGCCGTCCGGGATGAGCTACCGCGTCCTGGCGCTCGATCCGAACAGCCAGCACATGCCCCTGGCGGTGCTGCGCAAGATCCGCGATTTGGTGAACGCCGGCGCCGTGGTAGTCGGCCCCAAGCCGATTGATTCGCCGAGCCTGATGGACGATCAGGCGCAGTTCAAAATGATCGCGAACCAACTCTGGGGCGACAGCACTAAAGGCAAGGTGTTCGGCAGCGGCACGATCGCCGACGCCCTGAAGTCGCTCAAAGTGGAGGCCGATTTCGAGTACACCAAGCCGGCGCAAGACACCGAACTGGCCTTCGTACACCGCAAACTGACCGATGGCGATTCCTACTGGGTCAGCCATCGCAACGCCACTACGGAAGACGTGGAAGCGTCCTTCCGTGTCACCGGCAAGTCGCCGGAGTTCTGGCACGCCGATACCGGCGTGGTGGAGAACGCTCCGTACCGGACCGAGAACGGCCGGACGATCGTTCCACTGCGCCTGGCGCCCAACGACGCGGTATTCGTGGTGTTCCGCAAGGCCGCCGCGGCCCCGTCACGCACCATCGCGAGGCCGGTGGAGACGAAGCTCACTACCGTGGAAGGTTCGTGGGAGGTGGTATTCCAACCGAACCGGGGAGCGCCGAACAGCGCGACGCTGCCGGCCCTGGCTTCCTGGCACGAGAACTCCGACCCCGGCGTGAAGTACTTCTCCGGGACCGGCACATACTGGAAGACCATCGTGGCCCCGGCCGATTGGTTCCGGACGGGGGCTAAATTGATTCTGGACTTGGGCGATGTCAAGAATATCGCGGAGGTGACGGTCAACGGCAAGGAGTTCGGAACCGTCGTCTTCCCGCCGTTCCGCGTAGATGTGACGTCCGCCCTGAAGCCGGGCTCGAACTGGCTCCAAATCAAAGTGACGAACCTGTGGGTCAACCGCCTCATCGGAGACCAGCAGCCCAACGTCACTCAGAAGATCACGTTCACGGCGGCGTCGCCCTACCGCGCGGACTCGCCTTTGTTGCCGTCGGGGCTGATTGGTCCGGTTCAGATTCTGAGAGCCGCAGCCAAGTGATAAGTGCGAGGGAGACGGCCCGTTGCTGGCCCGACCCCTTAAAGAGAGCTTGCCAAAGCGTGATTCAAGCTACACGCTAAGGACCCGTTGCGGTCCGTTGTTATCGCAGGGAGGTCAAATGACAAGGACGTTTCGTACGGGAATGTTGCTTCTGTTGCTTTTGGCAGCTCTAGCCCTATCAATCAACGCTCAAACGGTTACCGGTCAGATCTCCGGTGTCGTGACGGATTCCAGCGGCGCAGTGGTCGCCGGCGCGAAAGTCACGCTCACTTACAATTTGACGAAACAGACGCGCGATTTCACATCGGACGGGGAAGGCAGGTTTGTCTTCACCGGATTGATCCCGGGTTCGTACGGCGTTCACATCGAACAGTCCGGATTTAGCGCTTCTGACCAGCGTTCCATTAACGTCGGCACGCAGGAAAAGGTGGCCTTGGGCAACATAAGGCTCTCGGTCGGCCAAGTCACGCAGTCGATCGAGGTGGTCGCTGAAACGGCCCACGTGGAGGCTGATAGCTCCACCCACGCGGTCTCTCTGAGCCAAGCTCAAGTTGACGCCACACCCTCAGCAGGCCGCAATTACCTGAATCTCCTGGAAAACTTGCCCGGCGCGGTCCATACTTCCACAAGCGATTCCAGAGGCTGGCAGGTAGGTGGCGCCCCCACAATCAACGGCGGCCCGGGCCAACTGGTAGTCACGTTGGACGGTGTCGTGAATGCGGACTCCGGCAATCCGCAAACGGGCGGCTATATGGCGCCGAGTCCGGACGCGATCGGCGAAGTGAAAGTGCTCACGGGCGCCTATACCGCCGAATATGGGGCGCGAGCGGGCGGCCAGATGAATGTCACCGTTAAGAACGGCACCAACCGGTATCACGGGTCCGCGTTTTGGGACCACCGCCACGAAGAGTTCAATGCCAATGGGTTCTTCAACAACCGGAACACTGTCACCATCAATGGCATCCCGGGGCAGCCGAACCCGAGGGCAAAATATCGCTATCAGGATTTCGGCGCAACGCTCGGTGGTCCGCTCCTGATTCCGGGCACCAGGTTCAACAAGTCGCGGACGAAGTTGTTCTTCTTTTTCTCGGAAGACTATTTGCACAGCGTAAACAGCCAAACCCCGAACCGGTTCAACCTGCCGACGGCGCTGGAGAAGTCCGGAGACTTTTCGCAAACCTACCTCTCCAATAACACCAACACACTGATTGTGATTCACGACCCCAGCGGCAAACCTTATCCTGGCAACGCCTTACCCGTTAATGCGATCACTCCCCTCGGAAAAGCGATGTTGAACCTATTTCCAACCGGCGGAGCACCGAGCGCCCAATGTCCCTATTGCGTTACGGATGTCACCGGAAACCGCCAGTACAATTCCCAGTTCATTTGGACGAACTCGGCGCCGCGCGAAGACCGGATTTTGCGGCTGGACTACAACCTGGGGAGCAAGGACAGTTCCTACGTTCGACTGATCAATGACTATTATGGCTCGGTCGGTGGACGGGCCGGGGCGGACGCCAACAACGGGCAGCTCGGCCCGAACGGATCCGGGTGGGGCCAGCTAACCGGCAACTACTCCTTCAGCATCCCCTCGTCCGGCGTGTCGGTCACGGAAATCCATACCTTCACCCCGACGCTGATCAACGAACTCAGTTGGGGACTCAACTACGCCCACCAAAAGGTAGGCGTTAATGCGGACTCAGAGGCGCAAACAGCCTATACCGCCTTACAGCGGGATGCGTTGTCGGCCGCGGCGGGCGGGGCGAAGTTGCCAAGCCTGTTCAACGCGAACCCACTGAACATCATCCCCAATTTCAGTTTCGGCACCAACGGCGCCCAGACGAGCGTTACGGGCATCAGCAATGCGCCCAGCTTTGGGTGGGACAACCGCTGGCCGTTCGAGGGCACGGACTCTACCCAGAACCTGACGGACAACCTGACGTGGATCAAGGGCGCCCACACCGTAAAGGGCGGGATGTATTTCGAGCATACGGCGCGGAACGTGAACGTGGGGCCCTCTGGCGGCAGCACGACGTTTTTCACGGGTGAAGGAACGTACTGGTTTGGGGCGGACGGCTCCAACCCGAACGATACGGGGTTTGGCTTCGCCAACCTGCTCGCGGGCTCCGCCCAGGCATACGGCGAGGACAACATGAGGCTGGTCAACCATGCGCGTTATTACCAATTGGAGTGGTTCGTGACGGACAATTGGAAGGTCAGCCGGCGAGTGACTCTGGATTTGGGCGTGCGCTTCGTCCGTATCGGCGCGCTGAATTCCATCGGAGCTTCCCTGAACGCGTTGGTCGCGGATAATTACAGCGCCGCCGCCATGGGCAAGATACTGTTCCCGATCTGCCAGGGCGGTGCGCCTGCGACGGGCCAGTGCTCAACCGCCAAGAGAGGGGCCCAGTAGTGGGGAGGAGTGGGGACCATCTATCCCGCCGTCCGCGCTACGCAGTTCGATCCGGCCACTTATTCCAACAACAATCCGTACTCGGGCGAGACGGCTTTCAAAAATCACTTTTTCAACAATATGCCGGTGCACGCAGCGCCTCGAATCGGCTTCGCCTGGGACATTTTTGGAAACGGCAAAACGGCCTTGAGAGGCGGATTCGGGATCTTCTACGACCGCCCGGGCAATGTCGATAACAACGGCAACCTGATGACGACGGCCCCCACGTACTTCTCGCCGATCTACTACAACACGACCTTGGCGACCGTGGGGCAGACGCAGGGATACTTCGGGTCGCAGAACGCTTACTCCGGACCGCAGGTTTTCCCGCCGCCGACAGTGTACAACTGGAATATCGACATCCAGCGCGATCTCGGCAAGGGAATCATTCTGGACATTGGGTACGTAGCGAACGTTCACCACCATGGATATAGCCAGACCGGGTACGACGCGAACGCGCTGCGACCCCTGACCACCTGGACACCCACGCCAGGCCCGAACACCATCGCGGCGCCCGCGCCCACGGGAGGCTCGGGTCTCCAGGGCGGTTATCTCGTCAAGACCTTCCTCGATCCGACCAGCGCCAGCGGCGGTACGGGAGGCTTCTACAGTGGTAACCTGCCCCGTGCGATCGCCGGCAAATTCCCCGGCTACGGCACTGTTAATTCCGTCACCTCATTCGGCGAGGGTTACTATAACTCGCTCCAGGCGCAGCTCAATAAGCGGTTCGGCCGCCGCCTCCAGTTCAGCTCGAATTACACGTTTCAAAAGACCCTCAACTATGGCCACAATCAGTGGCTGCCGGACCAGCTCATGAAGAACGTCGCCGGCAACACGCATGCTTTGAACATCAACTTCAACTTCCTGTTCCCGGACGGGAGCAACCTACTCCACTGGCGCAATTTCCTGACCCGGGGTGTATTCGACGGATGGAATCTCAGCGGAGTCGGCTCGTACTACACCGGCGGCGCACTGACCATCGGTTGCAGCATCGCCAGCGCTCCAATCGGCTATTACACGGGCACGCCGACGAACGCGCCAAATATGCGTTGTCAGATGACCGGTCCGCTCTGGATGGCGGCTGGTTCCACGCCGGCGTCCCCTGGTTCGGTGGCGACTACGGCCGATCCGCGGCTGTGGTTCCCGTTCCAGGCGTCCAGTTTCGTTCTGCCGCCGGTTACCTCGTGGGGTATCGGCAACACGCCGCCCACGCTTACCTATGCGCCCGGTTTCGAAAACTGGGACGTCAATATCTTCAAGGAGTTCCGGATGGGCAAGGAACAAGGCCGGGCGATTCAGTTCAAGATGACGGCATATAACATCATCAACCATTTCAACCCGGGCAACCCGAGCACCGGTCTCACTTACAACTACAACACCGGTGTTCAGACCAGCACAACATTCGGGACAACCACATCCCAAAGCGGCGTCCCGCGGAGGATTACTCTCTCGCTGCGACTGCGCTTCTAAGACGGCTTGCGCCGCCAGCCACAACGGGGCCGGGCGGAGCGTGAGATAGTTTGGAGGAAGGCCCTGGCGCCTTCCTCCTTTTTCGTTTGGGATCCCGTCTTTCTCGCGCAGGGTCCGGCGGTCGGCCGCCACAGGAGGTAACGATCATGGCATTCTCAAGACCTAATATTCTTCCGGCTTTTCTTCTATTCGCCAGTCTCCCGGCGCTTTCACAAACGTACGGGATCGTCGAGGGGTACGTGGACGGCCCCGACGGGAAACCGTTTGAAGGCGCCGTCGTGCAATTCGACCGGATTTGGGACGCCCATCTCCACTACGAGACCAAGAGTGACAAGAAGGGGTATTTCCGTTTCCTGGCGATACAGCCGGGAACCTATGCCCTGACCGCCACAGTCAACGGCCAGGTGCGTTATAAGCAGCCGCAGATGAGCGTGAGCCCCGGCCGCCAGACTAACGTAGCTGGGAATCTGGCTACCAACCTGCACCTTCGCCTGAAGCCCGCTGAGGCCGCCGCCGCGGAAGCCAAGCAGGAGGCGGCGAAGGATATGACGGACGAGCAAAAGAAACAGATCGACAAGGCCGCGGAGGAGACCAAAAAGAAGAATGCGGCCCTCATGGACAGCTTCGCGGCAGGTAAGCAGGCGCTGGCCTCCCGGAACTACGATCTGGCGCTCGAGAACCTGACGAAGGCCGCGGAACTGGACCCCAGGCAGGCCGCTGTATGGAGCGCGCTTTCCGACACCTACCTTGCTCTGGGGCGCGCTAAGCCCGCGGAAGCAGCGGCGGACTATGACAAGGCGCGCGAGGCGTTCGAGAAGGCGATAGCGCTCGCGCCGGCGGACGGCAGCTACTGGAACAGTTGGGCCCTGGCCCTTGCCGCAAGCAACCGCATGGACGAAGCCAAAACGGCGTTGGCGAAAGCGATCGAAGTGGATCCGTCCGGCGCCGGCAAGTACCACTACAATCTCGGAGTATTTCTTCTGGGCGCGAATAAGACCCAGGAGGCCTTGGACGCATTCAAGCGGGCGATCGCCGCCGACCCGAACTATGCCGAGGCCCACTTTCAATACGGCGTGGCAATGCTGGCGAACGCCACGGTTGACGCTGCGGGCAAGTTAGTCGCGCCGCCCGGCGCGGTGGATTCGCTCCAAAAGTACATCGCCTTGAAACCCGATGGGCCCAACGCGAAAACCGCCAAGGATATTCTTTCGTCATTGGGCAGGTAGCGGCTCTTGGATCAAAGAGACTCAAAAGATGAAGCCGATGTTCGGTGTCTTCACGGTAGCGTTCGCTCTGACGCCGGCGGTTGCGCAGAGCCAGGGCGGCGCTGCTACGATCCAGACGGCCGTCTTCAGCGGCAAATCCGGCCCGGTGCGCACTCTCGCCGCCAAAGATTTCAAGGTCTGGGTCGACAACCAGGAGCGGACGGTCACGTCGGCGGCAATACCGCCGGCGCGTAAACACGCATTGGTTCTGCTGTTCGACAACACCACCATCAATGCCCAGGATCAGGCGAATATCAGACGTTACGCGTCGGATTTCATCACTGCGGCCGCGAGCCCTGACTTGTACATGGAGATCGCAACGTTCCGGACGGGCATCGAGTTGCTTCAGCCCTATACGACGGACGCGGCGCGGCTGAAGGCGTCTCTGGTCGGTACGGCATCGAGCGCCATTGCCCATACGGCCGGCGGCGCGGTCAGGGCGAGTACCGGCACGAACCTGGGAGGCCGCGAGACCGGTCAGACATCGCTCGGGAATATTACAGTGGGCGGCGACCAGACCTCGAGGACGCAGGCCTTCGCCGAATCGCTGCGCGGCCTGGTGGAATCGATGGCTCCGATACGAGGACCCAAAGCGGTGTTCCTGTTCAGCGGCGGCCAGTCTTTCTCCGCGGATGCAACGCCTCAGGTGGATGCGGCGATCGAGGCCGCCAACCGAGCTGGGGTTACCATCTATGGCATCTCCGATAACACCTCGTTCGCGAAGACGTTCGCCGACCCGACGGGGGGCTCCACTCTCAAGGTGACTCAGTATCTCGCGACGGCTCTACAGCAGGCTGTTCAGGAATTGGCCTCCTTCTACGAGGTGATGGTCGACCTGGCCGATGTCGAATCGTCCGGGAGATGCCACGCGTTGAGGGTTAGAACGGACCTGGAGGGGGGCCGATGTCCGCGCGCCAGAATCCTTCTGCCGCGCCGTCCAGAAAGACGCGCTGGCGGGCACGGCGGCTGGCAGGAGGCTCGATGGCTGGCTTGCCAGTCAGGCCGCGGGAAGCCTGGCCGCAGCCGCTCGGGCTTTCTGGCGCTACCCAGGTGACGGTCCTCAGGCGAACGTCACCGTGGCAATGGATGCGCCCCTCTCCGGAATCACCTTCCAGAAGACGAAAAACAAGTTCCACGGCGAACTGAATGTGGCTGGCGCCGCCTACGGGGTGGGAGGGTCTGTGGCCGCCCGGTTCAGCGAGTCCGTCGCGCTCGACTTCACCGACAAGAAGGAAGCCGACGCGTTCGCCAAACGGCCTTATCACTACGAGAACCTGCTGCAGTTGCCTGCCGGTAAGTACACAGTCAAAGCTGTAATCAGCCCGGCCGGGGACGCGTGGGGCAGGGCGGAAACCTCGGTTGAAATCCCCCAACACGACGCGACGAAACTCGACATGAGCGGCGTTGTCCTCTCCAGGGAGTTGCGCCCCGCTGCGGCGACGGCCGCCGGTCTCGATCCTGGAATGATCGAGGGCTCCACTCCCCTGATAGCGGGCGGCCAGCAAGTTGTGCCCGCCGCGCAGGCGCGCTTCAAGAACTCCGAAAAGCTCTACCTCTACGCAGAGATCTACGAGCCGTCGCTGGCCGGGGCGAACCCGGCTGCAGTGTCCTTTCAATATCGCATCGTTGACAGGGCTTCGGGCGAGGTGAAGGCCGACAGCGGCCCACCGGCCAGCCTGGCAAGTTTTGTCCGGCCGGGAAATCCGGTGATACCGGTCGCGACTGCGGCAACGATTTACCGCCTGGCGCAGGGCGCCTATCGGCTTGACGTGAGAGCGGTCCTCGCGAATGGATCGGCGGATGTGATTCGCTCTACGGATTTCGACGTAATCCAGTAAACAGACCGGCCCGTGCCTGGCCGAGCTTCAATCCACCCTGGGGAGCATTTTGACGCCTACAGGGAGGTCAAACAGGTTGGTGGGCAGGCTCTGGTCGATGACCACCGACTCGGCGAACATTTCGAAAATCTTATCGCCGTTGCGCTCGCGCCGTATGTCGTAGGGCCACTTCACGCCGCCCCCGACGTCGCGGTACTTGGCGAAGATGGTCACCTCGGTATCGAAATCCTTGAACTGCGGATTGCGGCGCCGGAACTGCTGACGGACCGGGAGCTTGTCGCTCTGGCCGAAATACACGGTCACTGTGAGGTTATTGGCGTCGGTGATGTCCACGATCTCCACCGGCCGGTTCTCGTACATGTCGGACCCGCGGGAATAGAAGGTCAACCCGGGCTCGTCGAGACGCTGGCGCAGGATGTAAAAAACATTGCGCAGCGTGGAGTCCTTGAAATTGGCGTAGCGGTCGGCCGGCAGAGGGCGCGCCCCGCGATAGGTGACTTCCCAGGCGCCTTCTTCCGTCAGCAGCACGGCGCTGTACTCCTCCTTGCCGAAGGTTTCGCGCTCGCGCACCGCGACTGTGCCGGGGACCGGCGGGTTGGGGAGCGGCAGGTAATGGGTGTAGATCTTCGCCACCGAGAGGCCGGAGAGCTCGGAGCGGTAGAACGAGTAGGCGCGGCCGCTTTCCACGCGGTCCTGCATGCGCCGGAACGCGTCTCCTCCCAGCGCCTGAAGGGCCTCGTTCACCACGCGCCTGCCGCGCTCCTCCGCGGTTTCCGCGCCGCGCGCGGGCGCCAGCAGGCAGCCCGCCAGGAGAATCCCAATCAGCATCCTCATGGCCGTTTTTGCAGCTCCTCAATCTTCAATCCGGAATTGATTTTGCAGTCGGTCATTGTGACGTCCGCGTACTTCTGGCCGTTACGGGCCAGGGCGGTCTTGAACGGGATCTTCACGC
>JAIQFU010000135.1 GCA_020073115.1 Terriglobia bacterium
GGCGCATGCGCCGCCAGGACGTCGCGCCGGTAGCGCACGCACTCGCTGACCGCGTCCTGCAATTCCTCCAGCGCCGCGCGGCATTGCCAGCAGGCTTCGAGGTGGCGCCGGACCTGCCGGGCTTTGCGCCCCGGCAGTTCGCCGTCGAGATACCGCAGCAACTGCCCGTCTTCGGGATGGCGCGTTTCGAAGCCGTTCATAACGCGCTCCTCTTCAGCCGCGCCATAGCCCGCCGCAGGAACTCTCCCACCGCGGAAGCGCTGATCCCCAGGGTGGCGCCGATCTCCGGGTAGCGCAGCCCCTCCATACGCAGGAAAAGGCACCTGCGCTGCTGTTCGGAGAGGCCCTCCACGGCCCGGTGGAACAGCAACATGCGTTCGCGCTCCATCAATTCACTCTCGGGGTTCGCCGCGGGGGCTGCGAACCTTTCTCCCCATTCCGGATCGAAGGGCGCTTCCGAATTCTGCCGTGCCCGGATCTTGAGGCCCAGGTTGTGGGCCACGCGGAAGATCCACGCGCGGGGATTCTGGATGGCTTCCCCTTTCCGCAACGCCGTATAGAGCCGCAGGAACACCTCCTGGGCCGCCTCCTGCGCCCGCGGCGGATGCAGCCCCAGGGTGAGCAGGTAGCGGTAAACGTCTTCACGCGACTCCTCATACAGTTTCCCGACCTGGTCCTGTAATGCCGTGCCGCTCCGCTCCTGCCGGATTATCCCCACGACATCCCTGCCAAGCGGGTATGGTGACATTCCCTACCCATCAAAGACCCTTTCGGACGGTTTTCCACTACAGCAAAAAAGAATCAATCCGCCAAATTCCGCAATCCGGGAAAGATCAGTGTAGTTGAACGCGGCCCGGGCGGGTCTTTGGAATATCGGATCCTCATCATGGCGGGTGCAACCGTATGCGTTTCAATCGTCACGTATAACAGCAGGAGATACATCCGGCGCTGCCTCGAGGCTGTTCTGGCGCAGCGCGGGCCGCGGATCGAAATCGTGGTGGTGGACAACGCCTCCAGCGATGGCACCCGGGAGATCCTGGAGACCTACCGCAAGCGCGCCCGGGTGATCTACAACAGCTGTAACGAAGGTTTCGCCGCGGCGCAGAACCAGGGCATCCGATCGAGCGGTTCGGAATGGGTCCTGACGCTGAACCCGGACGTTCTCATGCTGCCGGGGTTTATCCGCAACCTGGTGGACGCGGGGGAGTTGGATGAGGGGGCGGGGGCCGTATGCGGGAAACTGCTGTCGATCGGGGCCGATTTCCGCCCCCTCAGAGAGCGGCTGATCGATTCCACCGGCCTGTACTTCACCCCCGAAATGCGGCACTTCGACCGCGGCTGGCACGAGCCCGACGGCGAACGCTTCCAGCATCTGGAGTACGTCTTCGGAGCCAGCGGCGCGGCGGCCCTGTACCGCCGCAAGATGATCGAAGCAATCGCCGTGGACGGGGCGTTCTTCGACCCGGATTTCTTCTCGTATCGCGAGGACGCCGACGTCGCCTGGCGGGCGCAGTTGCAGGGCTGGCGCTGTATCTACGCGCCGGAGGGGGAGGCGTACCACGTGCGCACGGTCGTGCCCGGCAACCGGGGCGCCGTTTCGCCCGCCATCAACATGCACTCGGTGAAGAACCGTTTCCTGCTGCGCATCAAGAACGCCACGCCGGCCCTGTACCGCCGTCACTGGGTTGCGGCGACGGGACGCGACCTGCTGGTGTTGGCTGCGTGCCTGGTTTACGAGCCGAGGTCGCTCGAAGCTTTCTGGCGGCTCGCCCTCTGCTTCCGGGGCGCCTTGCGGTGGCGGCAGGCGATCATGAGCCGCCGCCGGCTCGGCGACGAGGCGCTGGCCCGCTGGTTCGAGAACGGACCGGCGTCCCGCCCGCTGGATGTGGAGCGGCTGAGAGTCCTCGCGTCCGCCGTGGGGTAGAAGCGGCCCGCCGCGCCTCCTCTCCCGGCTTCGTACTGCAAAAAACAATTTGCATTCGAAATGTTTTCTGGTATTCTGGAATCGCTCTGGAACCCGACATACCGCGCGAGAATCATGGAGACAGCCGCACCGGGCATTCTGACTCGCGATGAAATGGAAAGCAGGCGCCTGCTGGCCGCGCAGGAACTGCAGACGGGGCTTACGCAGTCCCAGGTCGCCCGAAAATTTGGAGTGAGCCGCACCACGGCTTCGCGGTGGGCGCGCGCGCTGAGCGGCAGGGGCGTGGAGTCGCTGCGGAAGCGGCGCGCGCCGGGCCGTCCCAGCCGTCTCAAAGGCGAGCAATTACGGGCTGTAGCGGAGATGTACCGGGTGGGGCCGCGGGCCGCGGGCTTCGACACCGACCGGTGGACCACGGCGCGCTTCGCGGAAGCGATCTACGGGGGTTTCGGGGTGCGTTACGACCCGGACCACGTGGGCCGCATCATTCATCGCCTGGGGCTGCGAGAGCGCACCCGGCGGCCTCGCCGGACGGAAGAGACGGTTGCGCCGCTGCAGCTCGTGGAACGCGCTTCGTAAGGGGACCCCGGTGGGAGATGTGGCGCACGCTGCACGCGTGCCGCGCCGAGCGGCTGCTCGGCGTCTGCCGCGCAGGCTGAAGCCCGCGCCGGCACGCTGAAACGTGCGCCACGGATTACGTCTCGCGGTACTCCCCGAAAACGCGCCGGAGGCGGTCGGAGATCTCTCCCACCGTGGCATAGCAGTCCGCCGCGTCCAGAATGGGGGGCATGAGGTTCTCGTTTCCGCGCGCGGCGCGCTCCAGCGCGGCGAGTTTTTCCTCTACCGCCGCCGGGCTGCGCGAAGCCCGCACCTGACGGAGGCGCTCCACCTGGGCGCGCTCCAGCGCGGGATCCAGCCGGAAGGTCGCGGCCGGGCGCTCCTCCTGCAATTGAAACCGGTTGACCCCGACCACGATCCGCCTTCCGCCCTCCACCTCGCGCTGGTACTCGTAGGCGGAGTTCTGAATTTCGCGCTGCACGTAGCCGCTTTCGATGGCGCGGAGCGTCCCGCCCATCTCGTCGATCCGTTTCAGGTACTCGTTCACTTCGCGCTCGATGGCATCGGTGAGCGCCTCGATGCACTCGCTTCCTCCCGCGGGGTCGGGCGTGTTCGCGACGCCGCTTTCGTAGGCGATGATCTGCTGGGTACGGAGGGCGATGCGCGCCGATTCCTCGGTGGGAAGGGCAAGCGCCTCGTCGCGCGAATTGGTGTGCAGCGATTGCGCGCCGCCCAACACCGCCGCCAGCGCCTGGAGGGTGGTGCGGACAATGTTCACGTCGGGCTGCTGGGCGGTGAGGGTCGATCCCGCCGTCTGCACGTGGAAGCGGAGCATCATCGACCGCTTCTCTTTCGCGCCGAAGCGGTCGCGCATGAGGCAGGCGTAAATGCGGCGGGCGGCGCGGAACTTGGCGATCTCCTCCAGAAAATCGTTGTGGGAGTTGAAGAAGAACGAGAGCCGTGGCGCGAACGAGTCCACCGCGAGCCCCGCCCCGACGGCGGCTTCGATGTACGCGATGGCATCGGCGAAGGTGAACGCCAACTCCTGGACCGCCGTGGCGCCGGCCTCCCGGATGTGGTAGCCGCTGATCGAGATGGTGTTCCATTCCGGCATCTCGCAGCCCGCCCAGGCGAAGATGTCGGTGATGACGCGCATGGCCGGCCGCGGCGGATAGATGTACGTTCCGCGGGCGATATATTCCTTCAGGATGTCGTTCTGAATGGTCCCGGAGAGCTTTTTCCGGTCAGCGCCCTGCCGGCGCGCCACCTGCGCATAGTACGCCAGCAGGATCGCGGCGGTGGAGTTGATGGTCATCGACGTGGAAACGTCCTGGAGCGGAATGCCCCGGAACAGCGTTTCCATGTCCGCCAG
The DNA here is from genome assembly GCA_020073115.1 of Terriglobia bacterium. GTDB lineage: Bacteria > Acidobacteriota > Terriglobia > Bryobacterales > Bryobacteraceae > BOG-224. The sequence goes on from JAIQFU010000135.1 coordinate 3,852, forward strand.
GGAGGAAATGGCCACCCCCACGCGGCCCACCTCTCCGTATGCCATGGGGTGGTCCGAATCGTATCCCATCTGGGTGGGCAGGTCGAAGGCGACCGAGAGCCCGGTAGTCCCCTGGGACAGCAGGTAACGGTATCTGCGATTGCTCTCTTCGGCGTCGCCGAAGCCGGCGTACTGACGCATGGTCCAGAGCCGGCCGCGGTACATGTCGCGGTAGATCCCGCGTGCGAAGGGGAACTCGCCAGGTTTACCTAGCTTATCGTTCATGATCGCGAGATTTTACGGGCGCGCCGGAAAGAGGAAACGCCATAGTAGACCATCACTACGGTGACGGCTCCAATCACTACGGACTGGAAGACTTGGCCGTGTAACCCGTGGCGCACCGCGCCAGCCCCAAAGATCGCTCCCAACGACAAGAAAAGAAAGCCAATAACCTCATTCCACAAAGCGTGGGCCGGCTTCAGAATCGCGGGAATGACGTGCTTCACGAATTGACCGCTGACCCGGCCTAACCGGGCTGTCTGACGCTGCCGCACCATTTCATCGTAACAAAAGGCGCAACGCCGGAAATTGCGGTGTGGCGGGCGGCTGATAAATTGCCGATAGAAAGGTTGTGAACGGGGGGCATGTCCACTACAATCGAAGCGGGTGGATACAGCCCAGCGGTGGAACGCCGGTCGCCTCCGGCGCATCCACGAATAAGGGAGTATCTGTGGAAGACTCACTGAAGCGCCTCATGCAGGAGTTGGGGAACGCGATCAACGATTCCCTCTCCGAGTCCGACCGGATCGCGGAAGCGATCGGCGAAATCAAGAGAGCCGGTTACGATGTTTTCCTGGTGCTGGAAGCCACCATCGGCTTCAACCGGAGGGATGAGGACAGCGACGAAGACGAGGCCGACGAAAACATCGAAATCACCGAAGAGGAGCCGAAGAAATTCGAGACCACGGGCAAGATCAAACTGACTTCCCAGGACCAGCGCTTCCTGCGCGCGCTGAAGATCGCGGTGGACGAGGACAAGTGATTTTGTCTCACCCGCCTAGCCCAGCAGTTCGAGGTAGACGTTCCACGTTTCGTGGACGGCTTTCGCCCAGGTAAAGAGTTTCGCCCGCGCGCGGCCGCGGGCCGACAGTTCGCGCCTCAAGCTTTCATCCCGAGCCAAGCGGCCCAGTGCCTGAGCCAAATCCGCTGTATTTTCCGGATCCACCGTGAGGGCTGCGTCACCGGCCACCTCCGGGAGCGCCGAACGGTTGGAGGTGACCACCGGGATTCCCGCCGCCATGGCGTCCAGCACGGGCATGCCGAAGCCTTCGTCCAGGGAGGGAAAGGCGAAAATCGCCGCCCGCCGGTACCAGCGAGAGAGTTCCCCGGGAGCGACATAGCCCGGCACGGAAATGCGGGCGCGCGCCGGGCTGGCGGCGATGCGTTCGCGGATGGCCTCGGCGCCGTACCCGAAGGACCCCGCCAGCACCAGTTGCCAGTCGCCGCCGAGGCTCTCGAAGGCCTCCACCAGGCGCGCGATGTTCTTCCGTTTCTGAATGGCGCCCACGTGGAGAACGGTGTGGGTGGGGCATGTCTCCGGCGTGCCCGCGGGCAGACTGACGCCGTGGTGCACCACCCTGACCTTCGCCGCGGGCGCCCCGAGCAGGTCCACCACCTGGCTCTTGGTAAACTCCGAGACCGCGATGATGAGATCGGCGCGCGCCGCTGCCTCGCGGGCCTGCGCCGTGAAACGCGCGCGGAACTCCGGCGTGGAGTATTCGGCGGTGATGACGAACAGGTCGTGAAACGTGGCCACGGCGCGCTTCATGCGAATCCGCGGCAGCCGCTGGTTCAGTCCATGAAACAGGCTGGCGGAGCGCGGCCCCAGGGGCTCCAGCAACAGGCGCCGGCTCGCGTTGCCGGGAAGGGACTCTTTGGAGCGGAAGTAGCGGTGGGGCCGATAGCAGAACGAGAAGCGCGTTTCCGGGTGGGCGGACGCCAGTCCGAACAGCATCTCGCGCGAGTAGACTCCTACTCCGGAAAGATGCTCGCCGATGCTGTAGGTGGCGTCGAGAGCGATGTTCACACGCGATTACCAGCTTGCCACGGGGCCGGGTGTCGCCACGAGGGGGGACAGGGCCGGCAGGAGTGTCCGCGCCGCGTCGTCAGTCCAGCCCGTATTCTTTGATCTTACGGTATAGCGTGGTGCGGCCTATGCCCAGCAGGCGCGCGGCTTTGCCGCGCTCACCGGAGGTGGCTGCCAGGGCGTCGACGATCGTCCGTCTCTCGCTTTCCGGCAGTGAAATCACGGGCGGCCGCCGGGGAATGCGGAACTCTTCGGCCGAGCGGTCGTCCACAGCTTCCGAAAGCCGCTGCAGATCTTTCGATTCGGCGCTCATCCGCAGGGCGGAAGGGAGTTCGATTTCGCGGGCGCCCTCGGAATACAGGGCGGCCATGCGCTCGATGGCGTGTTTCAGTTCGCGCACGTTGCCCGGCCAATCGTAGTGCAGGAGCGCGCGCATGACCTCCTCCCCCGGGCAAAAAACGGCCAGGCCGGATTCCCGCGCCTGCTCCAGGAAGCAATCCACCAGGAGCGGGATGTCCTGCTTCCGCTCGCGCAAGGGAGGGAGGTGAATGACGAAGACCTCCAGGCGGTAAAAGAGGTCCTGGCGAAAACGGGACGCGGCGGCTTCCGTTTTGAGGTCGCGGTGCGTGGCGGCGATGATCCGGAGATCGACTTTGCGCCACTGCAACGCGCCGACCGGGCGGAACTCGCGCTCCTGGATCAGCCGCAGCAACTTCACCTGCATTTCCAGCGGCAGGTCGCCGATCTCGTCGAAGAAAGCGGTCCCGCCGTCCGCCAGTTCCACGAGCCCCTTCTTGTCGGCGGTGGCGCCGCTGAAAGAGCCCCTCACGTGGCCGAACAGCTCGCTCTCCATGAGGGTCCCCACCAGTGAGCCGCAGTCGATGGGGACGAGCTGGCCGCACGGACGGGCATCGTGAATGGCGCGGGCCACCACCTCCTTGCCCGAGCCGCTCTCACCCAGCAGGAGAACCGGCAGACGATTGCGCGAAGCTTTTTCGATGAGCCGCCGGACGGCCTCGATCTGCGGCGACCGGCCCACCAGAGCGTGAGCGCCGCCCGTTGCGGAGCGCGACATAGAAAACTACATAGAATCTATACGTACGATCAGACCGCCGGTTTTCTCACCAGAATCTTGGCGGATGCGCTCGGCCAGGGCGGCGGCGCCCTCCGGGGTGGCTTCCGCCCCCACCAGCACGCGCCACATGTCGGGGTTCCCGGCGCGCAACGCGATGCGGGCCGCGCCGTACCGCGCGGTCATCTGCCGCCGCGATCTCTCGGCGTTGGAGCGCTCGCGGAAAGCCCCCACCTGAATCGCGTAGACCCCCGGCGCAACAGCCGGAGGCATGCGGGTGACGACGATGCGGACCGGGGCCGTGCCGGGGCCGATGAGGTTGATTTCCCTGGCCGCCGCGTGGGAAAGGTCAATCACGCGCCCGTCCACGAACGGCCCGCGGTCGATGATCCGCACCTCCACGCTCTTGTCGTTATTGAGGTTTACCACCCGGACCCAGGCATCGAAGGGCAGGGTGCGGTGCGCCGCGGTGAGTTTTTCCATGTCGTAGATCTCGCCGTTGGCGGCCGGCCGGCCATGATACGGATGGCCGTACCACCTGGCGACCCCGGTCTCGGTGTCGCCCACCGCGGGCAAGTGGGCGGGGGGTGGTGGGGGCGCGGCCACGCGTTTCTTGTGGGCGCATCCGGAGATGGCGAGCGCGACGGCGATCCCTCCCAGAAGACAGCCCCATCGAGTACCGGGCATGGACTCGATTATGGCATGTGGCGCGGCGCCGATGCGGCCCTTGCGTGCGCACGGCGGCCCGGGGTAGGCTGGGTCGTCGGTACTAAAGCCGGCTCCTGGACCGGCCGATATGCCAGATATGCAGGACAGGCGTTCGGAAATGCGCATCATGTGCGCCGACATGGTGGAAATCTCGTGGAAAGGCCGCGGCGGCATGCAGCGCCGGGGGACGGCTCTCCTGGAAGATATTTCGCCTTCGGGCGCGTGCCTCCAACTGGAAGCGCCGGTTCCCCTCGGGGTGGAGGTCAGGGTCGACTGCGCGCAGCGCAGATTTCTCGGCTGGGTGCGGTATTGCGCCTACCGGGAGATCGGGTATTTCGTCGGCGTGGAATTCGATGCCGGCACCAAGTGGTCGAAGCGCATGTACAAACCGCGCCACCTGCTGGACCTGGAGAAATTCCTGGCGCCGAAGTAAGGCCGGGTGGAGGCCGCTCCTACATCAACTCCAACGCCCCTTCCAACTCGCTTTGCGCATGGCGGTCGCCCTTTGCCGCCGTGACCTCGACCCCTCTGCGGTACACCTCGCGCGCCTCATCCGTCCGGGCCAGTTTCTCCAGCGTTTGTCCGAAGTGAAAATAGGCGGCGGCGTATCCCGGATTCGCCTCCAGCAGCGCCTGGAACTCGCGGGCGGCGGATTCCAGATCGCCCGTATTGCGATATTCCATGGCCAGTCCGAACCGCGAAAAACTGTCGGACGGGTTCTGCGCTACGAGGTTCTTCAGGGCCGCCAGGCGGGCGCTCTCCATACCTGTGCTACTATACCTCACGAAGTGTCCTGCCCGTATTTCTACCCCATCCAACCGCGCTCCGGAAGCGGGCCCGAGGGCGCTATGCTGCCGCTGGGCGGCTGTTGGTCGGGGGTCTGCCGCGCGGCGCCGGAGCTGCCCCTGGAACCGGACGAAGCGCTGCTCCGGCCGGTCTGCAACATGGGATATGCGCGCGGGCGGTGCGTTCGCTTTCCCGCGCGGAGCGGCCCCGACGCCGTGCGGTTCACGGTACGAGCCGATGATGGCTCGTCGGTCCGGATCTATTACGTGGTGGAGCGCGATCATCACCCGTTTGCGCACGGCCCGCTGGAATATTCGCGCGCGCTGGGCTCGCTGGTGGAGCCGCCGCCGGACGGCAACCTGGGGCGCCAGGCGCAGGCGTACGTAAACAGCTACCTCCGCCGGAAAACGGAGAGTTCCGCGGAGCAGCCGTGAAAACAACGGAGCGCTCCGGGCGAGCCATGCCTCGCCCCTACAGGACGTGGTCGTAGGGAACGGGCATGCCCGGCCCGCGCGGGCTCCACGAGAAGGGGGACGACGCTTATGGAAGGCAAACCTGTTCGCGAATCCATTTCGGAATACGCCGAGTTGGCGCTGCCCACCGATGCGAACGCTCTCGGCAACGTCCTGGGCGGCAAAGTCATGCACCTCGTGGACCTGGCGGCCGCCATGGCGGCCATGCGGCACGCGCGGCGGCCGGCGGTCACCGCCGCGGTAGACAGCATGCGCTTCCTCCACCCCGTCCACATCAGCGACCTGATCACGCTGCACTCCTCCGTGAATCGGGTCTTCCACACCTCCATGGAGGTGGGCGTGAAGGTGGAGACGGAAAATCTCATGACGGGGCGCAAGGTGCACACCTGCTCGGCCTACCTCACGTTCGTGGCGCTGGATGAAAGCGGAAAAGCGGCTCCGATTCCGCCTGTGATCCCGGAAACGGAAACCGAGAAGCGGCGGTACCGCGAGGCCGGCGAGAGGCGGGAGTACCGGCTGGCCATGCGCAACCGGTCCAAGCCATAGAGCGGCCGCTCTACTCCTTATACATGTACTTGATGCAGGGCTTGTACAGCAGGATGTTCGGCTCCCCCGTGCGATTTACCTTGAGGCAGCACTTGTCATACCACTCAATGACGCCATGGAGGGTTTCGCCGTCGCGGAGCACGAAAACCATGGGAGTCTTGGCCTGCATCTGCTTCACGTAATAAAAATTCTCGGCGTTCGTCTGGTCCGGAGGGACGGGCTTCTTCTGCTGCTGCGGCGGGCGGCGGGGAGGCGCGATCTGTTCTTTGATCTCGTTCAGAGACGGACGAATGAGTTTACGATTGACAGCTTCCACGGATTGCCATCCTTGAAGTGGACTATGATTGACCGTCGCTACGCCCTGAAGCGGGGCGGCTCAGTTGGATCTTATTTTCCGACTTGAACACATAAATAACACAATGGACCAGCCGAATCAATGTGCAATTACTTGCCGAACCACTTCCGGGTGATGGCGGCCAGCCGCTCTTTCACGCGTTTGGCAAACGGCTGAGCGGCCGGGCGGGGAGCCGGCGCGGGTTGGCCGTCGGCCTTCTGAAGGGGCGCAGGGGCGGCGAGGCTGGGCTCCGGGGCTTCACAGGGATGCTCGCCGGCGAAGCGCACGATGTTGGTCAGAAACGCGAATTCCCGCCGGTAGCGCTGGCCGTCGGCTTTTTGAACGCAGATGGAGAACCCTGGATATTTCTGAATGGCAGCCTCGCCTTTTGCGCGGGGGCCCGCCCCGAGTTCCACTTCCTTCAGGAGCACCGGCGAGTATCCCTGGAGGTTGCGCTCGATGTATGCGGTTTCGTACCGGTGGCGGCGCAGGCTCCAGATGAAAACCCGAAAGCTATCGAAATCGTACCCCTGCGGCCCTCCCGCAAGGGTGGTCCAGAGCCAGTTGTGCTTGGTCTGGTCACCGTCCTGGACGTCGCCGAGGGGGAAATAAGAGACAATCCGGTGCCCTTCGGCGTATTGCGCCACATCGTCCGGAATGGCCATGATCAAAGCGCGCGTGAGGGCCCATCCGGACTGGCCGCCGCGCGTTCGGACGAGGCTCCAATCGTCCACTGGAACGGGGGCAGGCTCCGGGGCGGGCTCCGGGTCCGCCTCCAC
>JAIQFU010000657.1 GCA_020073115.1 Terriglobia bacterium
GGGCGGCTTCCTCGATCTGCTGGCCGGCATTACGGACGCGGTGAAAGAGGCCGGCGGCGAGCCGTTCTTCGTGCCCGCCATGGGCAGCCACGGCGGCGCGACCGCCGAAGGCCAGGAAGAGATCCTGCGCCTCCTGGGGGTCACGGATGAATCGGCGGGAGCGCCCGTTCGCGCCACCATGGAGACGTTCATCCTGGGACCGGTGAAGAACGGGGCCGTGGCGCACCTCGACCGGTGCGCCGCCGAGGCCGACGGCATCATCGTCTTCGGACGCACCAGGACCCATCCCGAATCGGCCGAAAAACTCGCCTCGGGGCTGCTGAAAATGGTGACGGTCGGCCTCGGCAAACAGGCGGGCGCGCAGCAGGCCCACAACCACGGCCTGTGGGATTCCGTGAAGCGCGTGCCCGAGCTGACCATGGCCAAATCCAAGATCCTGTTCGGCGTGGCGGTGGTGGAGAACGGCTACCGGCAGCCGCTGGTGGTGGAAGTGGTCCCGGGAAACTACAAGGCTTTCCTCGCCTCGGATCAGCGCCTGCTCGAAGTGGCCAAGCCGCACGTGGCCAAGCTGCCGTTCGACAACCTGGACCTGCTAATCGTGGACGAGGTGGGCAAGACGGTCTCGGGGACCGGGATGGACCTCAACGTAATAGGCCGCTATCGCGCCACGGGGAAGGGGCCGTACAAACCCGAGATCACTGCCGCTGGCGCTCGATTCGGATCGCGAAGCCGTGGAAGTGGCGTTTTACTCGGCGCTGCCCAAAGACGGGGGGCGCGTCTGCCGCATCAAGGACACCGCCCGTCTGGGCGAGATGTGGGTGTCGGAAGCGCTGCTGGAGGAAGCGCGGAAAGACGAGAGCATCACGATCGACGAGGCGCCGCACGAGGCGCGGTACGACGGCGCGGGGAATCTGCTGTAGGGTGGAGTGGCTTTCAGCCAGCCATGCCGGCATGGCCGGCTAAAAGCCCACTCCACCTAGCGCCAGGGTCCCGTAGAGGACGCTGTCGTCGCCCAGGGCCGCGGGCGCCACGTCCACCCGCGCCCGCGACCACGACGTAATCTGCCGGCCCAGCTCGGCGCGCAGCGGAACGAATAAACGATCGCCGGCTTTCGCGATGCCGCCGCCAATCACGATGCGCGCCGGGTTCAGCAGCATGATCGCCGCCTTCAGGCCCAGCGCCAGGTCCACCACATAACGTTCGACGAAGGCTGGTTCCCGCATCAATTCGCGGGCCGTCCGGCCGTAGTCGCGCTGCAGCCAGAGGCCGCCGCACATCCGCTCGAAACAGCCGCGCGCGCCACAGAGGCATGCAGGGCCGCCCGGACGGATGGTGAGGTGCCCGATCTCGCCGCCGTAGGAATCGGCCCCGCGCCAGACGCGGCCGTGTTCGTAAATGCCGCCCCCGATACCGGTCGAGAGCGTCATGTAAAATAGCGGGGAGCAGTCCTTCCCCGCCCCGAACCGGGCCTCGCCCATGGCGCCCACGTTGGCGTCGTTATCCATCACGGCCGGGGCATCGATGAGGCCGCTCACGAAGCCCGGCAGGTCGAAATCGCTCCAACCGCCCACGTGCGTGGAGAGCAGCACGCGCTGCGCGCGGAAGTCCACGGGGCCGCCGAACCCAATCCCGCAGCGCTCGAAGCGGAATTCGCGCCGCCATGCCGCGGCGATCTCGCCGATCTGCGCCAGCATCCAGTCGCGTCCCCCGGCGGCATCGGTGGCCCGCGATTCGCGCCGGAGCATCTGGATGCCATCGAACACCGCCATAGTGAACTTCGTGCCGCCGATGTCGATGGCGAGGATCATGGCGCCAGCCTTGATGGCGTGAACATTCTGATGCCGACATCCGGACCGGATGCCGGCATGATTGCCGACACGGCGGGCAGGAATGCCCACGCCACGGTCACCTTACTGGAACACCCCCGCGGCCTTGAAGTCGCCGGCTTTGACGATCGAGATCGCGGCCGGGTCGATGCGCTTCCGCAGCGTGGCATTGATCTGCTCCGCCGTCAGACCCGCGATCCGGGTTTCCAGGTCGGCATCCCACTGGAAGCCGCGGCCAATCTGCTCGTGCGAGGCGACTAACGAGAGCAGGCTGGAGTCACTGGCGCGCTGCACCATGCGCCCGTCGAGATAGGCCCTCTTCGCCGTAGCCACTTCCTGCGGGGTGAAGCCGTCTTTCAGCGCCCGCGCCAGTTCTTCCTGGAAGCAGGATTCCACCTTGGGCGTGTTCCCCGGGTTGGCGATGGCGCTCATGCTGAACGTGGCCGCATCGCCTTCACTCGGAATACTCACGCTGGTGCTCACCGAATAGCTCAAACCTTCGCGATTGCGGATCCGGTCGGGAATACGCGACGCCAGTCCTCCGCCGCCGAGCATGTAGTTGGCCAGGAGCATGGTGGGATAGTCCGGGTCGGCATCCGTCATCTGGAAACGCAGCGCAGCCATGAACTGCGCGTTGGCTTTGTCGGGCGCCTCGATTTTCTGGTTGACGGCTTCGACCCGCTTGAAGCTCGCCGCCAGCCGCGCGTACGGCGCCGGACTCTTCCAACTGCCGAGCAGTTCCGCCGCCAGTTTCTGCGCCGCGGCCCGATCGATGCCGCCGAGGATGGCGATCTCTCCGTTGGACGCGCCATAGAACGCGGCGTGGAACTTCTTCACGTCGTCGAGGGTGAGCTTGCGGATCTCGGCGAGTTGTTCTTCGCGCGTGGGGCTGTAGAGAGCGTCGGTTTTGGAGAAGGGGCTGATGTGCCGTGAGAGGGCCTCCTGCGCCAGTTGCGCCGGTTG
>JAIQFU010000136.1 GCA_020073115.1 Terriglobia bacterium
GGCCCGCGCGCGCCGCGCCGCCGCGCCGCCGACGTCCGCTGCGCGTCGTCCGCGTCATCGCGCGGCTGAACGTCGGCGGGCCCGCGATGCACACGGTGCTCGCGACCGCGGGGGCTCAGCAGTTGGGCGGCGTAGCAGCAGGCCGCGGCAGCGCCCGCAGCGAGGACGCCGATGTGCCGCCGCAAGATCACCGCCCTTAGCGGATGCAATGCGAGCCGAAGGGGCCCGATCCGAAATTAGAGGTCGTGGACCACGGCAGGCATGACGCGTCCCGAAAAACCGCGGGTTTTGGGACGGTGATGTCCAGAAACCCTAAGTTTATGGGATGGTGGTGTCCGGAAACCCTGCACTTTTGGGACGCCGTTGGAACCGTCTTGTTGCCGCCGGTCGTTGCTGTGCGATTCGTGTTGGCCAGGCAATGAACAGCGTCGGAAGTCTGGCGAGTTCCCGGAAGGCGCGGAGAGATTGTTAAGACGTTTCCGAGCCAGAGCGCGAGTCTTTGGATGAGGTCGGCCCCTGCGCCTTTGCTTCCTTGGGCCTGCCCCGGCCACCCGTCTTCCCTCCCACCTTGCTCGCCTCTCGCGATCTCGCTGCGTTGCTCCAGGGTGAGCTTCGCCTGTCGCGCAATATTCGCCCGTCGCGCCAACTCTGAACGCTCCTCGGGCGTGAGCTTCGCCATACGGCGTTTCCCCAGCTTTACGGCGGCAGCATGGCGCCCGGCTGGCGAAACACTCGGCGGTCCGGAACGCCCGGCAGCCGATCCTCGAAGTTCTTGCGCAAGGCTGCAGTCTACGCATCGAACGCTCGCGTATCCCACTATCGGGATGTTGCTGGGACGGGCAATGGAACCGGGCGCCGTTGCCGCGGTGCTAATCGCAGCCGTGCTGCCACTCTGGGGCCTGCTGATCAGCGTTTCGAACCACCTGTTCTATGACGACCGTCTGGTCGTGTTTCCCAGTCCCACGCGCGAGCGCACATCGCTCGGTGTCGATAAAGAACCCCGCACAGCCCACTTGCGCGTGCACCGTGTACCCTTGTCCTTCCAGTTCGCGCCGGACCTGCTCTTCGAAATCGGAATCGGGCGGGCGCTCGGTAGGCGCCGAGGTTTCGGTATTCCCGTTCTGCGCGTACTGGAGAAACGTCTTCAGGGCCGCCACGCCCGCTGAGGGCGATCGCGTCACGTCGATGTCGTCCGCGGACAGCGCCGCGAATGGCATCCCCAATCGACGTTCCAGAAGAACGGAGCACAGTCGAAAGAGTGATTAACGAAATCAATCCCGTCCTGAAGCGGGAATTGGACCTTCTTCTTGTGTTAGGCAAATGGGAAACGCTGCCTCCAGGATTCAACAACGGTGGACCGCAGGCGATCATTGACCGGGCTTTAGCTCCTGAGAACGCTGACTTATTCATCGCGATCTTCGCAGATCGACTCGGTACGCCACTGCCCAATGGCAGTACGGGGACTGAGCACGAGTTCCTGAGGGCTTATAGCTCGTGGGCGGTTAGAGGCAAGCCGGAGATCATGCTGTTCTTCAGACGTCGAGCAGCTCGGCAATCCAGCACTTAGTCTTCTCCGGGGTCCAACGGGTTCAAGGGAGAAGTTGCTCGTCTAAATAAGGCCCTTTGGCGCGAATACGGCAGTAATCTCGCTTTCGAGCGGGCTTTGAGACTGGCTCTGCTAGAGCACAGCTTCCGAAGCTGTACGGTGCGTAGAGACCCAGCGCCGCGAGCTCCGAATATCTGCAGCACACGCCGGGGCGGTTGTGCGCGTCGGATTTCACGCACATGGCCGAGTTGGGGATCACGCTCGAAGGGCAGATGTTCGAGCACCTGGTATACCACTTCGTGCTGACGTACTCGAACTGGGAGACGGGCACGATCTGCTATTCGGAGAGCCTGGAGAGCCTCAGCGAAGGATGGCAGAACGCGGTCTGGGAACTCGGAGCGGCGCCGGTCGAGCACCGCACCGACAGCCTGTCGAGCGCGGTGAACAACATGAGCAACCTGGAGGAGTTCAACCGGCGCTATGAAGCGGTGATGAAGTATTGCGGGGTGAAGCCGCAGCATACGAATCCGGCGAGCCCCAACGAGAATGGAGATGCCGAGCAGAGTCATCACCGCTTTAAGAGAGCGGTAGAGCAGGCAATGCTGCTGCGCGGGAGCCGCGACTTTGGCGACCGGGCCGAATATGCGAAGTTTCTCCGGGACCTGTTCGCGCAAAAGAACGCCGGCCGGCGCCAGCGTCTTGCCGAAGAGCTGGCGGTTATGCGGGAGTTGCCGGCACGGCGCATGGAATCGGCCAAACGGGAGCGGGTGAAGGTGGACTCGGGCAGCCTGATCCACGTCGAGCATAACTCCTATTCGGTGAACAGCCGGTTGATCGGCGAGCGGGTCGAAGCGCGGTTGTACCTGGACCATGTGGAGGTCTGGTACGGGCAGCGGAAGGTCGAAGACCTGCCTCGTTTGCGCGGGCGGGCGGAGCAAGCATCGTGTCGATTATCGGCACATCATCGAATGGCTGGTTAGGAAGCCAGGCGCATTTGAGAACTACGGTATCAAGAGGATCTGTTTCCGACCAGCCGGTTTCGGATGACTTACGATACGCTGAAGGACACCACGCCGAGCCGACATGTAAAGGAGTATCTGAAGATCCTGGAACTGGCGGCGGAGGAAGGCGAGGTCCAGGTGGATGCGGCTTTGCGCGACCTGCTGGAGGGGAAGGCGGAGGCGGCGATCACGGTGGAGTCGATCCGCGAGCTGCTGGCCAAGCTCGATACCATCCCGCCGGTAACGATGGTGAACGTGGCGCCGGTGGATCTGGCCAGCTTTGACCAGTTGTGCATGGCGGTGCGGCAATGAACGCAAGCGCCGACGTATGCCCGGCGCTGATCGGGCATCTGAAGGACTTGCATCTGCCCACGGTGCGGGGCTGCTACGAAGAGACGGCGCGGCGGGCGGAACGAGAGGCTCTGAGCTATGAGCAATATCTACTGGAGGTGATCTCGCGAGAATGCGAGCAGCGGCGGAAGTCCAAGGTGCAGCGATTGTTGAAAGAGTCGGCACTACCGCTGGAGAAGTCGCTGCAGAACTTCGATATCAAGCGGTTGCCGGCGAAAGCGATGCGGCAGTTGCGGACACTGCTGGAAGGCGGCTTCCTGGACCGGAAAGAGGACGTTTTGGTATTCGGGAATCCCGATCCTGCGACACTCTGCACCTCCTTGCTACATAGCTGAAATCAATAGGTATTTATCCGTCGGTTTCAGGCCGACGGGCCGCCATCCCTCTACTTCCACTTCCAGTATCTTCCCCAATTTCAGCAAACATCGGCATGGATGGCCCGTTAACGGCCGTCAGCTTCCGTGGGCGGCGCTTCGCGCGGGCGACTTCCAGTACGACATCCGCGGACTCGATCGCCTCTATCGGAATCTCCCAAGGTGCCCACGGCACGACTTGAGTAGCCGGTATTTTGTTTGATTCGATCAGCCGGCGTATGACCTTGTGGCTGATGCCCAGCCGCTCGGATGCCTGCTCCAGGGTGACGGTCTGACGTGGCGCCAAGGCAGCGTTACAGGCGGGCAACTCATGATAGCTGCGGACCGAGCGGACGCGCCCTTCATTCCATGTGTTACCCGTTTCGGTCTTCAACCCCAGCCGATTTAAGGTCGCGGCGATCTGGTCATCGGGAAACCTGCCGGACATCCGGCGCAGAACTTCAACCGTTTCCAGATCTGTGCAGCGGCTGTGCCTGCCGGTGAGGTTCTTCTTCATGCGAAGCTCGGAGTGCCGGCCTCCGGTCCAGTGAATTAGCAACACGATCTCACTGGCAGCGTCATCCACATCGGCGATGATCTCTTCGATCAGAATCCGGACGATCCTCTGCTTCAGGCGCATGTCTGTTGCCGCGGAGTTCCACACGGCAGGCAGGTCCTGCGCCAAGCTGCAGAGCGTCTCTTTATCGGGAATCCGACTGGCATTGGCCGGCAGTTCGTTGTTGCGCAGTCGCTGTTCCACCTCTCCTACGGTGGAGAGCGCGGCATTCCAACGCGCCTCCAGTTCCCCTGCGACCAGGCGATTATCCGGATCGACGGCTTCATATCGTCGAGCTGCAAGGCGCGCTTCATAACGCGCTTGTTCCAGTTCCAATGACAGCGCGCGATGCCGTTGGCTTTGTTGTTCGGCAGCACGTGCCGCGACTTCCAATGCTGCCTCGATGGCGTTGCCTTCCACCGCCTTGAGGATCTGCGCCGCAACGTCTCGATCCGGTTTCAATCCGCCGAACGAGATGCACCAGTCCGTTCCGTGATTGATCTGCGCCCCGCGGCAATGATATCGGGGCGCCTCTCCATGCGTGCCGCTGTAGGCCACATGGAGCATCCTCCCGCACCGCCGGCAGCGCAATAGGCCGGCTAATAAGCTCCGGCCTCCACGGCCGGCCTTCGGCTCCATGCGCGATTTCATATGCGCGTTATCGGAAAGCATCGCCTGGTTACGTTCGAACTGCTCCCAAGAAATGTAACCGGGATGATGGTCGTGAATCAAGACCATCCATGTATCACGCGACTTAAAATGCCCCTCGCTCTTTCGAGCGCGTCCATTGAGGACCTTGGTTCGGGATTCCGTTTTGCCGAAGGCATTGGCGCCTGCGTACATCGGATTCCTGAGCATGTGCCAGATGGTGTTGTACACCGGCAGTTTCCAGACGACGTCGTGTCCGGGCACATCCAGGACTAACGCCGGCAGGTCGGTCTTCTCTCCGCGAAACCACAGCAGCACCTGGCGGGCGCTGCCCAACTCCACCATTTTGGTGAAGACCAGATGCACGGCCTCTTGCACACGACGGTCGGGATCGATCTCGACTTTGCCGTTGGGGGCCCATCGAAAACCGATTGGTAGTCGGAACTGAAGTTCGCCGCGGCGTGCTTTCTGGCGAATCGCCTCCAATGATCGTTGCCTCAGCAAGTTCAGCTCGAACTCGCTCATCGTTCCTTTGAGCCCCAGCAAGAGCCGATCGTTGAGGATGCCCGGATCGTAGACGCCATCTGGATCGATCACAATGGCGCGCACCAAGCCGCAGAGTTCGATGAGATGATGCCAGTCCCGGCCGTTACGGGCCAGGCGGGAAGCCTCAATGCAAAGCACGGCGCCAACCTGTCCCGTGCAGACTTCCGCAACCAGATGCTGGAACCCAGGGCGCTCTACTTGGCCGGACCCAGAGCGTCCAAGATCCTCATCGATTATCTCGACCTGCTGGAAGCCAAGTTGGCGAGCGTGCTCGGCCAAGCCATACTGCCGGCGCTGGCTTTCCTGGTTGTGAATCACCTGTCCAGGCGACGACTGACGAATATAGACGATGGCGCGCCGCTTCAAATGGTTCGCCGATATTTTTGGGTTAATGCGTCGTCTCTCGAATCCGGCTCGGCCGGTTCAGTGGCCGCATTCAACAACAGGTCGGCCAGTGCGATTGTGAGCTCCCGTTGCTTGTCGTCAGGTAGCATCATCGGTTTGCTGTCACAACACATCAGGTTCATCTGGGTCGTCTCCGGTGTTTTTCTCGGTATCATTCGTGTCCTCCCGTCGCAGCTCTTTCAGTGATGCGTTGCCGCGTTGGGAGTTCGAATGCAAGCTGTCCAGCAATTTCCGAAGTTCGGCGAGTGCGCCCGCCGACGTCAGCGGAGAGCCAACGGTAAAGTCGGGACTCTTCGTAAGGTCGGCAATCCACGACGGGAATCCGCCGATGGTGCCGTCGGGCAACTCGCAGAACATGTACTCACCTTTCGGGAGCTTCGCCCGCCGTTCAACGCGAAGGCTCTGGCCGTGCTGCGGGTGAGATGGGTAATGAATCCTGACGACCTCGGGAGCATGGGCATTATGTTTCTGTCTCGATCGGGTCGGGCAAAAGCCATCTTTTGACGGCGCTGGCAGGAACTGGTCGTGGTTCGGGAGCGCAAGATGCCCTTCACCAAGTGCGCGTTGCTGATGCAGGATTTACTGGCGGCCAAGCGGGACCTCAGGCTCAGCCGAGAGATCAAACGGCTGGGCCGCTTCGACGGGTTGATCATCGACGAGCTGGGCTGCTTGCAACAGAGCCGGGACGACATGGAAGTGGTGTTCACGTTGTTGGCGGAACGATCATACGAACGGGGCAGCGTGCTGATCACCAGCAACCTGCCCTTCTCGAAATGGGAAGCGATCTTCAAAGACGCGATGATGACGGCGGCGGCGATCGACCGCCTGGTGCATCATAGCGTGATCATCGAGCTGAACATCCCGAGCTACCGAGTGGAGCACGCCAAGCAAAAACAGCAGGCGGAAAACCAGGCCGAGGGTGAGGGAGGCGGAACGGCGTGATGCCCCGGCGCAAAACCGGAAGGCGTGTGAGCTGTGGAAATGCCAGGGCTGTGGAAAGCGTGGAAAGCCAAAAGCAGGCTTCCCCCTCTTTCCACGAGCCCCTTGGAAATCTCGCCAAACGCCGGCGCGATTCCCATATTTTCCACAGCTCCGGCGGCGAGGGCGGATGGAAAAGTGGAAAACCAAGAGCAGGTTTCCCACTTTCCCACCGCCCCGAATGTATATGGGGTCCTAACAACAAGAACCGGACCGCGGGCGGGCTGCGCCCTCCGCCCGGCGGCGGGCGCCTCGCGCCGCCTATGAGTCAAAAGGTACTTGTCGTTGACCAGGAGAAATCGGGAGAAATAATTGTCGTCAATGCGGAGAAATAGTTGACGCCGGACAGAAAAGCCCCTTTTCCATTACCGGGCTTTCCAAATTATCCCTCGTAGAAATTTCGGGGGGCACGTCACCAGCGCGATGTCCGCGGGATCGCGGATTCCATGCCGGTCCGCGCCCTCTGAAGAACCGGACGGCGGCTGATTGGCTCAGGCGCAAGCGTCCACGAGCGCCCGTCAGGTCAATCGACATCGCTATGAGAAATGCGGGTTAACCCGTGCCTGCAATGCTCGTTCGTGAAAAACCGTGTGGTGAAGACCTACCCCCTTCTCAAGGCCGCGGTTTTCTGGCATTCTGCGGCTTCCAGTGTTTTTGCGCAGCACAAGCCGCAAGAAGAACGGCAAGGATCACCGCTACTTCAGCGTCGTCGAGAGCCGGCGCATCGGATCAGACAAGACCGTGCAGCGGACGGTGCTGTATCTGGGCGAGGTCAATGAGTCTGGGAGATTTTGGCCGCTATAAACCAGATACCCCCGAGGTTTGCGACGGCTGCTGGGGCGGTAAACGCGTTGTATGCGCCTAAGCCGAAGAAGATGAAGGTGAAATACTGAGGACTTTCTGGCGCGGGCCGCCAAACTGCGCTGGTCTCCGCGCCAGATCCTGGAGCAATTGGCGCAGACCGAGGCCAGGAACGGCCGCTTGTGTTCACTCTCCGAGTCCTCTTTGGGCGAACATACCACCGTGCCGGGGGAAAAGTGGGAAGTGGCGAGTCACGCGGTTCACGAGGAACTTGCGTCCTTCCGCGTTTTCGCCGGAAGTGGTAAACTCCACTGTTTTGTTCAACGCATCCAAGTATTCCTGGCCGAGTTGCCCCACTCAAAACCTCGGCGGCCACGGCATTGTCGCAATCGGCACCGACTCCCCGACAGCGAACTGACATAATCGCTGGGGCACTACATGAAATCGGCCGCTTTGAGCTTTGTCGTTTTTGCAGGCCTGCCGGCGTGGTGTGGAACGATCGCCTTCAATTATCCGGCTGAGGACGACCTGCTTTATGAAAACCGGTTCCAGGTGACTGCCGCGACGGGTCCTTTGAATTCGACCATCGTTTCCGTCACGACCACCGAGCCGAGCAGCGGGTACACGGTCGGATTTCCGTATTTTATTCCTCCAGCTCCGCTGCAACTGCCCGCCGGCGCGAACGTCACGGGCGCCCAACTGACCATTTACGGCCGCCTCAATTTCCAGTCATTTGGGCCCTTGGACGCTGTGACTCCCGTGCAGCCGATTTGCGAGAGCGGTTCGTGTCCGTTCATTGCGTCCGTCCTGCCGTCGCCTTCCGCGCTGTTGAAACCGCAGTTCGGACGAGCCAGCCTTGTTCTCCAGACGACTTCCGGCGACTTGAGCTTTCCCGGCGACTTTATGAGCAATTTCTTTGTGTTGAGCGGGGAGATCGATTATACAGATACGGTGCGATCGGCCGTGGCAAACAACGCCCCTGTTCCTGGAATTCCAGTTCTCCTGAATTATGGCTGGGACCTTCCGCCGGTGGTGACGCCAGGCTTCAATTCAATCACGACGCGCACCTACGATTTTGCGGAGGGCGGCTTTGGAGCTGCAACGTTGACTGTCCAGTATGAGGTTGTGCCGGAGCCAAACACATTTTGGCTGTTGCTTGCGCCCTGCTTCTTTTCAATGACTCTTACGAAACGCGACCGTCCGGCCGATATCGAGAGTTGCCAGTCTGCACTCGAATAGCGACACTCACGGCCAGCGGCTCACATCCTAAAGCCCCGGCTCTGCCGGGGGATATTTACAAGAACCAGGCTACCGCCCACGAGCCCCGCGATTGCCAGCCGCTGTTCGTCCCGTTCGCGTCGGCGGCGGTCTCCGCCCTGCAGGCAGGAACCTAAGGTCAGCCAGTCTTTTGCTTCCATAGAGACTCCGCATTCCAAAAAAGCACAGAGCAAGAACGTCGAGTTCGCCACCCACCCCTCAAAGGGGTGGGGTGGCGGCGAACTGACGAGTTCCGCGACCTCGCCGTACTACGCCGGCAGGGCGGCACACTGGCCAACTGGCTTCCGACGGGTTTCGGCTGCCGGCGGCGTTCTTGGTATCCAGGGGTCAAATCTGGGCGCAAAAAACTTTCACCACGAAAAACGGCTCCCCAGGGCGCCGAGCTCCGATCACCACCGTATCCCCGCTCACCGCCACGGAATACCCGAACTCGTCACCCGCCGCGCCGTCGGAGGCCGACAACTCGGCTTGCTAGGTGTCGTCGAAGATGGCCGACGTGAGACTTATGAGGAGCCGGTCAGCCGCCAGAGCGCGGAGGAGACTTTGGAGGCTTTTGCGCAAGTAGACCTGAATCCTGTCTATTTTGTTTACTCTCGCCCGCCAGGAACGCCCCGGCTGTTTCATGGACCGCGGCGCAGTCGATTTGGGCGACATGGTTCTGATCGAACGCGGACACGTCGTTGCGCGATGCCCCGGCGATAGCTGCAACCGCGATCAGCGCTCCGCCGTCACCAATACATCCCAGGGGCGGAGCATCACCGAAGCGCCGGTCTCGACCGGTCTGCCGGTCAGCAGATCCGTCGCCGGGGCGTACGGATACCTGAAGCCCTGCTCCGCTTCCGAGAAGTTGAAGTAATAGTGGAGCGGGCGCCCCTGCGGGTTGCGCCCGTGTCTTACCCTCACCGCTGCGGGCAGATCCTCATCCTTACCGGCAACGCCCGCGCGCCTGACGACATCGCGGATGATTTCCCGCTGTAACGCATCCGTGACGACAGTCGCCTCGTAGGTCAGGGTTCCGTCGCCGTACCGGTTGCGGGTAATCGCCGGGAACCGCCAGTTCGCATCGTCCAGCGACGCGATCACCTCGGCAGTATCGGGCGCCAGGAACTCCGCCCAGACCGAGGCCGTGTTGTCGCCGCCCACCTTGAAAGGATCGGGCGTGAGATGGATCGCTTCCACCAGGCTGGTGAACTCCTGGTAGTGAAAACCGGTTGCCGGGCGGAGCGGACCAGGCGCCATTTCATGCCGGACGGTCGAATGTTCGTCCGTGAATCCGCTCTTGAAAGCCATCACCACATGCCCGCCGCTCTTGACGTACTCGCAAATCTGCTGGAGAACCTGATCGGACGCGCTATACAGCGGCGGAACCAGCAAAACCCGGTAGCGGCTAAGCGAAGCGTCGCCGGCCTGCACGAAATCGGCTTCGAGGTTCAGATCGTAAAGCGCGTTCCACATCTGCGACAGGATCGTCTGGTAGTTGACGCGATCGCTGAACGGCATATAGCTGATGGCGTTCGCCGAATCGGCGCTGAACAGGATAGCCAGCTTGTTCTGCTTTTCCAGGTTGACCAGCCGCGGGCCTATCCGTTTGAGCTCCCCGGCCACCGAGGCCATCTCCGCATAGATGCGGTTTGGCCCCAGGTCGTGCGAGAGAATCCCTTTCCAGTAGGTTTCCTGCCCGTAGTGCAGCGACGACCAATGCCAGTACTCCACCATGTTCGCGCCGGCTGCCAGATGGGCGTAGACAGCCTGCCGGAATTGCCCCGGATAGGGCGGAAATTGCGAGCGCGAGTCCCAGCCGATCGATTGGGCATTCGTCTCGGTCACCAGATAATTGGTGCGTTTCAGGGAACGCGCGATGTCTCCGCTGAACCAGATCCCCCGGCCATTCAGGCGCTTCTGCGTCTGGAAATACGGGTTCGTGCCGGCTACGTCGAGTTGGCGCGCGATGGCCCATTGGTCGATGTTGGCGTGGGCGCTGCCGCTGAAATCCTGCGTGATGAACTGGTCGGGCCGCTTATACTCGTTCACGATCTTCGCCTGCCAGCCGAGATACTCGGTTACGATGTCGTGCTGGAAGTTTTCCCATTCCAACTTATAACCGGGGTTGAGAATACCGTCGCGCGACGGCAGGTCCTCCCATCTGTCGATGAGTTGCCCCCAGTAGGCCAGGCCCCAAATGCGATTGACCAGATCCGGTGTCTCATACTTCCGGCGGAGGCGCGCCAGGAATGCCGCATTGGCATACGGCGTGGGAACCCCCGTCGGCGCCGTTTCGTTATCGATCTGGTAGCCGATGACAGCCGGGTGGTCTTTGAAGTGGGCCACGATCTTCCGAATGACGCGCTCCGCCTTCTCGAGAAAGTACGGATTCAGGAAATCGTAATTCTGCCGTGGGCCGTAGTACCCCGGCGGCGAAGAGGAGGGATACGCCGGAGAATAGGGATCGGACAGCGCGGGCGCGGCGCCGTTGTGCGTCACCAGGATCTCCGGGTGTTCTTTATATAACCACGTCGGTATGGAGTAAGTGGGGGTCCCGAGGATCACGTGCATTCCCGCCCCCTCCATGCGGTCCAGCACCCGCTCCATCCACGCGAATTGAAAGTCGCCGTCGCGCGGCTCCCAACTGCTCCACGTCGATTCTCCTACCCGTACCACGTTGATGCCGGCCTTCTGCATCAGCGCGACATCCTTCTCCAGGCGGTCTTCGGGCATGTACTCGGGGTAGTACGCGACGCCGTAGAGGATGGTCTCCATCTTGTCGGGGGCGAAGCCTTGCCGTTGCCCCGCTTGATCCGCTCCCGCGGCCGAACCCGCCAGCACGGACAGCGCGATAACAAATCGGAAAAGAGAGGTCATGGCAAAGATCCTCGGCCGATCTCCAGCCCCGGGTTTCCCGGCGCGGCTCCCAGATAATGTTTCAGCGCGAGCCCCAATTCCGAAGGTCTCGCAAACCCCTGCCAAGTGCGCACGATCTCGCCCGCCGGTGAGATCAGCCATAGCGCGGCGCCGGTCCCGGCGGCGCGGCCGAGTCCCGTATCTCTGACAACGCGAACCGCGCCCAGATTCCAGTCGTACGGCAGGTTGCCGCCGCCCTCCGCCACGATCGCCGCCTCCAGCCCGCCATCCTGGTATTGAGCCAGCGCCGCCTGCACGAATACCAGTTGCGAACGCGCGTCCGGCTCTGCCTTTCCCGCCAGCAGCGCGAGCGTCCACTTGCCGGAGCGCCACAGGCCTGCCGGAGCTTTTCGCGCCGATGACGCCCCAATGCCGGCGCCTACGGCCCCGGCGCCGCTCGCCCGCGGATGAAGATTCCAACTCAATCCCGGGTCGATAAACAAGTCAGCGGGCGAGATCTCACGCCATCGCGCGGCGCCCGCATACTCCTGTCCTCCGTAGAACCATTGCGCAGGCGCGCCGCCTGGCCGCCAATATACGTTCCGCTCGAATTTCACCGGCGCGGCGGAGCGTACCAGGCTGGAGACATACGAATAAATCAGGTTGTCGGCCACCACATTCGGTCGGGCGCCGCTGAATTCCGTGCCGCTCATCTGAATCGCGGGAGCGTCGATCGGCGGGTTCCAGATGATCGTGTTGTGCTCGATCGCCACGCCATCCAGAGCGCCGCCTTCCCACGTGCTGGTGTACACATCGCCCTGGCGCCGCGCCAGTTTGGGGCTCCGGCCGTTGTTCACGCAAACGTTGTAGCGGATCGCGCTGTTAGTGGTGATCTTCTTCCCAGCCCCGAATACCGCCGCGCAGTATCCCTGGGCGTCGTGCGCGTAATTGTATTGAACTACATTGTCGTCATTGCCCCAGTCGATGTCGTATACTCCGCCGTCTACGCCCGGCGAATCGATCCAGAAGCCCTCCGTGTTCTCCACGATGCAGTTCCGGCACGTCCACGTCCAGATCGCGTTGGGGGTTCCGATGGTCTCTCTGTCCTGAAGACCGGTGCGCCATGCCGCGCTCTTTTCGATCCTGCCGTTCTCCGCCTGGAAAAGCACGATGCCGTCTCCGTCTACGTCGTGGACAATCGAGTTCCGGACCGTTACGTTTCGGGCGCGTGTGCGCGATCCGCTGACGTAGATACCCGCCCATTGCGAAGTCCGGTAAGCGGTAATGCCGTCCACCAGGATTTGCTCCAGCGCTACCCCATCCGCTCCCGTAATCACCACCAGCCCGGAGGCCTTGCGTTTGGGTGTCCCGCCGACATCGTGGACCACCAGTCCCCGGAGCACGAAATGGCGCAGAGGCCGGCTGCCGGGGCTGGCGCCGATCCAGACGCCATACGGATTCCCGCCCACCGTCTCCAGTTTCTCGATTTCCCAATACTGCTGATCGAACAACTTTATGGCGGCCTCCCCGGACCCTGCATCGATGATCGGCAGCGGCCCTTCACCGTAGGCCCCGGCGCGGATCGGCCGCCCGTCCTCTCCCGAGCCTTTGGGCCAGAGCGATCCCCTGCAGCGCCCGCCCCTGTGGAACAGCAGTGCGTCGCCCGGTGCGAACGTAGTGGCCGATGCTTTTTCGACGGTCTTCCAGGCAGCCGATGGGGAGCCGCCGGAATTTCTATCCGAACCGGAGGCGCAATCGACGTAGTGAGT
>JAIQFU010000658.1 GCA_020073115.1 Terriglobia bacterium
CCCCATCTTGCAGGCGCTGAGCCGGAAGAGAATGGATTGAGGACAGGCTGCACGAACCGCTAGAGCGGCTGCAACGCGAAGCCGGGTCCGCCCACAACTCGAAAGGCCGGCGCCAAGTCCGCAGCTATTTTGGCTTTTCCGCGGATGCGGACTCCGGCCCGGATCGTCGGCTCAACCGGCAATCCCTGCCGATTCTCAGGGCGTGTCGAGTTTGCGTGCGGTGCGGAAATTGCGCGAGTAATCGGTTGCCCAGCGGTCCAGGCCGGCCGATCGGAGAATTCCCACCCGAACGACTTCTGAGGAGATCGAACCGGCACTCGCGCGCTCACCCCCGCACCGGTCGGTTTCCAGCATCAAACGCCGGAAGTTTGCTTCATTGAATGTCCCGGCGTGACTTCTTCCGCGCCCGCTTGCGAGCCAGCGCCTGCTTGACCCGCCGCTTTTGACCAGGCTTCAAGTAAAAAGCGTGGCGCTTCACCTCTTTGATAATGTCCTCTTGCAGGACCTTGCGCTTGAATCGTCGCAGTGCGTTTTCTAAGGTCTCGCCATCCTGAACCTTGACTTCGGCCACAAATCCACCTTCCCGTTCCGACCAAATTTTCGTGCTCCTGATGCGCCGGGGTCGAATCGCGCCCGGCGAACAGGGAGCGGCCACGGAAAGGACGCGCTATGCTGGACTGACGTCCTCGGCTTGCAGCCCTTTTGGCCCTTTCTTCACTACGAAAGACACCTTAGCGCCTTCCTCAAGGGACCGATATCCACTAGCTGATATCGCCGAAAAATGGACGAAAACATCTTCGCCATTCTCCCTTTGGATGAAGCCGAATCCTTTTCCGGCGTTAAACCACTTCACTATTCCTGTTTCTTTCATTTCTCCTCTTATGTGCGACCCGTACCGACATGCCAATGAAAAATGGAAGGCGAGCTGGAGGCCCCCACTGCGCGTCCCACGCATGAAGACATTGGGTTGCGACTTGTTCATCTTAGCATGGCGATCTCGCTTGCGGATGATGGCCGTGGCAGTGTCACCGGCAGTACGCTTGGGCCGTCCTCTGACCGGTGCTCACGGCGCAGTGGCATTAGACTGAAAGCACACCATCGAGGGGAGGACAGGCATGCAAGGCAAGGCGCTTGGAGTCGAGTCGTCTTCGGATTCCGGTTGTCTGGCTGGCGGGGGCGCAATGGGAGCGCTCATGCGCTCCATGGATTGGTCCCCAAGCCCCCTCGGGCCCGTCGAGAACTGGCCCCAAAGTCTCCGGACCTCGGTCAGCACGTGCCTCAACTCTCGCTTCGCCATTCTCATCTGGTGGGGTCCCGACCTCATCATGTTGTACAACGACGCGTATCGGGAGATCATCGCCGGAAAGCATCCCGCCGCCCTGGGCCGTCCGGGGCGCGAGTGCTGGCCCGAAATCTGGGACATCATCGGGCCGATGCTGCACAGCGTTATTGAAAACGGGGAGGCGACGTGGTCTGATGACCTGCTGCTTCTGCTCGAGCGCCATGGCTACCCCGAGGAATGCTATTTTACTTTCTCGTACAGCCCGATTCGCGACGAATCTGGAGCCGTGGGCGGAGTCTTCACCCCCGTAGCCGAAACCACCGAACGGGTCATCGGCGAGCGGCGCCTGTGTACCCTCCGCGACCTGGCCGGTCGCGGCAGCATCGCCAAGAGCCCCGCGGAAGCCTGCCGGGTGGCGGCGGAAACGCTCCTCGCCAATCGCTATGATGTTCCGTTCGCCGCCCTTTACCTTTACACCAAAGACCGCTCCCAAGCCGCGCTCGCGGCAACCGCGGGGATCGTCCCCGGGTCATTCATTAGCCCCGAGGTGATTTCCTTCGACTGCCCGGACCCGGGGTTGCTCGGCCGCGCCGCCGCGACGTCTCGCATCGGCGAGATCGGCGGACTTTCCTCCCTCGGGGCTGTCCCCGGCGGCGCATGGCCCGTCCCCCCGGATTCCGCCATCGTTCTCCCACTGGTATCGCCTGGGCAGCCATTGCCCTCAGGATTTCTCGTCGGGGCCGTCAGCCCTCGAAAGCGCCTCGACGATAGCTATCGCGCTTTTTATGAGCTCGCCGCCGGTCAAATCGCCACCGCAATTGCCGAGGCCGAAGCGTATGAAAACGAGCGCCGGCGAGCCGAAGCGCTAGCCGAACTCGATCACGCCAAGACGACCTTCTTCAGCAACGTCAGCCACGAGTTCCGCACCCCGCTCACCCTCATGCTCGGCCCAATCGAAGATCTGTTACGCCGGCCTGGCGAGACCGTCACCGCCCACACCGGCACGGAAGTAGCCGGCGGCGTCACCGAGATCGGCGCCGGCCTGCAACTGGTGATCGATTGCCCCCCGCTGCCTTCGCCGGTTTACGTGGATCGCGAAATGTGGGAGAAGATCGTTCTGAATCTCCTCTCCAACGCATTGAAGTTCACCTTCGAAGGCCGGGTTTCGGTCTCGCTCCGGCAGACCGGCGGCGAAGTGGGGCTGGCCGTCTCGGACACCGGTATCGGCATCCTGGAGTCGGATCTCCCCAGGATCTTCGACCGTTTCCATCGCGTCGAGGGCGCGCGCGCCCGCACCACCGAGGGCTCCGGCATCGGCCTGTCGCTGGTTCGGGAACTCGTCCGGCTGCACGGCGGAACCGTCCGCGTCGAGAGCATCTACGGCCAGGGAAGCGTCTTCACGGTTTCCATACCCCTGGGCCGCAATCACCTGCCCGAAGACCGGATCGGCACGCCGCGCCGGCAGTCTTCTACGGCGATGGGCTACCGTCCCTACCTGGAGGAAGCGCTGCGCTGGATGCCGGAAGCGCCCGGCGACTCCCCCGGCATCGACGGGGCTGCGCTGGCCGTGACCTCAGCGGCGCCAGGCCCTTCCGGGCGCGTTCTCATCGCCGACGATAACGCCGACATGCGCG
>JAIQFU010000137.1 GCA_020073115.1 Terriglobia bacterium
GTGGGCATTTTTGCCCGCAGTGTCGGCAGTCGTGCCGACATTCGGCCCGGATGTCGGCACGACTGCCGACACGGCGGGCAGGAATGCCCACGCCACGGCTTATTGTCTTCTCGAAAGCACTACCGTCGCCTCCAGCGGCTTCCCGTCGCGCATCACTTTCACCTTCACGCTATCGCCGGGCTGCTTGGCCCGCAAGGCATACGTGAAATCGTACAGGTTTTGGATGGGCTTGCCGTCGAACTCCACCATCACGTCACCGGCCTTGAACCCGGCCTTGGCGGCGGGGGAGCCCTCGCGCACGTCGGCGAACTTCACACCGTTGGTCCCTTCGGCGAAATCCGGCACGGAGCCGAAATACGGCCCGTACGCCGTCTGCCCGCCCACCGGACCGGCCGCCGCGTCGCCGTGCGGGCTGGCGGGCGCGGCGACGCGCACGAACTGCGTCCTTTCGGGCGCCTCCCGCAGGTCGTCCGCGATCTCCGCGATCATGTCCAGCAGCCGGGCCGCATCCGGCGCGTCGATCTTCTCCCACGTGTCGCTGGGCTTGTGATAATCGCCGTGCAGCCCCGAAAAGAAGAACAGGGCGGGCACCTGTTTCCCCACGAAGGAAATATGGTCGCTCGATCCCTCGAACCCGGCGTTGTCGGCGAAGTTGATGTTGAGGTGGTACTTCGGCATGGCCTGTTCCACCACCGACCGAAGATTCGACCCCGTCCCGACGCCGCCCACATAAACCCGGCTGTCGCGCACCCGGCCGATCATGTCCATGTTGAGCATGGCTACCGCCTTCTCCAGCGGGAAATCGGGGTGCGAAACGTAGTAGCCGGAGCCCAGCAGCCCGAGTTCCTCGCCCGCGAAGGTCAAAAACAAAATCCCACGCTTTTGTTTCGGCTGCTTCGAAAACCAGCGCGCCAATTCGATCACCCCCGCCGTCCCCGAGGCGTTGTCGTCCGCGCCCGGGTGGATCGCGCCGGTCAGGTTCGGAGCGAGAGAGAACGGCCCGCCCAGGCCCAGGTGATCGTAGTGGGCCCCGATGATGACGTATTCGTCCGTCTCTCCGGGCAGGTAGCCCGCCACGTTGTGGACCGTCTTGCGCAGCCGCTCCACATCCACGTCGAGCGCTACCTGGAGCGAGTCGGGGAAGGCGAACGATTGCGGCTTCAGGTCCTTGTCGATCGCGGCCTGAATCCCCGCCAGGCTCTTGCCGGCGTCCTGGAACCACGGCTCCACCCGCTCTTCTTTTACCTCCACGAAGGGAATCCCGGCGTCGAACGGCCCCTCGGTCGCGCCGAACTTCTCCAGGCTGTCCGGCTCCTGGGGGTGCGCCGCGCGGTCGCCGACCAGAATGATCCCCGCGGCCCCGTGCATCTTGGCATTGCTCGCCTTGCTGGCGAAGGTGGCGTGCTGGGTGTAGCTCTTGCCGCCGAAGACGCTGTTCTCGTCGTTTTCCTGGGGTTCGTGCCGTAACACTAAGACAATCTTGCCCCTTACGTCCAGGCCGGCATAGTCGTCGTAGTTGTACCGGGGGGCGGTGATGCCGTACCCCGCGAAGACCACGGCAGCTTTGAGCCGCGCCGCCGAGGAGATGTTCAGCGGCACGAAATCGTCCGGGAAGCGGAACGCGGCCGCCCGGCCGCGCTCTGTCGCCTGGAGTTTGTTGGCCTTTCCCAAACGGGCCTCCGTAGTGACCTCGAATGCCTGATAGTAGCTTCGGCCATCCACCGGCTGCAGTCCGAACTCGCGGAACTGGCCGGCGATGAAGGCGGCCGCCTTCTCCAGTTCGGGGGAGCCGGTTGCCCTGCCCTTTAATTCCTTGGAGGCCAGGAACTTAATGTCATTCAAATACGAGTTTGGGTCAATCGACGCCGTGGCGCCGAAGGCGACCCAGGAAACGCTGCAAAGGGCAGGGATGAGCCCGCGTCGCAAAATTCTCATAGTCTTTTTTTCCGGCATGCGAAAGCCGCCGCCGGCTGAACCGGCGGCCTTACTTCTTCCTGATCGGAGTGATCGCCGGTTTCGCCGGCAGTCCGGGAGCGTCCAGGGTCGTTTCGCACCCGCAGTTTTCTCCGGCGTTCTTGGCCGTCTTCTGGTAGTCGATCTCGTAGTCGATGATCCGCCGGACGTTGTTCCATTCGGTTCCGGCCGGGACGCGGCGGCCGTTGATGAACAACGCGGGGGTTCCGTCCACGCCCAAAGTCCGGGCCTCGGCGATATTCGTATCCACTTCGTTCTCGGTCGCCTTGTCGTCAATGCACTTGCTCAACTGCAGGACATCGAGGTCCTTCCGCCCCTTCGCCCAGTCCATCACCTGGCTTTTGAGGGTATCGGGCGTAATCCCCTCCTGGTGGGCGAATACCCAGTCGTGATATTCCCAGAACTCAGGCGCATTCTGGCGGAAGACGCAGCGCCCCGCTATGGCCGCCGGCTTGGCCCAGGGGTGCAGGGACTCGAGAGGGAACTCCTTGAAGTAGAACCTCACCTGCGTGGGGTAGGCCTGCAACAGGTTCTTGCGGATCATCTCCGCCTCCACCTTGCAGTGCGGACATTCCATGTCGCTGAACTCCACCAGGATCACCGGCGCGCCGGGCGTGCCGAAGCTGGGCTGGAACTGCGTCTTCAGCCGGTCCAGGTCGGGCTTGAAAGGGTTGAAATTGACGTCGAAGACGTTCCCTTGGACGATTTTTGCGCCGTCGTTCGAAATCATCAATGCAATATCCTGACTCATCGCGCCCTGCGAGACCCGCACCGTCACATCCTTGAACCCCGGAAGCAGAGTCGACGGCTTCGGGTCGGAAACGGCAATCTTGAAATCCGGGCCGAGAACCCAAAGGTGGCGGACGTAAGCTTCCATCGTGGCCTTGTCGAAGGCGCTCTTCTTGGCGGTGTTCTGGGCGGGACCGGCCGGCGCGAGCAGGAGCGCGGCCGCTATAGTAAGGAGCAGCGAACGGAACATGCTTCTTGTATTCTAAGCTATCAGCCTTCGGCAATCAGCTTTCAGCTATGCCGCGATTGCCAGATTTGTTCGGCGCCGCGGGGGGCTGGCGTGCTCGGCTCTTACGACGGGTCATGTAGGGGCGAGGCATGCCTCGCCCGCCGTTCGCCGGGAAATCACGCGCCACCCGGCGGGCTGCGGATGCGCGGCGTGTCTCCGGCGCAGAGTCACGCCCCTCGGATGTCGAAGATGTCCGGGTGCCGAAGGTGAGGGGGTAGTACCGCCGGTGGTCGGTTTCCGCCACCGGTTCTTTGGGCCGGCCATTCAAACCACCGGTGGCAAAAACCGACCACCGGCGGTACTCGGAAGGGAACGCCGATGAAGGCGGCGGAGTTGGCGATTACGGTCCCTTTCGCCGCGGCGCAGATGGGTGCGGAGTCGCGGCACGGCTGCTCCTTACGGCGTGCTCTCCGGGCCCGGCTCTGAACGGCGGCGGGCGAGCCGATTTCTTGCAGGAATTCTCCACACGCCAGTCGGGTTTTACAACAGGGCGCATAAATGCCTGATTCGAAGACTCTTTATTGTGTTTTTCAACATGGTGATGTTGTGTTTTTCAACGATACATTCCCTGTCTCAAAACTCGACAGAGCGAACCGCTTGAAAGCACAACAGATAAAGAGGTAAAAAACACCGTAGTTTGGCATCCGCCGTGCCCTTAGGGAGAGCGAAAGGAAGGTACACAACAATGGCAGTCGTTCTGGTTTTGGCGTTCTTCGTGGCGTTCATCGTCCTCGATTACTTCCTGAACAGGAAAAAGGCCCTGGTTACCGTGCCGGCATCCGCGCAAAAGACCGCGGCCGTTCCCAGGGGAGATTATGTGGACGGTTTCCTCACTCCGGAAAACGTCTCCTACCACCCCGGGCACAGTTGGGTTCTTCGCGAGCGCAAGAACCTGGTGCGGGTGGGGACCGATGAATTTGCCGCCGCCCTCGTGGGCAAAATCGAAAAGCTGGAGCTTCCCAAGGCCGGCCAGTGGGTTCGGCAGGGCCAGCGCGTCGCGTCGTTCTACCGCGATGGACAAAAGACCGAAATGGTATCCCCGACCGAAGGCGAAGTCATGGAGGTCAACCCGGAAGTGGTCGGCGATCCGTCGCTCATGCGGCGGGATCCCTACGGCAAGGGCTGGCTCATGACCGTCCACGTCCCCGATGAGGAGAATACGGGACGCAATCTCGTCCCGCGGCGCCTGGTGCGGGAATGGATGCGGGAATCCGTGGAACGGCTTTATGCCCTCCAGCCGGCGTTGGCCGGATCCGTGGCAGCCGACGGCGGGCAAGCCGCCGAAGACCTGTTGGCGGCCCTGCCCGACGCCAACTGGAAGGAAGTTACCGGCGAGTTCTTCCTCACGGCCTAGATGAGCTGTCAATTTTTGCTACACATCAGTAGTGAAATTCTGCTAAAAAGGAGTTGAGGGTCGGTTATGTCGAAGGCTATCCTGTATGACAGTACCCTCTGCATCGGCTGCAAGGCCTGTGAAGGAGCCTGCGCCGAACGTTGGGGCCTCCCATACGACGACAAGATTGCGGCAGAGGAAAAGATCTCCGCGCACAAGCTCACCGCCATTGAGACGCACGGCGACAAATACAGCCGGCGTTTGTGCATGAACTGTGAGCGCCCGGCGTGCGCCTCGGTGTGTCCCGTGGGCGCGATTCAAAAGACGGCGCTCGGGCCGGTGGTATACGACGCGGACAAGTGCATGGGCTGCCGCTATTGCATGCAGGCCTGCCCCTTCCAGGTTCCCAGTTATGAATGGGATAAGCTCCTGCCCCGCATGCGCAAGTGCGACATGTGCTACGAGCGGCAGAGCCAGGGTAAGGTGACCGCTTGCGCCGAGGCGTGCCCGGTGGGGGCCACCAAATGCGGCGATCGCGATGAATTGATCGCCGAGGCGCGCCAGCGCCTGGCCGCAAAGCCCACGGAGTACTACCAGAAGATCTATGGTTTGAAGGAAGTCGGCGGCACGTCCGTGTTCTTCCTTTCCGCCGCGCCGTTCGAGAAGATCGGCCTCCGGACCGGCGTTCCCCAGGAAGCCCTTCCGGAAACGACCTGGCGCGTCCTGGAGATGCTCCCGGACGTGGTTTCGACCGGCACGGTCCTGCTGGGCGGCATCTGGTGGATCACCAACCGCCGTTCCGAGGTGGAGAAAGCAGAGGGCAAGCGGAAATGAAGCGCAAATTCCCCAAAATCACCGTCTGGCGCGTAATTTTCGCGCTGATCATGCTGAGCGGGCTGTGCGCTACCTACCTGCGCGTTTTTCACGGCCTGGGAGGTTCTACCAACCTCAGCGATAAGTTTCCCTGGGGGCTGTGGATCGGCTTCGACGTGATGTGCGGCGTGGCCCTGGCGGCCGGCGGCTTCACCCTCGTCGCCATCGTACATATTTTCAATATCCAGCATCCTGACGGCGTTCCTCGGGTACGTTCTCGTCGTCGTCGGACTGCTCTACGATCTCGGGCGCCCCGACCGTTTGTGGCATCCCATCGTCATGTGGAACCCCCATTCGGTCATGTTCGAGGTGGCTTGGTGCGTCACCTTGTATACCACCGTGCTGTTCCTGGAGTTTCTGCCCATCGTGTTCGAGAAGTTCGGGTTTCACAAGCCGCTCGAATGGATCCACAAGATCTCCGTGCCCCTGATGATCCTGGGCGTGCTGCTCTCTACCCTGCACCAGAGCTCGCTCGGCACCCTCTTCCTGATCGTGCCCGAGAAGGAGTATCCGCTCTGGTACACGCCGCTGCTGCCGCTGCTGTTCTACATTTCGGCCATCGCGGTGGGCCTGGCCATGACCATCTTCGAATCGTGGCACAGCAGCCGGGCTTTCGGCCGCGCGCTGGAGTTGCCGTTGCTGGCCAGCCTGGGACGGGTCCTGGCCGTGATCCTCTCCGTGTATCTCTGGATCCGTTTCCTCGACCTGTTCCACCGCGGCGCCCTCGGCCTGCTCACGCAGAATCGCCCTGAGACCTGGCTCTTCCTGCTGGAAATGGGGTTGCTGATCGTGCCCGCCATCCTCCTGTACCACCCGGCCGTCCGCCTGCGCCCCGGCGCGCTGTACGTCTGCGCCGTCATGGTCGCCTTCGGCACCATCGCCAACCGGCTGAACGTGGGGACCACGGGCCTCGAAGCCGGCTCCGGAACGCATTATGTGCCCAAGTGGAGCGAGGTGGCGATCACCCTGTCTCTGGTGGCCGCAGGCTTCGCCATCTTCCGCGTCGTCGCTCACTATTTCCCCGTCTTCGAAGCGCAGCCGTCCGAGCATGCGCTGGCCGAAGTGGGAGAAACGGAGGAGGACCCAGTCGCGGTAGGATGAACCTCCGCAAGAAATTCCGCCTGGGAGTGGCCGCCAAGCTCGCGTTGTGCGTCGTCGCCAGCACGGCGGCCTTCTTCTCCCTGTTCGGCTTCCTGAACCTCCGCATGGAGCGCGGCTATTCCCGCCGGTGGGTGGAGCAGTCGGCCGAGCGCGTGAGCGACCTCATCCGCGGCAGCGCGCGCTTCGCCATGCTCCGCGACGACCGCGAGGCGCTCTACCAGATCGTCCGGCAACTGGGAAGCGAGCAGGGCATCCAGCGCATCCGCATCTTCAACAAGGACGGCCGCATCACGCTCTCCAGCCAGCCGGGCGAAGTCGGACGGATCGTGGATAAAGGCGCCGAAGGCTGCGTCCAGTGCCACTCCTCCTCCACCCCTCTGGTCAACCTCGGCCGCCAGCGCCGCGGGCGCGAGTTCTGGGACGACAAGGGAACCCACATGCTGGGCGTGATGCAAGCGGTCTACAACTCGCCCGACTGCTCCAGCGCCGAGTGTCACTTCCATTCCGCCGGCCAGCGCGTGCTGGGCGTGATCGACGCCCACCTGTCGCTCGCCGCCGTGGATGAGCAGATCGGCGAGCAGCAGCGTTCGCTCACCTGGTTCCTCGTGGGCGCCATCGTGTTCGGCTGCGCCGCCGCCGCCCTGTTCGTCTGGGTGGTGGTCTACCGGCCGGTGAAAGAGCTGATCGACGGCACCCACCGCGTGGCCGGCGGCGACCTGGAGTACCGCCTGCCCGTGCGCACCGACGACGAGCTCGGCGACCTGGCCGCCTCCTTCAACAAGATGACCGCCGAAGTCGCCGGCGTGCAGGCCAAGATCGAGGCGCAGGTCCGGCGCAAAACCGCCGAGCTGGAGCGCGTCCACAAAACGCTGTTGAGCTCCGAAAAAATGGCCTCCATCGGCAAACTGGCCGCCACCGTCGCGCACGAGATCAATAACCCGCTGTTCGGCATCCTCACCTACGCCCGGCTGGTATCCCGCGGCCTCGCGCGGCGCGATTTCCCGGAGCGCGCCGAGTTCACCGAGCAGCTCCAGACCATCGAGCGCGAGAGCAAGCGTTGCGGCGATCTGGTCAAGAACCTGCTCACCTTCTCGCGCCAGGCGCCCAGCAACCGCGAGCCGAACGATCTGAACGGCGTCGTGGGCCGCGCCGTGGTGCTCGTCCGCCACAAGCTCGAAATGCAGAACATCGAGCTGAAAGAGAATCTGGCCGGCGGGCTTCCGCCCGTGCATTGCGACGCCAACCAGATCCAGCAGGTGATCCTGGTGCTCCTGGTCAACGCCTCCGAGGCCATGTCCAAAAACGGACGGGTGGAAGTCTCCACGGAGTACGACGCGGGGGCCGAGCAGTGCGTGGTGCGCGTCAGGGATACGGGAAGCGGCATCCCGGCCGACGTCTTGCCGCGAATTTTCGATCCGTTCTTCACCACCAAGGAAGATCTGAACCGCACCGGCCTCGGCTTGGCCGTGGCGCACAGCATCGTGGAGCAGCACGCGGGCGAGATCTCGGTCCGCTCCACGCCCGGAGAAGGAACGGAGTTTACCGTGGCGCTGCCCGTTGCGGCGGCGGTCATGGCTGGAGTAAGCGGGTGAAACGCGAATTCACCGCCGGGACGCCGGAGCGCGGAGAAATCCAACTGGAAAGGGTTCTCTGCGAACTCCACCCGCTCGGCGCGGGTTCCGGTGTTGAGATCCGGGCGGCAGCCGGTTGGCCGCGCCCGGACGGGGGGCGCGGCGGAGAGGGCGCGGAGAATCGTTTGCATTCTCTGCGCCTCTGCGCCTCTGCGCCGCGGCGGTGAATTCGGTTTAGGGGATTGACGGGGAAGGGAGTATCTATGGCTAGCGCGACGGAAGCTTCGACAGCAATCAAAATCAAGGGAAGAATCTTAATTGTCGATGACGAGCTGGTGGTGCGGGATTCGCTCGGCAAATGGTTCACCAGCGAAGGCTACACGGCGCGGCCCGTGGGCAGCGCCCGCGAGGCGCTCGAAACCATCCAGCAGACGGAGTTCGATATCGCCCTCATCGATATCAAGATGCCCGGCATGGACGGTATGGAGCTGCAATCCCGGCTGCGCGACGCGGATCCCGACCTCACCATCGTCATCATGACCGGCTACGCCTCCGTCGAGACCGCGGTGCAGGCGCTCAAGCGGGGAGCCTACGACTACATCACCAAGCCCGTCGATCCCGACGAGCTCTCCCACCTCGTCTCCAATGCCCTGGAACACAAGCGCGCCCGGCGCGAAGTGGCCCGCCTGCGGGAGAACCTCCAGGAGGCGGCCCCGGGGACCGAACTGATCGGCAAGAGCCCCGCCATGAAAAAAGTGGTGGAGCTGATCGAGATGGTGGCCCCCACCGAAGCCACCGTGCTGATCACCGGCGAAAGCGGCACCGGCAAGGAGGTGGTGGCCCGCGCCATCCACGCCGCCGGACCCAGGCGCTACATGCCCATGGTGGCCATCCACTGCGGCGCCCTCACCGAAACCCTCCTCGAAAGCGAGCTGTTCGGCCATGAGAAAGGCGCCTTCACCGGCGCGCAGTACCGCAAGAAGGGCAAGTTCGAGGTGGCCGATGGCGGCACCGTGTTCCTCGACGAAATCAGCGACATCAGCCTCAAAACCCAGACCGACCTCCTGCGCGTTCTTCAGGAGAAGGAGATCGTCCGCGTGGGCGGCAACCAGCCCCTCAAGGTGGATTTCCGCTGCGTCGCCGCCACCAACAAGAACCTGGAGGCGCTGGTGAAAGCCGGCTCGTTCCGGCCCGACCTCTACTATCGCCTGCACGTCTTCTGCATCGACCTGCCGCCGCTGCGCGACCGCCGCGAAGACATCCCCCTCCTGGTGAGCCATTTCCTCAACAAGTTCTGCATGGCCACCAGCCGTCCCTTGCCCCAGATCTCGTCCGAGGCCCTCGACCTGCTGATGCGCCACGAATGGCCGGGCAACGTGCGCGAGCTGGAAAACGCCGTGGAACGCGCCCTGGTGGTGGGGCGGGGCTCCGAAATCCGCCCGGGCGACTTCTCCTTCCAGTTCCAGACCGAGGAGCCGCGGGGAGGCAAAACCCTGGAAGACGTGGAGCGCGCCCACATCGAACACATCCTCCGCGAGACGCAGCATAACCTCTCGCGCGCGGCGCGCGTCCTCGACATCGACCGCACCACGCTCTACAACAAGCTCCGCCGTTACGGACTGCGGTGAAACCCATTCACGTCATCCCGCTCGCCAATGGCTCCGGCGCGGGGACCGACTCGGGAACGCCGCCGGGGCTGAACCTGCTTGAATACGTGGCCGCTTCCGTGGCGCGCATCTTCCGCACGCCGTGCCGCATCCGGCCCGACCTGTTCGACGTCTCGTTTTCGCTCGATCCGAACCGCGGCCAGTGCTACTCCACCGCGATTCTTCAGCGCCTGGAGCGCACCGCCGACCCCGATGCCCGCGTCCTGGGCGTAACCGGGTGCGACCTCTTCGTCCCCGTCCTCACCTTCGTCTTCGGCGAGGCGCAACTCGAGGGCAACTGCGCCGTGGTCTCCACGGCCCGGCTTGCCGAGGAGTTCTACGGCATGCCGCCCCGCGAAAACCTGCTGCGCGAAAGGCTGCTGAAAGAGGCGGTGCACGAGATCGGCCACACCTTCGGGTTGCGCCATTGCTCCGATTGGCGCTGCGTGATGGCTTCCACACACGCCGTCGAGCGGCTGGATATCAAGGGGACCGACTTCTGCGCCGCGTGCCGCGAGCCCATCATGCGGAAGGGGTACTGGTAGGCTGTATCGCCGGCGGGGGCTTTCGGGCGCCCGTTCCTTTGGCCGGCGGAAAATGCCGGCCGCCGGCAAAATATAACGCGTTTCGAATGGTTTGAGTGATCGGCCCGCGGTTCAGCCGCGCCGCGCGACCGGATCGGGTTATGCGGGAGGCGTCAGCGGACGACGCGTTTCCGGCGGGCCCGCAACAGGAGCAATCCCCCGCCGAGGGCAAACAGAGCGAGGGTGGCGGGTTCCGGTGTGTGTTCGCTCAGTTGCACGTTATCGAAACTCGCCTGAAACCCGCTGGCATAGAGTTGAATACGCAGTGTCTGGCCGTCGTATTGGGGCGCCGCGGCGACCGTGAGCTGTCTCTGGGCGAAGCCGCCATTGGGAACGTCCCCAATGATCCCCTGCAGACTGCCCATCACCGTAGTACCCGCCAGCAGACTGATCGTGTATTGCGTCGAATCGAGGATTGACGGCTCAAGCCGGTTGCCTACCCAGACGTCGAGATCATACGTCGCGCCGCCGACCACCGCGCCCACGTCCTGCCAGAGGGTTCCCGGCAGCGCGACACCAGAGATCACCCTCCCCACCGTGGCCACCTGAATGCCGTCGGGGATCGCGCCGGGGTTATACGATCCGGCGAGCACAGGTTGGAAGATCGTCGTCGTCTCGCCGGCGCTGGTCTGCCAGCCCGTCCCCGTCAGCGCATCGAAATACTGAAAGTGAAACGGGTCCGCGAAGACGTTAGGAGTCTCGAACGAGGGGTTCACAACGATGACGCTCGTCGCGCTGGCAGTCGCCACCGCAAAGAATCCGGCCGCGCAAATGGCGGAAAGCACGCGGGCCAGAGGGCCCACTCTCTTCCAAATGAGATTCCCACGTAAATAACAAATACTCAGGTGCGTCGAGTTCATCGTTTCATTCTCCTGGCAATCTATATTTCTCGCGATTGCCGGCGCGGAGACCCAGGCTCACCTTAGCAAATTGAAACCCGATTATCAATGAATTAATCACCTCGGCAGTACTAGGCGGGATAGGCCATACCGGTCACCCGGGTACTCCGGCCCTGCCGGGCCGCGCCACCGTTCACAAACGTCTTCGCTTAGATTCCACGTCAACTTACCAGTAGCCTCGTTGTTCGACGTTGACAAACGGTCCACAGGGGGAAATACCTCCATTACCCCAAACGGTCTCGTCCAGGCGGGTTGGTACTCCCGCGGGGAGGTCCCGCCGCGTGCGTGGGAATTTCCGAAACGAACCCGGTCCCATTTCCGGACGCTGGAGGGCAGGACAGGCGGTTTCGTTCCGGGAGGGCGAGTGGAATTGCGGGCGGCGCCAGGGTCACGGCCTGCCTTTCTCTTCACGCCTCGCAGGGCGCCCACCAGAGGGGAAAACCTCGGCCCCTCCCCTGGAATAGACCCTCCTATTTCTTTTTTCCTCGAAAAATTCCGGCGATTTCGACCCGGTAAATCGCCCCGGTTACCGGCACCCGATCTATGGTAGTCCAGTACAGTAGTACTAATAGAACCATGGACCAAAACCGATAAAGCCACCTTATTTTCAGTGGCTTAGCTCATCGCGCGTCACGGTTCGCCAGCCGCTCTCTTCCACAGTTAACGGTACTTAACACTTGATTTCATGACTGATACATCCTATTATGCTTACGGTATCGTTCGTAAAAGCGGCAGATCGATAAAACGAGCTATGTCAATCAGAGCGGCGTGGATAATTCCGTTGTTGGGGCTGCTCCCTTTCGAGGCTGCATATGCGAACGGTGTCATTTCATTTAATGTGACGGATTACCTGGACTGGGGGGTCGATTCCACCCTGGGAAATCCCAACGGCGGGATGAGCGGCTTCGGCATGGCGTTCACAGGACCCGGCGATGGCGACCCCTGGCTCGCGCGCACCAACGGAGGGGTCGGGGTTTCGATCGCCGCCATGGACGGTTCCGCCGGACTGATGCGGGTGGACAACGACAAATACTACTTCGACGGCGTTCAGTGGGTCAGGACGTCGAACGCGATTGACCTCCACACGTACGCCGGGCACTTCGATTCCATCCCCAACCTGACCTCCGCCCAGCCGTATGGCGATCACCTGATCGGGTTTGGATACAGCCAACCGGGGTTAGTATTGAACCTGGACCGGCCGGCTGCCGGCGTGGGTTTCCGCATCGCGACGGCCGGGACTTCCGCCAACACGGATTTTGTCGCGACGCTGAGCGCTTACGACATCAACAACGTCCTCCTTGGAAACTCCGTGATTAACGTCAAAGGGCTCGGAGGCCTCTGCCCGGGCCTGAACTCCACTGGCGCAAACGCTCCGACCCCGTGCAACGACGCCCCCTACATCGCCTATTACGGGCTTGCGGCGAACGTCAGCCGGATCACGGTCACGGTGAGCAGCGCAAATGGAACGGACGGCATGTATATCGACTCCCTGCTGCTGAATGATGGGACAGTCGTCCCCGAACCCGGGGTATGGGCGCTCCTCGCCGGCGGTCTGGGCTTGATGTGGCTGCGGTGGGCGAAGACTGCCCGGCTTGCCACCCGGAGGCCAGCGCATGCCCGAGGCTTGCGGCGCCCGCTCTCGCACTAAACCTCAGCGCTGTCTGCTTCGAAGAAAGAAAGGATGGTTGACCGGAATGCAGCCAAGCCATGCCCGGATTCCTTGCAGTCCCGGACGGCCTGAAACAGGCCTCCTTATGGAAATTGGAAATCTTACCTTCTAACGGAGATCACCCGTGCGACGTCAACTGAGGCGCTTTGTCGTTCCCTCCGTACTGCTCGGTCTCGCTTGCCTCCCTGTTGGGGCCGCCCAGAGCCCGGATTTGGCGGTCAACCACTGGACGCGCGCCGCGGAAATGGTGACCGCTCGAGCCGCAGCGTGTTCCGCGCTCCTGCCCGACGGACGGCTGCTGCTGGCCGGAGGCGAGGATCAGGCCGGCGCAAGCCGCTCAGCCGAACTCCTGGGGGCAAACGGCGTCTTCGCGTCGATCGCGCCCATGAGTATCGCGCGCGCCGGGGCCGCGTGCGTCGCCCTTCAGGATGGGCGCGTGCTCGTCAGCGGGGGCTCCGACGGGATCTCCGCTCTGCGGTCCATCGAGATCTACGACCCCGCGAAGAATACCTGGACATCGGCGGGCGCAATGTCTGTCCCGCGCTCGGGGCACGCGGCGACCCTGCTGCCCTGGGGATCGGTGCTGCTGGTGGGCGGCGACGAGAGCGGCATGGTCGAGGCGTTCAATCCAATCCGGGGCGACGTTCAGGTGGGGGGCCGCCTTTCTTCGGCCCGCCGGAACTTCGCCGTGGTGACGCTCCGCGATGGAAAGGTGATGATCGCCGGCGGATCCGGCGCGGGTTCGGCGCTGGACAGCGTCGATTTCTACGATACGGCCAAGGGTTCGTTGGCGCCAGGCGGTTTCATGAGAACCGCGCGCTCGAAATTCGCGGCCGCGCCGCTGCCGGATGGAACCGTGCTCATCGCCGGCGGTGTGGATGCGCAGGGCGCGGAACTCGCCTCCACCGAAATCTTCGACCCGGGCACCGGCCGCTCGGCCGTGGGTCCCGACCTCTTCCAGGCGCGATCGGGCCACCAGGCATACTCCCTTCCGGACAATGGCAGCGTGCTCATCGCCGGCGGTTCGAGTTCCGGCGCCCCCGTTTCCTCGACCGGGATTTATACCCCGTGGGACGCGAAGGCCGCTCCGGGGCGGCCGATGACCGACCCGCGGACCGCGCCCG
The DNA here is from genome assembly GCA_020073115.1 of Terriglobia bacterium. Taxonomy (GTDB): domain Bacteria; phylum Acidobacteriota; class Terriglobia; order Bryobacterales; family Bryobacteraceae; genus BOG-224. The sequence goes on from JAIQFU010000137.1 coordinate 13,793, forward strand.
CTTCCGCCCTGCGGGGCGCCGGGGCATTGCTGGTCGCCGGGGGCCGAAATTCGTTGGGGCTCTTGAGCAGTACGGAAGTCTTCCGGTTCGCCACCATCTCGGCGGACAAACGGCGCTATGCGGCGGGCGAAACCGCCGCGTTCAGCGGCGCCGGCTGGAAGCCCGGCGAGCAGGTTCTGCTTCAGGTCGCCGGTTTTCCCGGCGATGAGGGCCGGGTTGAGTTCAGCGGGGCCGCCGTCGCGGATTCCGCCGGCCGGATTTCGCTGGCGGGCCCCCAGGTGGACCGGAGTCATTTGGGAAGGCAATTCCTCCTCACCGCCACCGGAACCGAATCGCGGGCCCAGACGCAGTTCGGCGGCGGCGATTCCACAACCGTGAACATCGGCGTTCTTTCGCCGGCTACCGCGACGACGCCGTGGAGCGCCGCGCTCGACGTGCAGGTCACCGGGAGTGTCAGCAATACGGCCGCGCCCGCCCAGGTCCCCACAGGGACGGGCAAGATTACCTTCTTCGCCGACTCCGGGACTCACTATGCCGCCGATCTGAACGCCGGCGGGACATTCACGCTGCACTTCAACGCCGCCACGGAAGTGTTGTCGCCGGGCGTTCACACCATCAACGTCCAGTACGCGGGCGGAGCGTGCGGAACCGACACGTGCGACCCCAGTCCAATCGCCCAGGTCAATTACACCGTCAATCCGCCGGTCACGAAGTTCACGCCCGTCTTCCACATCAGCGTTTCTCCGGAGCCCTCGGCGTACGCGCAGCCCGCGGCCATCAATGTGACCGCGGACAGGACGAATGGCGTCTACCCCACCGGCAAAGTCACATTCAACATCAGCGGCACTTACATGGGAAGCGCGGTCTTGACCAATGGCGTGGCCTCGCTCCCCTTCGCCTTCTTCACTGTCGCTCCCTTTCCACCGGGCATCTCCGTGGGAATCGACTACGACGGCGACGCGAACTTTGGCCTCCAGTACTACGACGGCGGCGTAGCCGGAAACCCTGTCTTTCATGAGGTGACCAAGGCAAACACGACCACCTCCGTCACTTCCACCCCGGCCGGTCCGGTCGCTTACGGAAGTCCGGTCGCTTATAAAGCCACCGTCTCTGCCTACGGCACCGTCAACGCCGGATTTGTGGCTTTCAAGGACAACGGCGCCGTGATCGCCAATTGCAGCGCCGCCACGGTCTCGGCCGGAACCGCGCAGTGTACGCCGGCCACGGCGCCGGGCATCGGAACTCACGCCATTACCGCTGAATACGCTGCCGCGTGGTTTTTCAGCGATTCAACCTCGGCCGGCTATAGTCTCTCCGTCAGGGGCCCGGTCGCGATTGGCGCCGTATCGTCCTCCGCGGGCGCGGCGTACGCGTATGGAACCGCTACGACGTTGTCGGTTACGGTGACGCACCCCGCGTCGCCCGCGTTCGAAGCGAATACAGTGCAGTTCTTCGACGGCCCGGCATCTCTCGGCGCGGTCACCCCCAACTCCGTCACCGGCGTGGCTGCTCTATCGGTGGTATTGGGCGTGGGTTCGCACAACGTCACCGCCCGCTTTACCGGCGATGCCAATTACGATCTGTCGCCGGTTTCCGCCGGCCTGGGGATTGTTGTCGGGAAGGCCAACCCCACTCTTCGTCTCGACTTTCCCTTCGGGTCACCCGCGACGGGCGCGCCGGTTACCCTGCGGGTCCAGGTGGTTGCGGCGGTTTCCGGCGGCGGCGTGCCGACCGGGACGGTAATCGCCACCGAAGCCGGGGCGCAGATCGCGGGTCCCGCCGTGGTGGACGCGACGGGGGCCGCTACGCTCACCATCCCCAATCCGGCGCCGGGGCCGCACGTGATCGCGGTTTCCTATTCGGGCGACGGGAATTTCAACGCCGCCGTCTCCGATCCATTGAATCTCGGCGCCGGGTCGCGGTCTACTGCGACGCTGCTCGGCGCTTTGCCTGCCGGTCCCACGTTCGGACAGGCGATTACCCTTACCGCAACAGTCTGCCTGCCCGACTCCGACGCGGCCGGTTCCC
>JAIQFU010000138.1 GCA_020073115.1 Terriglobia bacterium
AGAGCAACATGGGGTCGTCCGGCCGGATCGAGCGGGCTCGCTCGGCGGCCTGGCGGCCCCTTTCGCGTTCTCCGATGGCCACCAGGCCGTTGGCGGCCATGTAGAGGGCGCGGGCGTCGTCGGGGTTGAGCTGGATCCGCCGCTCGGCGATTTCGATGCCCTTGCGGCGCGCGGCGTCCGCGTCCCCCGGACGGCTCAACGACTCGTAACTCTGGGCGGCCAGCAGCAACGCCTGGTAATCGTCGGGGTTCACGCGCGACGCCTGCTCGTAATAATGCACGGCCTCTTCCAGACGGCCTTGGGCGAACGAATGGCGCGCGTGAAAATAGTACGCCTCGAACAGACCGGGGTCGAGTTCCATGGCCCTCTGGAAAGCCCGCTCGGCTTCCTCCCGCTCGCCGTCGAGCGAAAGGCAGAGGCCGCGGGACGCCTGGGCGGAGGCGCAATTGGGGTCCAGTTCCAGGGCCTTGCGGCTGGCCCAGTCGGCCTGCCCGCGCACCACGTCGCTGCGTTTCGAGTAGAGATAGACGTAAGACCAGCAGTCGGCCAGCCCGGCGTAGGCCTGGGCGTAGCTCTCGTCGATCTCCAGGGCCCGCATGAACATCTGCAGGGCGAACTCGATGGACTTGGGGCTGTACTGGTAGTAGTAGCTGCGGCCGCGCAGGTAGGAATCGTAAGCGCGCACGTCGGTGGTGCGCGGTTTGCGCAGGGCGGTGGCCTCGGTCTGGGTGAGGGTCACTTCCAGGGCGCGAACGACGCTCTCGGCAATCTCGTCCTGGATGGCGAAAATATCGCTCATCTCGCGGTCGTAGCGTCCGGACCAGAGCTGGAAGCCATTCTCGGCGCCGGTAAGCTGTACGGCGATCCGCAGCCGTCCCCCGGATTTGCGGACGCTGCCTCCGAGAAGGGCGCCGACGCGCAGCCGGCGGCCGATTTCGCGGGGATCCGAGCAGCTGGCCTGGAGCGGGAAAGAAGAGGTGCGGGAAGCCACCCGCAAACCGTGAACGCGGCTGAGGGCGTTGATGATCTCCTCGGCCACGCCTTCGCAGAAATAGGCATGGTCCTTCTCCTGGCTCATGTCGGCGAAGGGGAGCACCGCCACGGTCCGCGCGGAGGCGGACGGCGCGGGGGCGCCCTCGTCGAGTTCGGCCCCGCGGCGCGTCCACCAGGCGTCGAGTTCCGTCTTGTAGGCGTAGATCGAGCCCAGCTTGTCGTGCTGCAGACGGTGGACGGGAAGGCCCTCCTCGCGTTCCCACCGCTGCACGGTGCGGGCGCCGCGCTTCAGGTACACGGCGATTTCCTTCCAGGAGTCGAGCCGGTCGGAAGCTGGCGCGGGCGGCTGCGCCGAACCATCGGGACGCACCAGTGGGATCACGCGAGATGCGCTCCGGTTTGGCATAGACATAGGTCCACTCACCCCTCTGGCTATTCTGACGCAAAGTAGGGAAGAATGTTCCGCATAAAGGCGACGGATCACTCCGAAAGGCGGCGCGCGCCTTTGCCCCAGGAACGCGCCACGGTTGCGTGGGGGGCCGGGCATGCCGGCCCGGCGCTACCATGAAATCGAGAGGTAACCACCTTGCGAAGCGCCATATTGATGCTGTTGGCCGCGGGCGCGGCGGCCGCGGCGGACGTCCCCGCGCTGGTGGAGCGCGTGGGGACGACCGGGTTCGTGCAGATGGAAGCGGAGAGCTTCAAGCAGCTTTCGCCGCGCCAGCAGGCGCTGGCGTACTGGCTGAGCCAGGCATCCATTGCCATCGACCCCATCATCTACGACCAGAACTCGTTTTACGGCTTGCGGCAGAAGCGGCTGCTGGAGGAAATCCTCACGCACGCGAAGGGCGTGGAGCCGGGGGCGCTGCGGAGGATTACAGAGTTCGCCAAGCTCTTCTGGGCCAACCGCGGCAACCATAACGAGATGACCGCGCAGAAGTTCCTGCCGGGGTGCGCCTACGAGCAGTTCAAAGCGGCGGCGCTCGCGGCGTTTCGCAACGGCGCTTTGCGGCGCGCCGATTATGGACTCTCGCCGATCGGGTCTGAAGCGGAGATGGACCGCGAACTGGAGGCGTTGAGGCCTTCGCTGTTCGACGCGGCTTTCCAGCCATCGATCACCGCCAAGAGCCCGCAGGGCGACCTGGACATCCTGCAAGCCAGCGCCAACAACTTCTACTACGGGCTGCGGATGGCCGATTTGAAGAACTACCACGACGCGCATCCCCTGAACTCCCGGCTGACCAGAAGCGATTCGGGGAAACTGGTGGAAGAGGTTTACCGCGCGGGGACTCCCGAGGGGAAGGTTCCGCCCGGGCGGTACGCCGGGTTCCTGAAGAAGGCCAACGACTGCCTGGAAAAAGCCCGCGCCGACGCGGAACCGGGGCAGGAGCGCGTGCTTGCCGGGCTGATCCGGTATTACCAGACGGGCGACCCCGCGGACTGGATGCGGTTCGGAGTGGACTGGGTGCAGAACAACCCCCCGGTGGATTTCGCCAACGGCTTCATCGAGGTGTACCGGGACGCGCGCGCGGCGAAGGGGACTTCGCAGAGCTTCGTCAGCATTACGGACCAGAAAGTGACCGGGGCCATGATCAAGCTGGCCGCCAACGCACAATATTTCGAGAACAAGGCCCCCTGGGCGCAGCAGTACAAGAACCAGCAGGTGAAGCCGCCCGTGGTGAAGGCGGTGGAAACGGTGGTGGAGACGGGCGATTTCCACGTGACGACAATCGGCGACAACCTGCCCAACGAAGCCGAAATTCACGAGAAGTACGGCACGAAGAATTTCCTGTTCACGGGCAGCGCCCGGACCTTGCGCCAGGCGACCGGCGAGGGCCCCTTGGACGAGTTCGCGGCGTCGCCGGAGGAGATCGCCATTTGCAGGAAATACGGCGAGGAAGCCGCGGACCTGATGACCGCCCTGCACGAGGTGATCGGCCACGGCTCGGGCAAGCTGAATCCCAAGCTCCAGGGAGGCGCCGAGCCGTACCTGAAGGAGTACTTCTCCACCCTGGAGGAAGCGAGGGCGGACCTGATGGCGCTGTGGAACGTATCCGATCCGAAGCTGCGCGAACTAGGGCTGGTTTCGGGCCCGGACGTGGGCCAGGCCATGTATTACGCGGCGGCCCGCGTGGCGCTCACCCAATTGCAGCGCATTCCCAAGGGCGACACCATCGAGGAAGACCACCAGCGCAACCGGCAGTTGATCGTGAACTACATCATGGACAAGACGGGCGCGATCCAGAAAGTTAGCCGCAACGGAAAGACGTACCTGCTGCTGAAGGACTTCGACAAGATGAAGCAGGGGGTGGGCATGCTGCTGGCGGAATTGATGCGCATCAAAGCGGAAGGCGACTACGCCGCCATCAGGGCGCTGGTGGACAAGTATGGCGTGCATTTCGACCCGGCGCTGCGCGACCAGGTGATCGCGCGGTATAAGAAGCTCGACGTTCCCACGTACTGGTGCGGCATCAACGCCGATCTGACGCCGAAGTTCGACGGGGCGGGAAAGGTGACGGCGGCGGCGATTTCGTACCCGCGGGATTACGGGAAGCAGCAGTTGGGCTACGCGGCGATGTACGGAGTACAATAACGCTGCGTTCTAAAAATGGCGGCGCGCCTCAATCCCGCTCCTTACCGGCCTTCCGAGGTCGTCGATCTGCGCCGGCTGACCGCGCCGGAACTGGATCCTCTGCTGGAGGAAGAAGTAGCCGAGTGGCGCGGAGAACTGGAGTGGGACTTCCGCAAATCGGCGGAGCTGGTGCGCCGCTTCGTGGACCTGCGGGCGCTGAACGGCGCCGCCTGGGTAGAGGAAGGGGGGGTAGCCGGGTACGCGTATTACGTGCTGGAAGAGAACAAGGGGCTGATCGGCGATCTCTACGTGCGCCGCGCGCTGCGCACCGTGGAGCGGGAGAACGCGCTGCTGGATTGGGCGCTGGAGGCGATCATGGCGAGCCCGGCGGTGGGGCGCATCGAATCGCAGATCATGATGCTGCGGACGGAGCGCCGGCGCCCGCTGCCCCAGGCGGCGTACGCCACCGCCTACGAGCGCAACTTCATGCGCGTCGAACTGCCGCACGCCGACCTGAGAGTGGGCCGCGTGCGGCGCCTGTCGTATGTCGAGAACTGGTCCGACCACTACCATGACGGCGCAGCGCAGGTGATCGCCGCCGCCTACGCGGGGCACATCGACAGCCGGATCAACGACCAGTACCGGACGGCCTCCGGCGCGCGGCGATTCCTGCACAACATCGTGCAGTACCCGGGCTGCGGTACTTTTTCCAGGGCCGCGTCATTCGCCGCCTTCGACGCCGTGAGCGGGCGGCTGTGCGGCCTCTCGCTGGCAAGCCTGGTGGCGCCGGAATGCGGGCACATCACGCAGATCTGCGTGGCCCCGCCGGTGCGCGGGACGGGCATCGGACACGAGTTACTGCGGCAGTCGCTCACGGCGCTGCGGAACATAGGATGCCGCTCCGCCAGCCTGACCGTCACGGCGGCCAACGAGGACGCGGTGAAGCTGTATGAGCGGGTCGGCTTCCGCACCATCAGACGTTTCTCGGCTTTGGTCTGGGAAGGGTTCTGACACTGCCCGGCGGAGTCTCAGAAATAGCTGGACCCACTTGAGTTAGAGCACCTCTTGTAAGTTGTGCTCTGTGCGCCTGGCTGGTTTGGCTTCCGCTGAAAAATCCAATCTGGCCACGGATAACGCCTTTGCATAGAATCCGTGTCCAGCCGTGTTCAGACGTAGCCGTCTTTTCCCCCGAGCTTTTTCGCAACCAGTCCAGGGTACCCGTGGGGCCAGGCGGCTCGGGATGGCAGCGCAGTTCCGGCAAGCACAACGCGCCGGGGGTGGTTACTACAGGGTTTCTCCGGAGTTTCAATTTGCAGCATAGAAGTTATAGGACCCCTAATAGAACCTTTGCCTTCTTTATAATTCGGGAAAGAAGATAAGGAAGCCTTTTGCCCTTGAACTCCTGTACGCCTTGTGTCATACTCTTCAAAATCGTTAGGACGTGACGGAGGTGTTAGTCGAGGTTTTGGGGCTGGCGGGCGAAGCCTAGCCTTTCCCGACGCTGGTCCGGGTTGATGCTTCCATCCCGGCGGCGAGTACCGGCAGCTGAAACAAATTGGTGGGTCCCCTTATTCGGCGGCGCCTTGCGGGGCGTGGTGTTTGCAATAATTTCAACTTTTATTTTTGAAGGGGGCCATGACAATGAAAAGGCTGTTGGCGCTACTAGCGACGAGCGCTGCGATAGTCCTTGCGCAAGTAAACCTGGCGCGTATCGACGGTACCGTGACCGATCCGCAAGGGGCTGCTGTGCCCGGGGCGGAGGTTGTGGTGACCAACATCGCCACCGCCGGGTCGCTGAAAACGACGACTAACGACCGCGGGGAGTTCGCCATTCCCTCTTTGCCGGCCGCGACTTACCGCGTGACGGTGACGGTCCAGGGGTTCAAGAAGGCGACCTATGACGACATCGTATTGAACTCCGGCGTTCCGGCGACGGTCAACGTCAAGCTCGAGTTGGGGCAGTCCACGGAGAGCGTGGTGGTGACGGCCGGCGCGGAAATCGTTCAGACCACGAGCGCCGCGGTAAGCAACACGATCGGCGGGAAACAACTCTTCGAGTTGCCGTTCGCCACGCGCAACGCGGTCGAGTTGCTGGTCACCCAGCCGGGCGTGCAGACGCCCACCAACCCGCGCAGTTCGTCGGTGAACGGACTGCCGCGCGGCGCGCTCAACGTCACCATCGACGGCATGAATACCCAGGACAACATGCTGAAGTCGAGCGACGGCTTTTTCAGCTACATCTACCCTTCCGTAGATTCGCTGGATGAGCTGACGGTGACGACGTCGGCCGGCAGCGCCGATGCCAGCGGCCAGGGCGCGGCGCAGATCAAATTCGTTACCAAGGGCGGCACCAACGAGTGGCACGGCGGCGGCTTCTACCAGAGGCGGCAGACCGGCTGGAACGCCAATTACTACTTCAACAACCAGCAGAATCTCCCGCGCGATATCGTCAAGCTGACGCAGCGTGGGCTTCACGGCGGCGGCCCGGTTCTGAAAAACAAGCTATTCCTCTTCGCCAACTACGAGCAGTACCTGCTGCCGGGCACGAAATCGTACACCCGCCAGGTCCTGACTCCAGACGCGCTGAAGGGCCTGTTCACGTACAATGCCGGCGGCGTGACGCGCCAGGTGGATCTCTACAAGATCGCCGCGGCCGGCGGCTACACCTCCACTCCGGATCCGGTTTTGCTCAAAACCCTGCAGGATGAATCCGCCACGGCCGGCCAAGCCGGCAGCACGGTGCAGTCGCGCATCGCCAACAACAACGACTACAACCGCGTGGACCTGAACTATCAGCCTACCGGCAACCAGACGCGGCACTTCCTGACCAGCCGCATCGACTACAACCTGACGAGCAACCACTTCCTCTCGTTCGTCTATAACTACGACAAGTACATTTCGGTTCCCGATTTTCTGAACAACGTTGTGGCTGCGTTTCCGGGCACGGGCGTAGTCTTGGGCTCGGACGCTCAGTCGGGGCAGTACAGCAACCGGTTCATGGGCACGCTTTCGCTGCGGTCCACGTTCGGCGGGCGGATCACCAACGAGCTACGCGCCGGATTGAACGGCGGCACGGTGCTGTTCTTCCCGGAGATTAATCCCGGGCTGTACAACACCTGGCGGGGCTACCGGCCGGTCCTTGGTTTTGTATCCGCGGTTACGACCTCGACCAGCGCGCAGCGCCGCAACTCGCCGGTGAAAGATATCGCCGATAACATGAGCCTGCTGAAGGGTTCGCACCAGATCGCCTTTGGCGGCACGTTCACGCAGGTCAACTCGTGGCAGCAGATCGCCAGCACCGATACAATGCCCAGCATTTCCATGGGCGTGGTGAGCGGCGATCCGATCATCACCGGCTCGACGAACATGTTCACGTCCACCGCAACCGGCAACTTCCCGAGCGCGACGAGCACCAACCTGAGCGATGCCGAGGCGCTGTACGCGGCTCTCACGGGGCGCGTGTCGTCGATCTCCAAGCAACTGGTGCTGGACGAGAAAACGAAACAATACTCTCCGGTGGCGCCGATCGACCGCAACCAGATGCGGGAGTATAGCTTCTATGGCCAGGACACGTGGCGCGCGAAGCCCAACCTGACCCTTAGCTTCGGGATGCGCTACGAAAAAGAGGGCGCTTTCCAGAACCTGAACGGCCTTTACTCGCGGGTAGGATACGACAGTCTGTGGGGCCTTTCGGGCATCGGAAACCTGTTCAAGCCCGGCGTACTCACCGGCAAGCTCCCGGTATACAACTCGGTCCAGGGCGATGCCTACGCCATTCCCGCGCAGTGGGCGCCTTCGATAGGCCTGGCCTGGCAGATCCCGAAGGCAGACGGCTTCCTGGGCAAGATCTTCGGAAGCCACGAAGGGGCGTCTGTTTTCCGCATGGGCTACAACATCGCCACCATTCGCGAAGGACAGAACGTGTTTATCAGCCTCTGGGGCTCCAACCAAGGCATCACCCAGACGGCCAGCGTCAGCTACGCCAGTACGCCCTCGGACTTCGGAGCTCCGGGCAGCGTTTTGTTCCGCCAGCCGAGTTGGCCCACGAAGGCGGGGCTGGTGAGTACGCCCTCGTACCCCATTGCCGCTGCCTTCAACACCAGCCTGAACGACTTTGCTCCCAACCTCAAGCTGGGCTACGTGCAGAGTTGGAATATCGGCTTCCAGCGCGAGTTGACGCCCAACACGGTCGTCGAAGCACGGTATACCGGCAATCACGGACTGCACCAGTGGCGGCAGTACAACCTGAACGAGGCGAACATCGTCGAAAACGGATTCCTGAACGAGTTCAAGATCGCGCAGAATAACCTGCGGATCGCCCGCGGCGGCGATATTACCAAGAACACCGGCGTGGTCAATTTCGGGAACACCGGGCTGGCGGGCCAAGGGCCGATACCGATTCTTCAGACGGCGCTGGGGACTACCAGCGATAACACCACGGCGACCTACCTGATGATGGGCCAAGCGGGCGCCTCGGCCAATTCCATCGCCACCAATTCGGCCCGCATGACCAACCTCACGAAGGCTAATTATCCGGTGAATATGTTCTTTGTGAATCCCACAGTGGGAAACGGCGGTTCCTACCTCCTGGACAACAACGGGTCGTCGTACTACAACGCATTTCAACTGGAATTGCGGCGACGTCTCACCCGGGGCCTCCAGGCGCAGACCAGCTACGTGTTTTCGAAGTCGATGGCCAATGGCGCCACCAACAGCAGCACCAGTTCCTCGCAGCCGACTACGCTCCGTAACCTGAGCATGGACAAGTTGCCCTCGGGATACGACATGCGGCACGCCATCAAGGCGAACTGGATTTACGAACTTCCCTTCGGCCATGGCCAGCGGTTCCTGGCCAGCGGCGGAAACGCGGTGGTTCGCAAAATCGCGGAGGGGTGGGAGGTCAACGGCGTGGTGCGCGTGCAGTCCGGACTGCCCTTCTTCCCCAGCAGCCTGGGGACGTTTAACCAAAACGGCGACGGCATTACGCTGTACAATATGGACGCCAAGCAGTTGCGGCAGATGGTCAATATCCGCAAGGCCACGAACGCCAACGGCATTGGCGTGGTGTATTACCTGCCGCAGAACGTCATCGACAACACCATGGCGGCGTTCAACCAGGGCGGCAAGACGCCAGCCATGGTGGACCCGACCCAGCCCTACATCGGTCCCGCGGCCACCGGCCAAATTGGCTGGCGCGGCTACTTGTACCAGAACTGGAACCGGTTCTTCGATGCCAGCGTGGTCAAGAGGACCGGCATCTGGAGGGAAGGCATGAACCTGGAGTTCCGCGCCACGGCGCTGAACATCCTCAACGTGACAAACTTCAACAGCTATAACAACGTCGGTTCAAGCTTCGGACAGGTGGCCGGCGCCTACCGCGACATTTCGGGCACGGTGGAGCCGGGCGGCCGCATTCTGGAGTTCATGCTGCGCTTCAACTTCTAACCCTGCTAATTCGGGGACAGGCTTCGAAATGCCCGCAGTTTGGGGATTTCGTAGCCTGTCCCCGAATTAAGCGAAAAGCACCAGTGGCGAAAGCGGCCACCGGTGGCGCTGCCTACCGCATATCTCCCGTCTCCTGAAACCTCTCGTGAAACCCAAAGGCCGCGCGGAGCGTGTGCGCGGTGTGCCCGCCTTCGGCCAGCTTCAGATAACCGAATAGCTCGTCGCGGTAGTCCGGGTGGGCGCAGCGCTCGATGATGCGGCGCGCGCGCTCGTTGGGAGAGAGGCTGCGCAGGTCGGCCACGCCCCACTCCGTCGCCAGGACCTGTACGGAATGCTCGCTGTGGTCCACGTGCGTCACCATGGGGACAATCGTGCTGATGCGGCCCGCTTTCGCCGTGGAAGGGCAGCTGAAGATCGAGAGATAGCCGTTGCGCGTGAAATCGCCCGAACCGCCGATGCCGTTCATCATGTTGCGGCCCAGGACGTGCGTGCTGTTGACGTTCCCGAAGATATCGGCTTCGAGCGCCGTGTTCATGGCGATGACGCCGAGCCGCCGGATCACCTCCGGGTGGTTGGTGATCTCCTGCGGGCGCAGCAGAATGCGGCTGCGATAGTCCTCGAGATTGTCGTAGACGTGGCGCAGGGCTTCGCGGCTGAGGGTCAGGGCGCAGCAACTCGCAAACCGCACCCGGCCGGCCTGCATCAGGGCAATGACGGCGTCCTGAATGATCTCCGTGTACATCTCGAACGGCGGCACGCCGGGGTGGCTGCCCAGGGCGCGGAGGACGGCGTTGGCGATGTCGCCCACGCCGGATTGGATGGGCAGAAAAGATGAGGGCAGGCGGCCGGCGGCGAGTTCGCCCGCCAGGAATTCCGCTACGTTGGCGCCGATGCGGTCCGTGATCTCTCCGAGAGGATCGAACCCCGCGCCCTCGTCCGGAGCTTCGCACTCCACCACGCCCGCGATCTTGGCGGGGTCCACGCGCAACCGGGAAGAGCCGATGCGGTCCGATGCCCGGTAGATGGGGATCTCGCGGCGGTGCGGCGGGTCGGCCGGCTCGTAGATATCGTGGAAACCTCGGAGCGCGGCGGGATGCGCGTGGTTCAGCTCGATGAGGACGCGGTCCGCCAGGTGGCAGAAGGTGGGAGCGCCGCCGATGGCCGAGGTGAGCAGCGCTTCACCATCGGGCGCGATCTCGGCGGCCTGCACAACGGCCCAATCGATGCGGCCGAGAAAGCCGTACCGCAGTTGCTGGGTGAGGTGGGAGAGATGCGCGTCGAAGAAGCGGCACTGGCCGGCGTTGATCCGGGCGCGGAGCCGCGCGGCGGATTGGTACGGCGTGCGCACGGCGATGGCGTCGGCGAGGATCCCATCCATGGACGCGCCCGTCGCCACCCCGATGTTCCCGATTTCAAACGCCCGGCCGGCGGAGCGCTCCCGGGCGGCGTGCGCGGCGAGCGCGGCCCCGATCACCACGGGGTTGCCGGCAGTGGTGAACCCGCCAAAGGCGTCGCCGCTGTGCGTCCGCAAAGGGGAACGCCATAGCCGAAATGGTACAACGCGGCGCACCCACTTTGCCGTGGGGCAGGCTGGGGACGCGCCCCCGCGCTACTCCAGGGTGAAGAGAACCTGGCCGGGGAGGACGGCGTCGCCTTCGGCGGCCTGGATGTCCACCACCGTTCCGTCCACGGGGGCGCCGATGGGCACCTGCATCTTCATGGCTTCCAGGGTGATGATGGGATCGTCTTTGCGCACGGCCTGGCCCACGGCGGCGGCTACCGTGATGACCAGCCCGGCGATGGGGCTGCGGCAGATGCGGTCCTCGGGGCGGACGTCGGGCGGGGGAGGCGGCATCACGAGGCCTTCGGGGATCCCGAAGGGCTCTTCGGCGTCTGGTTCGGGGGCCTCCCCCAGAACCTCCACGTCCACGTCGTAGGCCATGCCTTCCAGGGTGATCCGGAGCTTCACGATTCGGACTCTCCCTCCCGGGCCTCGGGCTGCGGCAATTCGGCCGCCTGCGGCGCGGGGCGCCGCGCGCGCGGCGCGCCTCGGCTCTGACTGGTGAGCCGGCCCTTCCGCACCCAGCGGCTGGGAGCGCCGGCCGCCGGCCGGATATCGAGAATCCGGACGGGGGCGCCGAGCGCCGCGGCCGCGGCGGCGGCGATCAGGATGCGGCGCCGCTGCCAATCGCTGAGCGTCTGGGTGGAGCCGGCGTCCGGGCTCTGATCTTCAATCTCGGATTTCGCAATCGCAATAGCGGCCATGGTTACCTAGAGCGGGATGTTGCCATGTTTCTTCGAGGGGCGCACTTCGCGCTTGGAGACGAGCGTATCGAGGATCGCGGCCAGAACGCCGCGCGTCTCGGCGGGCTCGATAATGTCGTCCACCAGCCGCGCGCCCGCCGCCACGTACGGCGTGGAGAATGCGCTGCGGTACTGCTCGATCAGCTCTTTGCGTCGGGTCTCCTGGTTTTCGGCCGCGGCGATCTCGCGGCGGAACACGATTTCGGCGGCGCCCTCGGCCCCCATCACGGCAATCTCGGCGGAGGGCCAGGCGAGCACGCGGTCGGCGCCCAGGTCCTTGGAGCACATGGCGATGTATCCGCCGCCATAGGCCTTGCGGATCACCACCGTGAGCTTGGGCACGGTGGACGCGGAGTAGGCGAACAGCAGCTTGGCGCCGTGCCGGATGATGCCGTTATGCTCCTGGTCCACGCCGGGCAGAAAGCCGGGAACGTCCACCAGGGTCACCAGCGGGATGTTGAACGCGTTGCAGAAACGGATGAAGCGCGCGGCTTTGTCCGACGCGTTGATGTCCAATGCGCCGGCGAGCACGGCGGGCTGGTTGGCGATGATCCCGATAGTGCGTCCGACCAGCCGCCCGAACCCCACCACCACGTTGCGCGCGAACTCCTGGTGCACTTCGAGGAAATCGCCCCGGTCCACCAGGCGCGTGATGATTTCGCGTATGTCGTAGGGGAGCTTGGGTTCGTCGGGCACGATGTGGTTGAGCGCGAAATCGTGCATGTGGCGCTTGTCGGGATCGCCGCGCGGCGGGTCCTCCAGGTTGTTGGAGGGAAGGAACGAGAGCAGGCGTTTGCAGGTTTTGATCGCTTCGCCGTCGTTCTCGGCGACGAAGTGGACGACGCCGGAGGCGTTCATCTGGGCGCGCGGGCCGCCGAGCTGTTCGGAAGTGATCACCTCGCCGGTGACCTGCTTGATGACCGCGGGGCCGGTGATGAACATGTAGGCGTAGCGCGTCTGAATGATGAAATCCGTGAGGGCGGGGCTGTAGGCCGCGCCGCCCGCGCACGGTCCGCAGATAAGCGAGATCTGGGGCACGACGCCGGAAAGCAGCGTGTTGTGATAAAACACGCGAGCGTAGCCCGAAAGGCTGCCGACGCCTTCCTGCACGCGGGCGCCGCCGGAATCGTTGATGAAGACGAAGGGCGTGCCGGTGTTGAGGGAGTACTTCATGGCATCGGCGATTTTGTAGCCATGGACCTCGCCCGCGGAGCCGCCGGCCACGGTGAAATCCTGGCTGGCGATGTGCACGGTCCGGCCCTCCACGGTTCCGCTGCCCGTGACCACGCCGTCGGCGGGGAGGGGCTTATCGGCCATGCCGAAAAGAGTGGCGCGGTGTTGGGCGAAGAGGCCGATTTCCTGGAAGCTGTCCTTGTCCAGCAGGGCCTTGACGCGCTCCCGCGCCGTGAGTTTGCCTTCGCTGTGCTGTTTGGCGGCGCGTTCCGGCCCGCCGCCCTGGCGAAGCCGCTCTTTGGACTGCTCGAGGGCGGCGATGTTCTCTTTGAAGGTGACCATGAGAGCCGAAACTCTGATTCTAGCCCGATTTCAGAATCCGCTGCTGTATGCAAACGCCCGTGGGGTAGTTCCCCGACCTGTTCGTCGGGGGCGGGCAGCCCGTAGGCCCGCCCCGCCTACTCCACGCGCGCGTCCAACTCGCCTTTGGAGAGGCGCACGTGGATGGCGGATCCGGCAGGCGCGGCGGCCGCGTCTTTCACAATCCCGCTCTGGTGGGACACGATGGCGTAACCGCGGTCCAGGACGCGGAGGGGACTCAGTTGGCCGAGTTTGGCCGCCAACTGCTCGAGGCGGCTGCGGCGGTGGGCGAGGCGCATCTGGATGCGCTGCACGGCGGCGGCGCGGGCCGCTTCCATGCGGCGGCGGTCGCCGGCAAGCCGGGGGCGCATGTCAAACCTGCGCAGCCGCGCTTCCAGGGCGCGCCGAGCGCGCTCGCGCGTTTCGACGGCCCGGCGAACGCCGTCGCGCAGGCGGTAACCCATCTCGTCGATGCGCTGGAGACTGCGTCCCACGCGGCGGTGCAGCGCGCCGGCGGCGCGGTCGATGCCCTGTTGCCGCAGGCGGCGCTCCAGCATGGCGAGCCGGTAGCGCAGGCCCTGCGCGATTTTGCCGCGGGCGCTTTCCACGCGGTCCCACATCGCCTCGCGCGTGGGAGTGGCCATTTCGGCCGCCGCCGATGGCGTGGGCGCGCGCAGGTCGGCCACGAAATCGGCGATGGTCACATCGGTTTCATGGCCGACGGCGGAAATCACGGGCACCGAGCAGGCGGCGATGGCGCGCGCCACGGCTTCTTCGTTGAACGTCCAGAGGTCTTCGAGCGATCCGCCGCCGCGGCCCACGATGAGCAGGTCCGCCCAACCCGAACGGCTGAAATACTCGATGCCGCGGCAGACGTCTTCCACCGAGCCCTCGCCCTGGACCAGCGCGGGAAAGAGCCGGATGTGCAGGCCGGGGCGGCGGCGGCAGAGGACCTGGACGAGGTCGGCGATGGCCGCCCCACGGGGCGAGGTCACGATTCCGATGCGCCGCGGAAAAAGCGGCAGCGGCCGCTTGCGCTCGGGGGCGAACAAACCTTCCGCCGCCAGTTTCTTCTTGAGCTGCTCGAAAGCCAGTTGCAGGGCGCCCAGCCCTTGCGGCTCGAGCGTCTCCACCAGCAACTGGTATTCGCCGCGGGCTTCGTAGACGTCGATGCGGCCGCGCGCCAGCACGGCCAGTCCGTCGCGCGGCTTGAATCTCCAGAAACGGTGCGAGGAGCGGAAGGCCACGCAGCGCACCTGCGCATCGTGATCCTTGAGGGTGAAATAGTAATGCCCGCTGGCGGCCAGCTTGAGGCCCGAAATTTCGCCCGCCACCCAGATGTCCTGAAAGCGCTGGTCCAGCGCCGCGCGGATCTCCGCGTTCAATTCGGCTACGGAATAAATGCGGCGCTGCGGCGTCAGGTCGAAATCGAACGCGAATTGGCCCACCCCGGTATTATCGCGGAGGCCGGGGGTCGGGGGCCAGGGGCCGGGGAGCGGCGGAACAACGGACTGCGACCGCCAGCGCCAGCGCTTTCCGCGCCGTGGTGCTCAGCGGGATCCTCAAAAGCTCCTTCGCCGACAGCCAGCGAAACCCGCTTCCCCGCCCCCCGCTTTTCAGTTCCGCCGGATACACGGCGCAACGGTACTGGTGATGCGTGATGGTGTGGCGGAACTCGCCCAGGCATTCGCCCAGGCGCGCGTCCGGCAGGTCCTCCGGGGTAGGCAGGGCCCAGAAGCCGGCCATCCGGCGGGCGTTGGATCCTTCCCGGCGGAGCAGGATGCGGCCCCGGCGGCGCACCACCAGAAGCCGGCTTTGGAGGCTTACGCGCGCGGTTTTACGCAGCTTCACCGGGAGGCTGGAGGCGGTCCCCGCGGCGCGGGCGCGGCAGAGCGCCGCCAGGGGACATGTCGCGCAGCGCGGCGCCTTGGGCAGGCACACCGTGGCGCCGAGTTCCATGAGCGCCTGGTTGAAGTCGCCGGGGCGGCGCCGGTCCAGCCAGGTTTCGACCAGGCCGCCGAAGCGCGCGCGCGTGCGCGCCGAGCCGATATCGGCCGCGTCGTTCTCCATCCGCGCGGCCACCCGCAGGACGTTTCCATCCACCACGGCGTAGGGGAGGCCGAAGGCAATGCTGGCCACGGCGGCGGCAGTGTACGCGCCCACTCCGGGGAGCGCGCGGATGCCATCGTAGTCCCGGGGAAAGGCTCCCGCCTCGCGGATGCGGCGCGCGGCGCGCAGCAGGTTGCGGGCGCGCGCGTAGTAGCCCAG